>CAMOYC010000035.1 GCA_946629665.1 uncultured Lachnospiraceae bacterium
TACATTTCCTTCCTGAATGAAAAACTGGCTTGTGACCACCATATCCTGACGGGGCTTGGGATCCAGCCTTTCTATAAAAAATGTACTAAGAATTATATTGCCAGCGGACGTTACAAGATGCTGGAGGGCTACCTGAAGAAGAGTAACAGCTGGAAGAAGGAGGGAGGATTTCACTCCTATCCGGAGTATGGGACCTTCTCCAGTTCCTCCCAGCTGCAGCTGGATATCCAGAAGGACCAGCTGATTGAAACCATCAAGACATTTTCTTTGCTGGAACCCATCAAATCCCTGCTGTTTGCCAACTCCATCATGCCGGAAGATGAACCGGACTATCTCTGTGTCAGGGACCTGCTCTGGGAGTACAGCACCCACGGGATCAACCCGCGAAATGTCGGCTTCTATGAGGCGGTTCCGGAGACCGTGGAGGAATTCCTGGATTACATCTCCTACACCAGCATCTTCTGTGCGGACAGAGGGGACAGATACCTGTATTTCTATCCCATCCCGATCCTGGAATACCTGGAGAAGAAGGAGATTGCAGCGGAATATTATGACCACGGGGAATACAGGTCCTGCACATTCACACCCCGGGAGGAAGACCTGCAATTTCTGAGGACCTATAAGTTCCTGGATCTGACCGCCAGAGGGACGATCGAGTATCGGAGCCTTTGCACCCAGCCTCTGGGGGAAGTCCTGTCCGGGGCGGCTTTCCAGCTGGGCCTTGCGGTTAAACTGCCGGAATTACGTGAAATATTCCGGAAGGATCAGGTTCTTTACCGGCATGGATTTACCGCCGGAGAGCTTCGAAAGATGTTCAACCGGGGACACATTCCGGAAGTGATCGATGAAAGAGAACTCAGGAACCTGGTTCTCTCCATCACGAAGCTGGCGGAAGCCGGACTTCTGGAGAGAGGCCTGGGAGAAGAGAAATTTCTGCAGCCGGTTTTCAAACGCGCGCAGCAGCTGACTTCCCCGGCAGCCCAGATGAAAAAAAGACTGGACGAGGGCGAGGATCTCACAGAGATCATCTGTGCCTATGCGGCCATTTAAGGATACGGAGGATTATCATGCTGCATTTTGAGGAACCGAAGGTCAGAAAACTGCTGATGAAAGGAAATGTCGGCCTGGAAAAGGAGGCTTTGCGAGTCACCGGGGATGGAACTTTCGCCGGAACAGCCCACCCTTTTCCGGACAATCCGAATATCGTGAGAGATTTTAGTGAGAACCAGCTGGAGATCAACACCGGGGTCTCTCCGGATGCGGAGGGAGCGCTGGCAGAACTGGCTGAATATGAGAAAAAGATCCGCAGAAAACTATACGAAAAGAAGGACAGGGAGTATCTCTGGCCTTTTTCCAACCCGCCCCGGATAAAAAATGAGGAGGAGATCCCTATTGCCATCTTTGTGGGGGACGAGGTCCATAAAACCGTATACCGGAAGCATCTGGCCCGGGTTTACGGGAGATATAAGATGACCTTCAGCGGGATCCATGTGAATTATTCCTTTGATGAAGACCTGCTGCGGGAAAACTATGCCTATGTCCTGAAAGGACAGGAAAAAGAGCAGATCAGCTATAAAGAATATAAAAACAGGATCTACCTGGATCTGACATCCAACCTGATAGAAAACGGCTGGATCATCACGGTGCTGCTGGCAGCTTCTCCGCTGCTGGACGGATCCTTCCTGACTCAGGAGGAGAACGGGAAGACCGATTTTGTCGGGATGTCATCCGTGCGATGCAGCGAGCTTGGCTACTGGAACCATTTTGTTCCGGCCTTTGATCTCAGCAGTCTGGCCGGCTATGCGGCAAGCATTGAAAAGTATATCGATCAAGGCTGGATCATGAGTCAGTCGGAGCTTTACTATCCGGTCCGGCTGAAGTCACCCGGTCAGAATGATCTGACCCGACTGGTGGAGGAAGGGGTGGACCATATCGAACTGAGAAATGTGGATGTGAACCCTTATGCGTTTGCCGGGATCGAGCTGAATGACCTGAAATTTATCCAGCTCCTGCTCATCTACGATGCCTGTATCAGCCCGCCGGAACTGACCGGAGGGCGGCAGATCATGGCGGTGGCAAATTACAAGGCGGCAGCCAGGTATGATATCGACCTTGCCGGCATCCTGACCAGGAAGGGGCAGGTTATTTCTGTCAGGAAGGCAGCCCTTACCCTGCTTTCCCGGATGGAAGCCTTTTACCGGGAGGCCGCCCCTGAGTACCTGGAGGTAATCTCTTTCCAGAAAGCAAAACTGACGGAACCCGGGAAAAGGTATGCAGACCGGGTAATGAAAGAGTATCGGGAAGATTTTTTCCGGAAAGGGCTTGCCCGGATCAAGGAGGAGCAACATGATCTATCTTGACCACGCGGCAACCACAAAACCGGATCCGGAGGTGACAAAAACCATGCTGCCTTTTCTTGGAGAACAGTTTCTCAACCCTTCTGCTTTCTATCAGCCCGCGGTCCGTGTCCGGGTGAAGATCGATGATGCCAGGAGGGAAATTGCGGATTTTATTCATGCAGATCCCAGGGCCATCTTTTTTACAAGCGGCGGTACCGAAGCAGACAACTGGGCTTTGCGGATCGCCGTGACTGCCATGGCCGGGAAGGGCCGGCATATCATTTCTTCTCCGGTGGAGCATCCTGCGGTGAGGAACTCCCTTCAATATCTCAGGAAACTGGGTTTTGAGATATCCTTGGCGGAGATCAACCGGGAGGGCCTGGTGGATGTGGATCGGCTTAAAGATATGATCCGGGAAGATACAATCCTGATCTCTGTCATGCATGCCAACAATGAGATCGGCACCATCGAACCGATTGAGGAGATCGGGAAGCTTGCTGCCGATCGGGGGATTTTATTCCACACGGATGCAGTGCAGACCTTCGGGCATATTCCCATTGATCTAAGAAAATGTCACATTGACCTGCTGTCCGCTTCCGCCCACAAACTGTACGGGCCGAAAGGAATGGGCCTGCTCTATGTGAGACCGGGCCTTGATGGGGAAAAACTCCTTTATGGCGGCGGCCAGGAAAGGGGCATGCGGGCCGGCACGGAGAATGTTCCGGGTATTCTTGGTTTTGCCCGGGCGGTCCGGTTGGCAGAAGAGAGAATGGATCAGGATTCTGTCAGAGAAATGAAATTGCGTGACGCATTTGAAAAAAAGCTCCTGGAAGAGATTCCCGGAGTCCGGATCAACGGATGCAGACAGTCCCGTCTGCCGGGGATCGCGAGTGTGACTTTCCCCGAGTTTGATGCGGAAACCCTGCTGGTGCTACTGGACCAGAAGGGGATCTGTGCCTCTGCCGGGAGTGCCTGCAGCGCAGGCGCAAGAACCCCCTCCCACGTGCTTGCGGCCTGTGGGATCCCCACGGAGGAATCCCGGAGGACCCTGCGGTTCAGCCTGGGCCGGGAGACGAAGGAGGAGGACCTGAACTACACCGTGAAGGTGCTTCGTTCGATCATAGTTGGGGAGTAAGGGTTAACCGGGCTCCTGACCGGAAGAGGACTTTGCCAGGGCGACCGTAATGCCCTTGTACTTGGCCTTGTCCCGGAGGATCTGTCCCCTGCCGGAAGCCAGGTAGGCAGAGGCGGTGGACACGGAGAGAACTCCGGTTTTGGAGGCGACAAAGTCGGAGGTCGCGATCCCCATGGAGGCGATATCCAAAGCTTCAATCTCTTCGGTGGGGATGATCTTCATGGGAACCCCTATCCTGTTTGCTGTTTCAATAATTCCGGGCTCCTCCGCTTTCAGCGGGATGGTGGCGATACATTTCAGGGAGAGGGGCGAGAGCCCTTCTTCTTTTAATGTCTGGCGAAGGGCCTCCTCAATGGGCTGTGCCTCCCTGTTTTTCTTGCAGCCGATCCCCGCGCAGATGGTGCGGGGCCGGAGATAAAGGACCGGCTGGTCCGGCTTCGGAGAAAATGTAAAACCTTCGTCGATGACCACTGCAGGGGCTTCGGGGCCCTTCGCCGGGTCTTCCGGAACCGGCAGGCAGGTCAGATAGTCTGCTTTCGTGATCTCCGGATATTCATAGTTTGTGTATACAATGACCTTGCGGTCTTCCAGGATGTTGCCGCTGATGAATCTCAGCTGGCCGATGTTCTGGATGCCCAGGTCATTTTTTTTGGCAAAGGAGTCAAAGGAGATCTTGCCTGCCACATCAGTGCCGGTAGTGATCACCGGCTGCCCCCCGCAGATCTCTGCCATCTCCCGGGCCAGGTCGTTGGCCCCGCCCAGATGGCCGGAGAGCAGGCTGATCGCATAGTCCCCTTTCTGGTCCATCACGACCACAGCCGGGTCGCTGGTCTTGTGGAAGATCAGAGGAGCCAGGATGCGGACGACGATCCCGGTGGCCATGATGCAGACCAGGTTGTCGTATCTGCCGAAGGCATCTTTCATTTTATTCTTGAAATCTTCTTTTCCATACAGGTCCCCCGGATGGGAGGCAGCCAGCCGGCGGGCCAGTTCTTCTGCTGCCGGAGTCAGATAAAAATATGCGGTTTTCATTGCTTTCCTCCTGTTAAGGTATTTCCTAGATTCGTGACATCAGACCGTTCAGTACCTGCTCGATCAAAAAGAGGGTTCCCTGGATCCCCATGTGGGTTTTGGGAATGATATCCGTGTAGCCCATCCCCGGCAGGTTGATCTCAATGCCGCAGAGGGTCCGGTTTTTCAGCATCTGCATGGCGATCAGGTTAGCGTCCCCGAAAAGGAGCTCTGCCTGGTCAGGACCGGTCTGCTCCATGCCCAGATAATCTTTCAAAAAAGCAGAGTAAGACCTGACCTGGGAAGGGTTCCCGCTTACGTAAAAGGGAGTTCCTTTGGGCAGGCCGCAGGCCTGGTAAGTGTTGTCGATATGGTACCAGGCGATGGCTCTGGCCCGGTGGGATTCCTCCAGCAGGGGACTGCAGTCCCTGCCAAGAAGGCTGCAGATATCCGTAAAACATTTTTCCACCGCGTCAAAGCCGATGGGCAGGTTTTCACAGACATAGCAGGGCGTGCCGAATTCCCGCTCCAGGAGTTTTGCACTTTCCAGTCCCATCT
This sequence comes from uncultured Lachnospiraceae bacterium, assembly GCA_946629665.1. Lineage (GTDB taxonomy): Bacteria > Bacillota > Clostridia > Lachnospirales > Lachnospiraceae > Anaerobutyricum. The sequence goes on from CAMOYC010000035.1 coordinate 5,044, forward strand.
CCGGGTAGAGGACCAGGTTCAGGGAGGCTTCCGGGATCCGGAGCAGGTCGGAGAGCGGGCTGTCCGCACAGGGCATGCAGTTTACGCGGATCCCGCAGCTTTCAAACAGGCGGACCAGTTCTTTGCAGTCCCCTTCCCAGTAGCGCTGCCAGATGGAAAGCCCCAGGATGTTGACGGAGGGGCCGTTTTCCTTTGCCCTGTCATAGGCTCTCTGTCCGGAGGACCATTCCGGGATGATCAGCTGTCTTATGATCTGGTCCATTGCCTCCCGGTAGCCGTCCTCAAACCGGCCGGAGTAGCCCGGGGATTCCAGCATCACTGTATGCCTTGCCGGCAACTCTCTTGATGCGATTTCCTTCAGGTTATCCCCGATCAGGGAGGCGCCCGGTGAATTGGCCAGGACCAGCAGGTCAAAGTCAATGTATTTTCGAAAGAAAGCAAGGGCTTCCCTTAATTTATCCTCGGAACCATACACATAATCATAACCGTCCAGGTAGGTGCAGGGCACCCGCTCCTGACGGAAAAACCAGTCGTTTAAGTAATTGTAATCCACCGGCACCCGCCTGTCATCCGGACCGGTCGGCAGGTAGAGTTTCGGCCGGATCGACCGGAACTGGGAGGTGGAGCTGTGGTAGAAGCGGCAGCCCATGGGACCGTTCAGGACCGTCAGGGTATTGCGGATGCCTTCCGCCGCAAAGATCATGCCGGACAGGCTGTCGGCGGTGACGGGACCTTTCTTAGCGGAAGTATTGTTCAAAGAAGACTCTGTCATTCTTCCAGCCTCCTTCCTTCTGATTCTGAAAAAGTTTGGCCCAGCGTTCCAGCACGTAGGCGGCCGAGTGGAAGCCCACCATCTGGCTCATGGCCATGGTGTCGATGATATAATCTCCGGGATTAACCACAGAGGTGTAGTTGGAAAGTACCAGGTCCGGCTTGTATTCCCGGATGCGGTCATCCACCACGGAAAAGTCCAGATTTTCTTCCAGGGTATACCTGCCCGGCTGGTCGCTGATCTTCACATCCTGGTGAAGGTAATTCAGCACGCCGATCCAGACGATCTCCATGCCCACATCCTCAATGCTGGAAAGCAGCCAGTCCAGATTGATATTTATGGTGGTGATCAGGATTTTTTTCCCCGCCAGGGTTTTCCGGAGGCGGCGGATCCTTTCCTGATATTTTTTTTCTTCTTTTTGGATCATGGCTTCCACCGCGGACTGTCGGTCAAAACGCGCTCCGATCTCCCGAAGAAAATGAGCAGTCTCCCGGAAACCGATCGGCAGGGAGAGGCCCAGAAACTCACAGCCGTAAGTGTCGGTCAGCCATCCGGTCAGCTGCCGGTTGTCCGGGTTGTCCTCGGTCATGATACACAGGGGCGCTGCAAGAAAATGTCTTACTTCCTCCACCGTCGCATCTCCCAGAAAACGGCAGTTGATCCCGATCCCCAGCTCTGTAAGCATGTCCCGGATACAGTGATAATTCAGCGTGGAATTATTGGCGATGCCGGTCTCCCCGACCAGGTTGACACAGTTATCCTTCCGGGGAAGGGTCCTGTCAAAGAGGCAGTCTGCGATCTTGTGAAGGCACATCCCGATCCCCTGCATGTAGTCCCCGTTAATGTCCCCGTCTGCCGGGATAACGATGACCGGGATCTCCGGCGTTGACAGTTCTTCCACTGACAGCACATCGTCCCCGATGATCCCGCTCACACAGGAACTGATCACGATTACCGCTCCCGGTTTTTCGGCAAGAGCTGCGGTCACATGATCTCTTAACAGGTCGATCCCGCCGTAGACCACATGGGCCTGCTCCATATCGGTGCAGCGGTAGTTGGGATTGATCGCAGAGGGCAGCAGAATTCCCCGGTTAAACAGATTGCGCCGGCCAGGTGAGCTGATGTTCTGCCAGGTGTAGAAGGCGCAGGCCTTTGGGGAATGGGCGATCACTACTGCGTCTGTCAGGTGGATCGCCGTGCTGGATGCCCCCGTAAAGGCGCAGCCGTAAAGAGGCTGGCGTTTGGCCGGTTTTTTGTTAGCCTGACCTGGCTGGTCAGGCAGGATATTTTCTTTTGCAGCAAAGGCTTGCCCTTTGTCCGCATTTTCTCTTTTGCCGGAGGGACGGAACTTCTCTTCCCCATCCCTTTCCTCGTGGAGAATACAGTACTCCAGCTCCTCATCCGTGAGCGGGTTCGCAGGATAGAGGGCCATGGAAGGGGAGACGGAAGCGGCCAGCCGGTCAAAGATGGCCTGTTCCGGCCGGTACCTGGAAAAGGCCGGGTCCTTCGTAAGCTCCGCCAGAGTTTTATTGTTGGCCTCCGAGACTGCGAAGGCGTCCGACCGGGGAACCCGGGCGATCACCGGAAGCCGGACGGCCTCCGAGAACCTTTGGATCCGCAGGTCTTCTCCTTCAATCTTTCTTTCGTTGTAGATGATGCCCGCCACCCGGGCATAGCGGTCTCCGTCAAAATTACGGATGCCCCGCAGGATGTTGTTGGCTGCGTAGATGGCCATGAATTCTCCGCTGGTCACCAGGAAGACCGCGTCTGCATACTCCCGTCTGACCGGAACGGCAAAGCCGCCGCAGACCACGTCCCCCAGCACGTCGTAGAGGACGATATCAAATTGTTCCTTGGTGTGGTGTTTGTCCAGAAATTCGAAGGCGGAGATGATCCCGCGGCCCGCACAGCCGACTCCCGGCCTGGGACCGCCGGCCTCGATGCAGCCGGTATCAAAGGCACCCCGGTGCAGGATCTCCTCGACCCGGGCCTGGTCCTGGTCCACATCCCGGAGATATTCCAGGACGGTGGCGTAGGATTCCCCGTGCAGGAGCAGGCGGGTGGAATCATGCTTGGGGTCACAGCCGATCTGCAGCACTTTCCGGCCGGACCTGGCCAGGGCGGCGGAAAGGTTTGCGCTCACCGTGGACTTGCCGATGCCTCCCTTGCCGTAGACGGCGATCTGAAATGGTGTTTTCCTTGTATCTGATCTCATAGTACCCTCCCATAAAGGTCTGCCATTTATTACAATATTATAGCACAGATTTTATGAGGATGTGGTATGATGAGCATATCATGAGCTTGATTTCACCGGAGAGGAAGAAAATGGAATCCAAAGAGAGACAGCAGTCCGAAGAGCAAAACAATAAAAAAGAGATCCGGCTTTCCGACCATTTCACCTACGGGCGGATCCTGCGCTTTGTCTTTCCGACGATCGTGATGATGATCATGGCCTCGGTCTACAGTGTGGTGGACGGTTTCTTCGTGTCCAACTATGTGGGTAAGGTGCCCTTCGCGGCGATCAACCTGGTGACCCCGATCCTGTTCATCCTGGGATCGGTGGGCTACATGGCGGGCGCCGGTGGCTCCGCTATCGTTGCCATCACCTTAGGAGAGGGAAAACAGGAGCTGGCGGAAAAATATTTCACCCTGATCACCCTGTTCACTGCGTTCACAGGTCTGGTTCTGGGATTGCTGGGAAGCGTGCTGGTGGAACCTCTGGCTGCTTTTATGGGAGCAGAGGGGCAGATACTGGTGGACTGCAGCTTTTACGGCAGGACGATCCTGCTGGTCCTTCCCTGCTTCATGCTCTCCAACATGTTCCAGAGTTTTCTGATCACTGCCGGGAAGCCGAAACTGGGCCTTTATATGAGCATGTTCTCAGGACTGCTGAACATTTTTCTGGATGCGGTCTTTATCGTAGGTCTTCACTGGGGCCTGGCCGGAGCGGCATTTGCCACAGCCCTGTCCCAATCAGCCGGAGCAGTGGCGGAAACCTTGTATTTTCTTGTGAATAAGGACAGTCTCCTGCGCTTCCGTCGGCCGGATTTCGAAGCCGGGATCCTGATCAGGACCTGCACCAACGGGTCTTCGGAGATGGTCAACAGCATCGCCTCTTCTGTGATAACAATCCTGTTTAATTACCAGCTGATGCGCTATGCGGGAGCGGAAGGCGTGGCTGCTTACGGTGTGATCATCTATGCAGGTTACCTGTTTTCTTCTTTCTATTATGGCTATGCGGCAGGGGTTTCCCCGGTCTTCAGTTTCCATTACGGAGCGGGAGATAGCCCGGAGCTGAAGAGCCTCTTTGGAAAGAGCCTTCGGATCGTGGGGGCTTCGGGCCTGATCATGGTGGCGCTGGTGAGGATTCTGGGCGGGCCTATCGCAGGAATCTTCGTAGGCTACGATGCCGGCCTGCTGGCGCTGACGACCCATGCTTTTTATATTTATTCCCTGTCCTTCCTGCTGGGTGGATTCTCTGCATTTGCTTCCGCCCTCTTCACTGCATTGGGGAACGGGAAGATCTCGGCGCTCATCTCTTGCCTGAAAACCTTCGGCTTTGAAACCGTAAGCATCCTGCTTTTGCCGGCCCTTTTCGGGATCGACGGGATCTGGTGGGCGATCGTTGCCGCAGAGGCTGCCGCCCTGGCCCTCGCAGTCTGGTTTCTGGTCCGGGAGAGAGAAAAGTATCAGTACTTCTAGACTAGAAAATACTCTATGCAGAACTATAAATTCATGATATAATTTTACAGATATTAAGTAAGATTTTTATAATTTCCAGCAAGTTTCGCAAGAATTAATAGGGAAACCAGTGGGAATCTGGTGCGATCCCGTCACTGTGTAAAGGGAATCCTGTTGCAATAAGTCACTGGCAGTATGCCGGGAAGACGCAGCGGGGTGATGATCTTAAGCCAGGAGACCTGCTTGCCGGAAAAGATGGCTGCACCTGCGGAAGACAGGTGGGGCGGATTTTTTTGCGCTAAGTCTGTCCGGTTAGCTTGATTACACAGAAACGGCTTGTCTCTCCTTTGGAGGCAGCCATGCGGATCTATCCCGATCGATCGCCTGTTCCGGACTTTATTACTGTGTCCTGTACGGGCTTTTATTATTTTGCCTTTCTTTGAGGCAGCAGGAGGTTGACTATGAATATCAGGAAATCAGAAGAGATGTATCAGGTGGCCTGCGGGCTGATGCCGGGCGGAGTGAATTCTCCGGTCCGTGCTTTCGGTTCCGTAGGGCGGAATCCCCTGTTCATAGACCATGGCAAGGGTTCCCACATTTATGATGTTGACGGAAACGACTATATTGACTATGTGTGTTCCTGGGGGCCGGGCATTCTGGGCCATGCCCATCCGGAAGTAGTCGAGGCAGTGGTGAGAGCCTGCTATGACGGTCTGACCTTCGGTGCACCCACCGGCAAGGAGACCAGACTGGCCCAGCTGGTGCAGGAATGCATCCCCTCCATGGAGATGATGCGGATGGTCAACTCCGGCACGGAAGCTACCATGAGCGCGATCCGCGCAGCCAGAGGATTTACCGGGAGAGATAAGATCATTAAGTTCAAAGGATGTTATCACGGCCACTCTGACGGTCTCCTGGTCCAGGCCGGATCAGCGGCCCTCACCCAGTCTGTGCCTGACAGCGGCGGAGTACCGGCTTCCTATGCTCAGCAGACGCTGGTAGCCCTTTACAACGACAAGGATTCCGTCCGGGAATTGTTTGATAACAACAAGGACCAGATCGCTGCGATCATCGTGGAGCCGGTGGCGGCCAACATGGGCGTGGTTCTTCCGGAGGATGATTTTCTTCCTTTCCTGAGGGAGATCACGGAAGAGAACGGGGCGATCCTGATCTTTGATGAGGTGATCACCGGATTCCGCTTAGGGATTGGTGGAGCTCAGGAGTGGTTCGGCGTGAAACCGGACATGACGACTCTCGGAAAGATCGTCGGCGGCGGTATGCCCATGGCTGTTTACGGGGGCAGGAAGGATATCATGGAGAAGGTGGCTCCGCTTGGCAAGGTATACCAGGCAGGAACCCTGTCAGGTAATCCGATCGCAACCACGGCCGGCATCAAGACCATCGAGCTGCTGAAGGCCCAGCCGGATCTGTATACCCGGATCGAGGCCAACACGGACAAGCTGGCGGAAGCTTTCCGGGCCCGCGCAGAAAAATACGGTCTGGACCTCCATATCAACAAGATCGGGTCCCTGATGAGCGCATTCTTCACCGATCAGGATGTGAAGGATTACGCCGGTGCGGTATCCGCAGATACGGAAGCTTACGCAGAGTACTTCGGTTATATGCTGGAGAACGGGATCTATGTGGCACCGTCCCAGTTTGAGGCGATGTTTGTATCCGGTGCCCACAGTGACGAGGATATTAAAAAGACAATCCAGGTGCTGACAGACTAGTGGTCCAGGACATCCCCTGTGAGTCCGGAATATTTTGAACATAATAATCATTTTATTCATATATTTATCATTAGGAAAAAGGAGATTAAGGTTATGGTACATTTTATCGGAGCGGGCCCGGGAGACCCGGAATTATTGACATTAAAGGGAAAGAGACTGATCGACAACGCGGACGTGATCATCTACGCAGGGTCTCTCGTAAACAAGGAAGTGCTGGCGGGCGCAAAGGAAGGTGCTAAGATCTACAACAGTGCTACCATGACCCTGGAAGAAGTGATCGATGTGATGAAGGAAGCCGAGGCAAAGGGCCTTGATGTTGCCCGCGTGCACACCGGAGATCCTGCGATCTTTGGCGCCCACCGGGAGCAGATCGATGAGCTGGACCGTCTGGGTATCGCCCATGAGGTAATCCCCGGAGTCAGCTCGTTCCTGGCAACTGCTGCCGCGCTGCAGAAGGAGTATACCCTTCCCGGCGTTTCCCAGACAGTGATCCTTACCAGGATGGAGGGAAGGACCCCGATGCCTCCCAAGGAGAAACTGCAGGATCTTGCCAAGCATAATTCCACGATGATCATTTTCTTAAGTGTAGGTATGATCGAGGAATTATCCGAGACTCTCAGAAAAGAATATCGGGACGACACCCCGGTTGCTGTTGTCTACAAGGCTTCCTGGGAAGACCAGAAGATTGTTATCGGTAACCTGACCAACATTGCGGAGAAAGTAAAGGAAGCAGGGATCACCAAGACGGCTCTTACCGTTGTGGGAGACTTTCTTGGGGATGAGTACGAACTCTCCAAACTCTATGATAAGACATTCACACATGAGTTCAGAAAGGCGAAAGAGGATTAATGGGCATACAGATTATCAGTGTCAGCCATAAGAAAGCGCCGATCCAGATTCGTGAACTGTTCACTTTTACGGAAGAACAGCAGAAGGATATCATGAAGAAAATGGTAAGCTATCCGGGCATCTCGGAGTGCGTGCTTTTGTCGACCTGCAACCGGACGGAGATGTATGTCTATGCGGACTATAAGAACAAGACATACGTCTTTCGGCGGATGGAGGATGCGCTGCTTTCTGAGATCGGTGTGAAAGAGAATGAGGTAGGCGACTACCTGCTCTTCTACCACGGCGTTAAGGCAGTGGATCATCTGTTCCATGTCGCAGCAGGCCTTGATTCCATGGTGATCGGTGAAGATCAGATCCTGGGTCAGGTGAAGGAGGCGCATGCCAAGGCGCGCAAGCTGGGGGTAACCGGCGTCTACCTGAACACCTTCTTCCGCATGGCGGTGACGGCTTCCAAGAAAGTCAAGACAGATACGGATCTTTCCAGGACTTCCGTGTCTACCGCAACTCTGGCCCTGAAGGTGGCAGAGAAAGAACTGGGGACCCTGGCAGGCAAGAAGATCCTGATCATCGGCGCCACCGGCAAGATCGGGGGCATCGTGCTGATGAATGCCCTGGCTATGGAGAAGGCGGATATTTCAGTGACCAAGCGCAAGAACAGGCTGATCACAACAAAACATGGCGATGACGACTTTACCGTTGTTGAATTTGACAGTCGTTATGATTATATCGATGATATGGATGTGGTCATTAGCGCCACATCAAGCCCTCATTATGTGCTGACCTACAGCCAGATGAAGGAGCATATCAAGACCAGGAAACCGAGAGTCTTTGTCGACCTGGCTGTCCCCATGGACATCGAGGCCAAGGTGACGAAGCTTGGTTCCAGCAAGTATTTTAATATTGATGATTTCACAAGAATCGCAAAACGCAACAATGAGAAGAAGCTGCATGAGGCGGAGACAGCGGAAGGGATCCTGGATGATTACATCCTGCAGTTCCGGCAGTGGTACGTATTCCAGCAGAACCTGCCCCTGATACGGTCTTCCAAGGAGAAGTTCCTGGCGGAAGCCAAGGAAAAGGGAACAGCCAAAGCCTTTGAACATTTCCTGATCGGGATCCGGGAAAACAATGATCCCGGAGACCTGGAGATGTTTTTCCGCTGTATGGATAACTTAGAAGAAAAAGAGGAGACAAAGATGGGTAAATTATATGCGGTTGGTTTCGGCCCGGGCGGCTACGACCACATGACCGCAAAAGCAATCGAAGTAATCAATAATGTTGACATCATCACAGGCTATACCGCCTACGTGGAGATGATGAAAAAGTATTTTCCGGATAAGAACTATGTAGCGACACCGATGAAGAAGGAGATCGACCGCTGTGCCATGGCGGTAGACCTGGCGGCGGAAGGCAACGATGTGGCTATGATCAGTTCCGGCGACAGCGGCATCTACGGTATGGCCGGCATCCTTTTAGAGATTGCCAATGAGAAACAGGCCGATATCGAGATCGTGACTGTTCCCGGCGTGACCGCAGCCAGCGCTGCAGCATCTGTTCTGGGAGCTCCCCTGATGCACGATTTCACCATCATCAGCCTGAGTGACCTGATGACTCCTCTGGACCTGATCATGAAGCGTGTGGACTGCGCGGGCCAGGGCGACTTTATCGTCTGCCTCTACAACCCCAAGAGCAAGAAGCGCGTGGACTATGTGGAAAAAGCAGCGGATATCCTGATGAAGTACCGGTCCCCGGAAACCCCGGTCGGCATCGTGAGAAATGCCGGAAGGGACGATGAGTCCTCCCTGATCACCACCCTCGCAGAGGTGAAGGATGCGCCGATCGATATGTTCAGTATCGTGATCATCGGTAATTCCAACACCTATGTGAAAGACGGAAAGATGATCACACCAAGAGGCTATCAGGACAAGTACGGCTTTGCCGGGATTGAATGATCCGGAGGCGGACATGAAGAAAACATTGCGCATAGGTACGAGAAAGAGCCTGCTGGCTCTGATCCAGACCGAATTTGTAAAAGATAAGATCCAGGAAGCCTATCCCGAGCTGGAGATCGAGATCGTCAAGATCGATACCAAAGGGGACCAGATCCTGGATAAGTCCCTGACTTCCTTCGGTGGCAAGGGCGTCTTTACCGCGGAACTGGAGGCGGAACTGTTGAATGGCAGCGTGGACATCGCGGTCCACAGCGCCAAGGATATGCCCATGGAATTCCCGGAAGGACTGGGAATCGGGGCAGTTTTAGACCGGGTTGATCCCAGAGATACCTTTGTGACCACCACCGGCAGGAAGCTTTCTGACCTGCCGGCGGGCAGTATCGTCGGGACCTCCTCCCTTCGCCGGGAGCTGCTCATCAAGGAGATCAATCCGAATGTGACGATCAAACTGCTGCGGGGGAATGTTCAGACCCGTCTCCGCAAGCTGAGAGAAGGGCTTTACGACGGGATCATCCTGGCTGCAGCAGGGATCGAAAGACTAGGATATGAGAATGAGGAAGGGATCCACTATGAATATCTGGATCCGGACCATTTTCTTCCGGCGGCAGGCCAGGGGATCCTGGCGGTGGAAAGCCGGATTAAGGACGAGGAAGCAGCCAGGATCCTGGCTGCGATCCACAGTCCGAAGGCAGCCTGCCTGCTGGAGGCGGAGCGCGCTTTCCTGATCACGATCGGGGGCAGCTGTAATGCACCGGCGGCAGCACTGTGCAAAGAAGAAAATGGCACATTTTCCATGAAGGCGATGTATGTGAAGGATGGAGTGCACGCAAAGAAGGCAGCCCTGCAGAAAGCAGTTCCGGACGAAGGAGACCGGCTTGAAACAGCCAGAGCGCTGGGTCGGGAGATTGCAAAAGCAGTCAATCCGGGCAAGGTCTACCTGGTCGGAGCCGGTCCCGGAGATGAGGACCTGTTCACCCGAAAGGGACTCAGGGTGCTCCGGGAGGCGGACGTGGTAGTCTACGACAGCCTGGCTTCCGATTCTCTCCTCAATGAGATCCGGGATGATGCGGAGCTGATCTACGCCGGCAAGCGGGCAGCCCATCATCATCTGAAACAATATGAGACCAACCAGCTGCTGGTGGAACTGGCTAAGGAAGGCAAGACGGTTGTCCGTCTGAAAGGCGGAGACCCCTTCATTTTCGGCCGGGGCGGCGAGGAAGGGCAGGAGCTTCGGGAAGCGGGAGTGGACTTTGAGGTCATTCCGGGAATTTCCTCCTCCTACTCTGTGCCGGCCTACTGCGGAATCCCGGTGACCCACCGTGATTTCGCTTCTTCCTTCCATGTGATCACCGGCCATGAAGGCAACCATAAAAACGGGGAGACCGTTCTGGACTATGCGACTCTGGCCAGGGAGGAAGGAACCCTGGTGTTCCTGATGGGCCTGAAGAACCTGCCTAACATTGTCCGTGAGCTGATCGCCCACGGCAAGGATCCAAAAACACCGGTAGGCGTTCTCCAGGAAGGAACCACTGCCAAACAGCGGGTTGCAACCGGAACTCTGGAGACGATCGTGGATGTGGTAAAGCGGGAAGGAATCCGGACACCTGCCATCTCCGTGGTCGGGGAGGTCGTATCCCTGAGGGATGAGCTGAACTGGTTTGGCGGAAAGCCCCTTTCCGGCAAGCGGGTCCTGGTGACCGGCAGCCAGTCCATGGTGGACCGCCTCTCTCCGATCCTGAAGGAAGAGGGGGCAGAAGCCATCTCCTTCAGTCTGATCCGCACTGAGGCGATGAGGACACCGGCCCTTGTCAATGCGATCACAGAGATCGACAGTTATAACTGGGCGATCTTCACATCGGCAAACGGTGTGAAATGCTTCTTTGATGAACTGAAAGAAATGCATAAGGATATCCGCACTCTCTCCCATATTCATTTTGCGGTGATCGGGACGGGAACCAGGGATGCTCTGGAAAGCTATGGGATCTACGCGGATTTCCTGCCAACCGCATTTTCTTCGGAAGATATGGCAAGAGCGATCGTTCCCCATCTGAGTGAGAAAGACCGGGTCCTGCTGCTCCGGGCGGAGGAGGCCAACCAGGTTCTCCCGGATGCGCTGACTGCAGCGGGAATCTCCCACACCTGCATCTCCCTCTACCACACGGTGAGAGATATGCGCAAAGCGGAAGAACTGAACCGGCTGATCGGGTCGGTCGACTATGTCATCTTTGCCAGCTCCAGCGCCGTGAAAGCCTACCTGGCTATGGTGGAAGATCCTGAAGAATATACCGGACGCTATGTAAGTATCGGACCGGTAACCACAAATACTGCCGAGAAGGCAGGAGTATCCATTGACCGGACAGCGGTTACCTACACCGCAAGAGGCCTGGTCGATGCGATGATCGAGGATGTTAAATCATCATGAAGACACAGATAAAACGATTTCTTTTAACCATGGGATTCATGACAAGGATCCCGATCAATGTAGATCTTGGTGAGGTAAAGGATGAGGATATGCATAAGGGCTTCCTCTATTACCCGGTGATCGGTCTGGTGATCGGCCTCATTGACGTGGCCTGCTACCAGCTGGTCAGCCTGGTCCTCCCGCAGACCTTCGGCATCCTGTGTGCGATGCTGGCCAACCTTTGTGTGACCGGAGCTTTTCATCTTGACGGGCTTTGTGACACCGCGGACGGCATATACTCTGCGAGAAAGAGGGAGCGGATGCTGGAGATCATGAAGGACAGCCGGATCGGCACCAACGGTGCGATCGCCATGTGCTTTGACCTGGCTCTGAAGTTTGCAGGCATCTATTACAGCGATGTCCGGTGGATGATGATCCTCCTCATGCCCATCGCCGGAAAGATGGTGCAGGGAGCACTTGTCTATAAGGCCATCTACCCAAGAAAGAACGGCATCGGCATCTACGTGGGAACCGTCAGCCGCGGGACAGTCATCGGGACCATGATCCTCGGCCTGATCGCCATGGTCCTCGCTTTTTCCGGCTGGGGAGTGGCAATCTTTGCCGTCCTCTTCCTGCTGGCTTATCTCTTCCGGGTATACATTACCGGAAAGATCGGCGGGATCACCGGCGACGTGATGGGGGCAGGCAGTGAGCTGGCAGAAGTGGAACTGCTGCTCTTTGTGCTGATCCTCACAAAATATGCAGGTATGCCCCAGCCCCTGCTGACAATGCTCAGGGGCCTGATCGGCTGACCGGAGCGGATGGTTGATTGAAATAGATTAGAGAATAATTTGAGAAGAAATGACAAAAACGGAATCGGGAAGCAGGAAGAGAAGCCTGTTTCGACGAGAGATTTGAGAAGGGATAGTTTATGAAACTCGAGGAAGCTTTAAAGAGGATAGAGCCTCTGGATGAAGAGGCGATGGAATATACCCGGAGAAGATGGAACACTTTGGGGAAACCTCTTCACAGTCTGGGAAGGCTTGAGAAGATGGTAACGGATTTTGCCGGGATCTACCGGGATAAGAATCCCCGCCTCGGAAAAAAAGCTGTCATCGTGATGGCAGCGGACAACGGGGTCGTGGCCGAGGGAGTGACCCAGACCGGCCAGGAAGTAACGAAGATCGTTACCGAAAACATGACAAAACACAATGCGACCATCTGCATCCTCTCCGGCGTGAGTGGGGCGGACGTTTATCCGGTGGACATCGGGATCGCGACCGACTGTGATAACCCCAAGGTGATCAACCGGAAGATCCGCTACGGAACTGCGGACATGATGAAGGGACCGGCTATGAGCCGGGAGGAAGCGATCCGGGCGATCGAAGTCGGGATTGACATGGTAAGAGACCTGACAGAGCAGGGATACAATATCCTGGCTACCGGCGAGATGGGGATCGGCAACACATCCACCAGCAGCGC
>CAMOYC010000036.1 GCA_946629665.1 uncultured Lachnospiraceae bacterium
TGATCGTGGTCATGGTCATGATCGTGATGGCAATGGTCGTGACTGCATCCTTCATGATGGTGATGTTCGAATTCCGGAGCGGCTGCGGCTGCGGCAAGAAGCTCCTCCTCGAAGTCATTTTTCCCTTCGATCACTTCCAGGATCTGCTGACCGGTGAGGTCATCCCAGGGCGTTGTGACGATCGGGGATTTCTCATTGATACTGCGGATCAGCTCGACTACCTTTTCCAGCTTCTCTTCGGAGACTTTCTGGGTCCGGCTTAAGAAAATGGCGCTGGCGAACTCTACCTGGTTATTGTAGAACTCACCGAAGTTCTTAATATACATTTTTGCCCGCTGTGCATCAGCCACAGTGATGTAAGAGTTCAGGGTGACATTTTCTTCGTCCACAACATTCTGGACCGCCTTGATGACGTCGGAAAGTTTGCCGACGCCGGAGGGCTCGATCAGAATGCGGTCCGGAGAGTACTGGGCAAGTACTTCCTTTAATGCAGCATTAAAATCACCAACCAGGGAACAGCAGATGCAGCCCTGGCTCATCTCGTTGATCTGGATCCCGGAATCCTTAAGGAAACCGCCATCGATACCAATCTCGCCGAACTCGTTCTCGATCAGAACGATCTTCTGGCCCTGCAGGGCTTCAGCGATGAGTTTCTTTATTAAAGTCGTTTTACCTGCTCCAAGAAATCCGGAGATAATATCTATCTTTGTCACTTGAATCATCCTTTCTTTCCGTATATTCTTCCAAAAATCAATTCCTATATCCACAAAATACAGGCCCGCTGACAGGGACCTGTATTGAAAGTGTGTAGCTAAACAATTATACTACACGATATTCGTAAAAAAAGCAAATCAACTTTTTGACGGATCATCCGGATAGATCAGATGTAACCGAGCAGTCTGCCCTGGTCGATGATGAAGGACTCGTACTCTTCCTTGCTGCGCTGGTTGAATTCAAAGGTGACATATTTGGGATCGATCCGCTCGATCAGTTCCCTGACCCCCTGGCCCAGGAAGGGCTGGTGGAGGTCGATCCGGTTTGCATGCTCATAGGCGATGCGGTACAGTTCGTAAAATGAAACGGAATCAAAGTCCATGGGATCTTTCTTCCACTCTCTGCGCTGCTTTCTGATGTAATCTCCTCCCAGGGACATCTGCAGGTGGATCCCCTTGATCCAGTCAGTGATGGGGAAGCCGGCCTTCTCGTGTTTATCGATCATCCGGTGAAGATATGCCACCGCGTCTTCCGCTGTCTTGAGCCGGGAGTTGGTGTTCATATAGTGGCCCAGGTCTAACATGATCCCCTTGTTGGGGAAGTCCATTCCCTGGATCATACGTCGGGTAAGGCCGGGATTCTTCAGGTTAAGGCCACTCCACCAGAGGTTCTCCACCAGGAAGTCAAAGGAGTACTGCTTCTCGGTCATCACGCTGTTGATCACTTCCAGAGCAGTGTCGATCACCTTCCAATCCGGGTAACGATAATCATAAGTAAAACTTTCCCGGAGAGTAACCTCAGACACATGAAATACTACATATTTGGCACCGATCTCTTCCGCGTAAGCCAGGTCTTTACGCAAAAAGTCCAGGTAGGCTTCCCGGTCCTCTCCGCCATAGTAATCGATCCACTGCTCTCTGGAATCGAATTCCCGGTCCAGCCTTTCATAGTTGCCCAGCCAGTAATCCATCCAGAAAATATGGAAAAAGAGGTGAACGCCATTCACCATATCCGGGAGGATCTTGCCCTGGTCCGACTCTCCTGCCAGGATGACCTCCAGGCCATTCAGGCCTCCCTGCCTGTAGTAGTTCCTTATCTCATCACTGTCTTCAAATCTATTTAACATACCGGAATAAACGGGAAAGTTCATTGACCGGTATCTGGGTATTTCTTTCATAGACTTCTCCTTTGTCCTGCTGTATGACATGTGACCTCATTATCCTCTAGGTGATGAGTCCGTATTTTATCTTGATCCTCTGCAGTTTCTCCAGCATGGGCCGGGCACCGATCCAGAGGAAGATAAAAGTGGACACTCCTTTGACCAGGTCCACCGGCACACCGGATATGTAGTAGGCAAGCAGGGTCTTCCAGTTTGGTTCTCCGATGCTCATGAACATGGCTGCCGGATTCATGATCCCGCCATAGACGATAAAGGCCATCAGAAAACCGAAGATGGACAGGGGCAGCCGTTTTGTCGGCAGCAGGCCCAGCTGATAAAGGATCCCCGAAAGGAATCCGATCATGCCCATTGCGAACATCTGCCAGGGTGTCCAGGGGCCCTGTCCGAAAAGAAAATTGGACACCAGCATGGACATGGATCCCACCAGGAACCCGGCCTCTCCGCCGAAAGCGATCCCGCTGATAATGGTCAGCGCATAGATCGGTTTAAAGTCAGGCAGCATGAAGAAGGCTGCCCGGCCTGCGCAGTTTAATGCGATCATGGTGGCGAGCACGACCAGCTCTCTGGCCTGGGGTTTCCGCCCCTCAAAAACCATGAAAAAGGGAATGAGAGAATAGATCATGATCACCAGGCTCAGGAAATAGTAGATCCTGCTGCCGAAGATCCTCTGCAGGAATGTTTCATCCATCCCGTAGCTGGTGGACCGAAAGACCATCATCCCGAGGATCACGGTGATCGGAATCGCGACCAGCAGCAGAAAAAGGCTCACTTTCGTCCTCCTGGACAAGGCCTTTTTCTCCTGTTTCTGCCAGATCTCGGTATCCTCCGTAAAGAGGTCCTCCTCCGGAAGGACCTGATCAAAGGCCCCTCCTTCCTCCCGCAGGTCCCGGACATTTTCTTTGGTCAGGGTCCTGTCTTTCTTCCCGGAAAAAAGGCGGTTGTTCACCTTTTCCGGAAGAACTGCATGGGCCAGCTTGTGGCCCAGATCATCATATTCCACTTCCCCGCTCTCATAAAATATTTTCAGAAAATGCTGAGAGGCATCCTGTTTCATTGTTTCAGACATGCGATCACATCCTTTCCGGTCACCGCTTCAGGGAAATATTTTCTTCCCATGCGGTTGGCGGCGGTCGTGTAGAAATTGTTGCCCGCAAAGAATTCCCGGGGGCTGCCCTCAGCAGCGATACTGCCGTCAAAGAACAGGCCGCACCGGTCTCCGTAAGCCGCGCAGAATTCAATGTCATGGGAGATCATAAAGATCGTCACTCCCTGCTCTTGCAAAAGGTGTAATATCTCCGCGAATTCCTGCTTGAAATAAGAGTCCAGACCCTTGGTGGGCTCATCCATGAGGAGAAGCCGGGGCCGGAGCAGAAGGATCTTGGCCAGAGCCAGTCTCTGCTGCTCTCCGCCGGAAAGGTCATAAGGGTGGCGGTGCAGCAGCCCGTCGAGATGACAGACCTCCACAATTCCATCCACCGCCTGGCTCTTATCCATGGCGATATGGTATTCATCATTTTTCTTTTCTTTTGATCCCCCGATCATCTCGAAAAGCTCATCCCTCACCGTCTTTTTGACAAAGAGGGCCTGGGGATTCTGGGGCAGGACTCCGAGAAGGCCGCGGAACAGGTCCGCATCCTTATACTTTCTAAGGTCAGTTCCCCCCAGGTTTATCTTGCCCCGGTATGGTTTCCGAAGCCGGCTGATCAGGGAAAGGGTTGTGCTTTTTCCGGTACCGTTGCCTCCCATCAGGCAATAGAACTCGCCCTGGTATAATTTGAGCGAAGCCCCCTTCACCACGTCGGGGAGATCTTTATCGTATCGGAACCAGAGGTCCCGGGCTTCAAGAAGCACCGCTTTTTCCGTTTCTTCTTCTTTATGGGAAAAGGAAGGTCTTCCGGATGGAGCCGGGCTGATATTCCGCTCCCTGCAGACTTCTTCCAGCCATTTTCTTCCGTCCCGGACGGTGACCGGACATTCCAGGTCAGTCTCGGTCCGGGTCCTGGCATAGATCTGCATGGGGACCGGCATGGCCAGGAACATCTCGTGGTTGTCATCCCGGAGCACCTGGCCGATCTTCGTGGGTGTTCCCACCGCGTAGACACTGCCGTGGTCCATCACCACCACCCTGTCTGCAGAAGGAAATACTTCTTCCAGCCGGTGTTCCGTGATGATGATCGTGGTTCCCAGGTCTCTGTTTATTTTCTTCACCGTCTCCAGAAAATCCGAAGCGGCGATCGGGTCCAGCTGGCTAGTCGGTTCATCCAGCACCAGCAGGTCCGGATGCATCGCCATGATGGAAGCCAGGTTCAGGAGCTGTTTCTGGCCACCGGACAGCTCTGCCACATTCTTGTAGAACCAGTCCTGAATCCCGAAATAACTGGCCATCTCCGCGACCCGGATCCGGATGTCCGGCGTGGAATAGCCCAGGCTTTCCAGGCCGAAGGCCAGTTCATGCCACACCTTATCCGTGACAATCTGGTTGTCCGGATTCTGCAGCACATAACCGATCCGCTGAGCCTGTACCCGGTTCTCCATATCCGAGAGGCGCTGGCCGTAAAAGAGGATCTCCCCCTTTCTCTTGCCGTGGGGAGTGATCGGTGTTTTTAAGTGGGTCAGCAAGGTACTCTTGCCGCAGCCGCTCTTGCCGCAAAGGACAAGGAATTCCCCTTCTTCCACATCCAGGTTTATATGATTCAGTGCACGGACCTCCTCCCCGGGGTAGGCGAAGGAAAGGTCCTGTATCTCAATAATCTTACTCATAGTCTATATCCCACAGCCGATAGCCGACTGTCTCCTGTCTTTCCACAGTTAAACGACGTTTCTTCCACATCCGGCGGTCAGCCAGTTCCAGCACCACAGGCAGCATACTGAAGGCCAGGAAGCTACCAAACACCAGGGCACTGCCCGGAGTGAGGGGCCAGCCCTCCACCACGATCCGGGGATTGTAGCGGGAAAAAGTGTAACCCTGGCTTGCACCGTAGATCAGCAGGCCCAGCACTGCCAGCATGAAAGCAAGACATTTTCCGTCCCTGCGGTCAAAGGTGAAGATCGCAAAGGCGGTCCTGCCCTTCTCCCCATAGCCCCGGCACTTCATGGAATCTGCAGTGTCGATGGCATTCTCCAGGGCCCAGGTGACCAGGATGGAGAAAATTGTGATCCCGTGTTTTGCCCGCTTGATCAGGCTACCGTTCGAAGTGCTCCTTCCGACACATCTCTGCCCGTTTGCTATCACACCTGCCTGCCGGCTGAAGCGGGGCACAAAGCGCAGCGCCATGGACAGGACAAGAGAGAGGGCAGGGATGATCCGGCCAAACAGATAGATGAATTTGTCAGAAGTCATCACTTCCGTGTAACAGGAAAACCAGGTGATCACGCCCGCCAGCATCAAGGCCATGATAAGCCCGTAGACGCAGCTCTCCAGAGTAAAGGGATTGCCATTGCTCAGATAGCCCAGAATGGTTACTCCATAGTGGTTGAACATGGGGTTGATCGCCGCAGCGATGATCATGACCGGCAATGTGAAGATCAGGTTGTTCCTGATGGTTTTTCGGATCCCCCGAAGCAGGGCCGAATAGGCGATCCCGCTGGCCAGGGAGATACCGAGGATGAAGGGATGGGTAACAAACATGGTGATCCCGATCACCCCCGCGAAAAACAGCATATTCAAAAATGGATGATAAGTAGAAAATGTATCTCTCATAATGATGATTGTTTTTTATGATGATTGTTTTTTATGATGATTATTTCTTATAATGATTGCTTCGTTAACCTTCCGGGTTAATACATGGAGTTGTCTCCGACATCCTTGCCCAGGTCGCAGGTGTAGACCCAGTTGATCTGGTCTCCGTCGGAAACGGTATACTTGCTGCATCCGTAGTTGGGGAACCAGCCGTTTACGTTGTACATCCAGCCGGAAAGCTCACCGCAGTCGAATTCGTAGAGCTGGTTGATCCCTTCCACATAGGCGGAGTCATAGGCCGGAGTGTATGCCGATTCCATATGGATCCCATTGTCCTTGCAGACTTTTTTGAGGACATCATGAACTGAATCTCCTTTTGAGAAGGATACGGTCGTTGCCGCCAGGATCCAGCCGTCTGAAGGAACAAATTCTTCTTTTCCGGACGTCAGATTGCCCATATTGTCAAGGATCGTGGCACAGCTGATGGAGATGGTGCATGTGTAGTCAGAAGAACCGGATCCGCTGTCAGATCCTCCACCATTTTCTACGTCACCGGACCCGCCGTCTGAGCCACCGCCTCCACCGGAGGAACCTGACCCGCTCTCATCACCGGCTATATCGCCGGGATTATTCCCATTACCGGAATCGGATCCGCTGTCGCCGGAACCACCGCTGCCACCGGAACCACCGTTTTCCGATGAGGCGTCTCCATTTTTGTTGGCATTGGCTGCGGCCTTAAGCTGATTATTGATGGACGCGAGTTTTTTCTTATCTGTGATACCACCCACGATATAACATTTTCCTTCCAGGGAAGTAATTGTCATGGAAAGTGTCGACTTGCCGGGAAGCGGATCTGTCAGGCTGGCGGTGTCCTCGTCCGCGTCATCCTCATCCTCCGCATCGTCCTCCTCTTTATTTTCTTTTTTCTTGTCCTCTTTCTCCTTGTCCTTTTTGCTATCATCGGAAGCAGACTCCGGCTCGCTGGCTATGGTCACATCACTCATTTTAGCGAGTTTGTCATCCTGCTCTTTTAAGAGCATGACGGTATCGGACTGCCAGGCCTCCGAAAGCACAAGGCTTAAAGTCGGAGGACAGATCAGACCTTTGCCGTGCATGGTCATCTCCAGAGCATCATTGGCATTGTTGGCCTGTTCTTTGATGTCGTCAAGGTCCTCCTGATTAAAATCAATCTTCAGATTCTGGTCCTGTGGATTCTGGATCTGGGAAGCATCGTAAGTCCAGGTATAGCTGATCCCCTCGTCGGATTCGCCGACAAACTGGATCTTGCGGTCCTGACCCGCAACAGTTTCAAACTGCTCTTTGGTGATAATGCCGTTCTTTGGGATCTGATTGACATCCTGCAGAGGCTCTGCGCCGCCTTCGGTAGAGTCTTCCACCTTTTGTTCCACATTGTCGGCCCTCTGTTCCAGCTCATTCTCCCCGCTGCTGCTCCCGCAGGCAGTCAGGAAGACCAGGCACAGGACCATGATGATGCTGAGCATCCGTAATTTTCTTCTTCTCATTTTATTCCTTCTCCTTTCACGAAACTGAGCATCTGCACACCGAATCCCTTTCAGATAATATGCAGATGCTCAACTGTTCCTTCCCATATTTCCCATATTCATCAACCAGGATAGAAACCGGTATCTTTTGCAGGGATTCCCATTTCTACTTTTTTTGGATAATCTTCTTATTTTAATCGTATCTTCTTTATGTTGGAGTACGGTCCGTAATAGGTCCTTCCTCCCGCTTTACGATAGGGTCTCACCTTGAAGTAATATGTCTTTTTCTTTTTGAGTTTAGCTTTTTTGAAGCTGACTTTCTTTTTGCCCTTCAGGGACTTGATCTTCTTATATCCTTTGGCTTTCTTGTTGGACATCCAGACCTGATAGCCGGTAGCTGTCTTACTCTTTTTCCAGGTGATCTTTACGGTCTTTTCTTTGATCTTCTTCACGGAGACCAGCTTCACCTTTGCCGGTGTGTACTTTTTGATCCGGGCCTTCTCCTCGGCTGCCTTTTTTGCGGCGGCCAGGTCTTTCGTCCACTGTCTCATTGCCGCTTCTGTGGGTAGCTTTTCGTAGGCTGCATCCACCTGGTCTGAGGTGGAATCCATGTTGGCGGCTGTATCTCTGGCAGTTTTGTAGGCGGATGCATAGCCCTTGGCATCGCAGGCTTCCTTGTTGGTCCGGTAGACCGCCAGGCGCCTGGTCAGAGCATCCAGGTTCGGAAGGGTCAGAGCCGGAGAACCAGCCCAGCTCTCTCCCAGATCTGCTCCGGTCCCATATAGTGAGAAGCGCAAACGGACCACGTCCTCATCATGAAGACGGATATTGTCCGCTCCGACGCCGATCCCCTTGTTATTAACGAAAAACAGCCAGCCGGCAGAGGATGTATAGGAAAACTCATACAGTCCCGGATAGAGCGGATCTCCAAAAGCGTCGACATTCTTTTCCTCAGCCGGATTCAGATCTCCTGTTTTTGGCGCATTTTCATCCATGTTCTGGATACACTGTGGAACTTTACTGTTTCCTTTATCGGCATCTTTAATCCCTTCAAGATACCAGCCATAGGTACCGTCCACCCTCGCGGCGATTGTATATCCGGCGTTTTGCAATGCCCGCTTTGTCACGGCGGTGAGTGTTTCCCCATCCGTGATCGTCACTTCTGTGGGTTCTACCAGATAGCCCTGCCCAATCGTAAACTTCTCGACGGAATAATAAACTTTGGCAGCCGAAGCATCCATCTCCGGCGCCAGACATAAGATCAGCAGCAAAGCAAGAAGCAAGGGCCAGCTATAATAATACTTCCTTATATCTTTCATCATATCCCATAACCCTCCTGCAATGATTCAATACCTGTATTTATTCTAACCTCTTAATCGGCGCAGTCGCTCCAGAAGGATTGCCCAGGGCATTCTGAAGCCTCCTGCCAGGAAACCGGAACCACCGAAGCCCAGCAGGATCTGCAGCCAGATCGGCAGATTGGATCGGGCGTCCGTTCCGGCTTCTTCCTCCGCCAGATCTTCGGAGCCCATCTCTTCATCGTCGAACTCTTCCTGATTTTCCTCTTCTTCCGTTGATGCCTCCGGCACAAAGGAGTCTCCCTCAAAGGACCAGGCACCTACCTCGGTCGTCGACTCAGCGGCAGAATCTTCCTTGGCAGAACCTCCTGAAGAGCCTTGCCCGGATCCGGGCTGAGCCCCGGAAGACTGTCCGCCTCCCTGATTGGCACCAGGTGTCTGACTCGGAGCAGACGAAGGATTACTGCTTGAATAAGAAGTTCCTCCGTAGACGATCACTTTGCAGACAGCTTTACTGCCACTGCCATCCCTGGCTTTCGCCGTGATGGTTGCTGTACCGTTCTTCCGGCCTTTCACAGACCCGGAACCACTCACGGAAGCTATGGAAGAATCGGAAGAATACCAGCGAAGCTTCTTGTTGGTAGCGTTGGATGGCAACACCGTGGCACTGAGTGACCGGGAAGCCCCTGCCTGTACAGAGATCTGACTGTAATTCAGGCTGACGGAAGTCACCTTGATTTTCTTAGACTTCTTTTTCTCCACGATCACCTTACAGGTGGCCTTTTTCCCGCTGCCGTCCCTGGCAGCCACCGTGATCTTCACCTTGCCGGCTTTGATTCCTTTCACCTTGCCGGTCTGGCTAACTGTGGCAATTCTCTTATTGGAGGACTTCCATTTTAATTTTTTATTGGTTGCATTGGCAGGCGTGACCGTCGCTTTCAGCTTTCTGGTCTTTCCTGTTTTTACCGTAATCTGCTTATAATTCAGAGTTATTTTCTTAATCTTTACCTTCTGCGTCTTCTTTGTCGTGTCGGTCTCCGCCTCGGTTGCCCTGGTAGTCGGAGCACCCGGAGCTTCCCCGGGAGTCAAGGTAAGATCACTCATGTCATAGAGGGCAGTCTTGCCTGTGAGCAGACGCTTGTAGGCTGCCGTCGCATACATACCCTGCTCGGTGGCCATGCCGTTCAAGGTGCCGGAAGCTCCGCCCCCGTCATCTCCGGCGCCCGGGAAGGTGTGCATAAAACCGGCCTTATTGGTCCCGGCGGGAATATAGTACTCGAACAGACGAGACATAACCCATTTCCCATTATCCTTGATGAAACGGCTGTCCTGACCGGGGTCAATCCCCAGAGCACACAGAGCAACGATAACCTGGTCATCACTCTCTGAAGTCTCGATCGTCGTACTTCCGTTCAGAGTACTGTAGCCCCCATCCTTATTCTGGGCGGAAGACAGCCAGCTGAGAGCCCGGTCAACCGCATTCGTGACATCGTCCCGTTTCCCATAGTAAGGAGCCAGAGCCTGGATGGTCATGCCGGTGATATCCGTATCCGGCGTGTCTCCAAAAAGAGTCCAGCCTCCCTTGCTGGTCTCCCGGCTTACCAGATACTGGATTAGTCCCTCTTCCGTGGTTTGCTCCTTAGCATCCAGATTCACCGGTATCGAGTAATCCGGATGGCTGTTGAGCGCAATAAGCGCCCAGATCGGACCGTTAAATCCCTGCAGCTTCACCTTGGAAAAATCAGACAAATAGCTAAAAAGGTTATGCCCGTTGATATCCTGCGCATCCTTGCCGATGACCGTCATGCCCAGGATCAGTCTGGAATAATCTGAAAACTTGTTCCGGGTAATCTTCCAGTCGTTATCCTCCAGGTAATTCACTGTATTATTGTAATACTCATTGATATAATCAGATGATACTTTTCTGCCGCTTCGGATCAAACCGAGCACATTCCATGTGCTGGAATAATCGGGGTGGCTGTCCACGGAAAGGATATAGTTGCCCACATTGTTTAAAACCGTATCCACAGACGGACTTAACTCAATGGCGGATGCGGCATGTCCGGGCAGAGAAATGGCTTGAAAAACCGCACAAAACACAAGAAGGAAAGTAATTGTTCCGGCGTATAATCTGTGATAAAATCTGTGTTTTAAACTCATCTCTTCTCCCCTCCTTTTCCGACAAAATATGGTTTATATGGTTATTATACTTGGAAAATCTGAACATGACAATGTACTCTTTTCCATAGGAAAGCCAACTTTTTCCCCTTAAATACCTGTTTTTCCTTGACTTTTTTGTCTTTAGGATCCGGTCAGAATTTGGCCGCTTCCACTATAGATTTTATCACGGGAAGCCGCTGACTGAAAGGACACAAACTTGTCCCAAACCGCCAAATAGGGCGGGGCAAACCAGGGCTCTCAATTACTCTCAATTAGGGAGACGGTTCTTTGATTGGGTTGATTGGGTTTAGTCTTTCCTAAGATTCCTAAAATTAATCATTTTATTTTCCTTTCACAGCTGTCTCATTCGGCCGCATTTCGGATCATTCTTCTCTGCGGCCGATTTCTTGTTTCTTTTTTCTTCCTTAACTAGAAATCAAACTATAAATAGTAAAATTTTATATTTGTTATATAGTATTTTCTCATATATGCAAGTTTATTGTGAAAAATGATCTGCGGGCATTCACCGAATGCCCGCAAGCACAAAAAACAGGGACTTCATGCTCGCATGAAGTCCCTGTTTTTATTATCTTTTTGGTGAGTTGTAATCTGAGCCGCCAGTTTGTAAAGTGAGATGCTACATTTGTAAGTGAAATGCAACCTGATAAACCATATCACAGCACGTAACGGGCAGGTTTAAGAAATCAGTTTATCTTTCAAGGAACCCCCTTCGACCGATTCCAGAAGATTTACAGTAAACTCTCCTCATAGTCCTTTTCTTTAAAACCAACCAGTACGGTATCTCCATCTACCAGGATCGGCCGTTTTACCAGCATCCCGCTTTCTGCGAGGAGAGCAAACTGCTGATCTTCCGTCATGCCCGGCAACTTGTCCTTCAACTGATTCTGCCGGTAGATCTGGCCACTGGTGTTGAAAAACTTTTTCAGCGGCAGGCCGCTTTTCTCCTTCCACTCTCTCAGCTCCGCCTCGGTGGGCTGGTCGATGGAAATATCTCTCTTATCATAAGCAAGGCCGTGGTCTTTCAGCCATTTTTCCGCTTTCCTGCAAGTGCCGCATTTGGGGTAACAAACAAATAATACGCTCATATTTTCTTCCTTTCTTATTCTGCTGTGATGGTAGGAGACAGAGAACCGTCCCCTGTCTCCCTGTCACCGATTCTCAATCTGCCAGTCGATTGGCTCAATCCGGTGGAAACGCAGGAACTCATTGGCCTGACTGAAGTGCCTGCAGCCAAAGAATCCCCGGTAAGCTGACAGGGGGCTGGGATGAGGGGCTTTCAGGATCAGGTGCTTTGGATTGTTCAACATTTTCTCCTTCTGCTGGGCAGGCCGGCCCCAGAGCAGATACACGATGGGTCTGTCCTGCTCATTCAAGGCCCGGATGGCTGCATCCGTGAATTCTTCCCAGCCTATATTCCGATGGGAATTCGCCTGGTGGGCCCGAACCGTGAGGACGGTGTTCAAAAGCAGAACGCCCTGGCGGGCCCACTTGGTCAGGCAGCCGTTATCCGGGATATAGCAACCCAGATCATCGTGCAGTTCCTGGTAGATATTGACCAGGGAGGGCGGGATCTCCACATCCGGTCTCACGGAAAAACATAAACCGTGGGCCTGGCCCACATTGTGGTAGGGATCCTGACCCAGGATCACCACTTTGACTTCGTGGAGAGGTGTCAGATGAAATGCATTGAAGATCTCGTCTGCGGGCGGATAGATGACCCTTTCCTGGTATTCCCTGGTCAGGGTAAGATATAGTTCTTTATAGTAGGGTTTTCCGTATTCTTCCTTGAGGGCCTGAGCCCAGTCGTTGCTGATTGCTGGCATATTCTGAATCCTTTTTGTATAATATAGAAAAATAAAAGCAGGAGTACACTCCTGCCTTTATCATAGCATAATTCGCTTTAAAAAACCTATTTTTTCGTTACCGGACAGGTAGCGTATCCAAGTTCATTCTGGAAGTAATGGATGACTGCCTGTACAGCAGACTCTACTGCGGAAATACGTCCGGTCAGAATCAGGGTTCCGCTGAATCGATCCACGAATCCCAGGTATACGTCGCCACTCTTGATGGAGATATCGGCACCGATTACCGCGGACTCACTGGGAGTAACTGTGATAATACCAATGGCGGAACGCTCAAAATCAATATCCGGATTCAAACCCAGCTTACGGTAAACGATTGGCTTGGGACTTGTGATAACATGAGCCAGGGTGATCTGACGTCCCGGTACAGTTTCCTGAATTATTCTTAATCTGCCTTCTGTATCTTTCGGTAATAACTCTCTGATATCCATAATGTCCGCTCCTTTACATCTTTTATACTTCTCTGAAATCTGATTATTCATCTCAAAAGCTAATTTCGCTTATCCACTGAAGTTATTATATCACAAGAAAATACAACATTCTATGAAAAAATTGAACGATTCATGGTATTACTTGGCTCATTCCTGACAGATTCAGCAAAAAAAGACACATTTCAAGGAAGGTCAAATTCTATTTTTCCTGCTGGGGCAGCTCCTGACGGATTGCCTTCGTGCGGATCTCCTCACAGATCTCATTGATGAATACCTGCAGGTCTTTCTGTCCTTCATCTCCGGCGAACCGGCTTCTGACAGAAACCTTGCCCTCTTCCTGCTCCTTGGCACCGACGATCAGCATGTAAGGGATCTTGTCCAGACGGGCTTCACGGATCTTGTAACCAATCTTCTCGGACCGGTTGTCCACCTTGACGTCCACGCCGTTTTTACGCAGTTCCTTGAATACCTCCTGGGCGTAATCTTTGAATTTCTCGGAGATCGGAAGGATACGAACCTGCTCTGGGCAAAGCCAGGTCGGGAACTTGCCGGCATATTTTTCGATCAGCCATGCCAGTGTTCTCTCGTAGCAGCCTAAAGAAGTCCTGTGGATAATGTAAGGACGCTTCTTTTCGCCATTCTGGTCGATGTAGTACATGTCGTAACGCTCAGAAAGGAACATGTCAAGCTGGATCGTGATCATTGTATCTTCCTTGCCATACACATTCTTGGCCTGGATATCCAGCTTAGGGCCATAGAAGGCAGCCTCACCGTCAGCCTCCACATAATCAAGGCCGATCTCATCCAGGATCTTTCTCATCTCATCCTGTACCTTCTCCCATTCCTCCGCGGAACCCAGATACTTGCCTGCATCATTGGGATCCCATTTGGACATACGGTAGGTTACATCGTCCTGGAGGCCAAGGGTAGTAAGACAATATTTTGCCAGGGCAACGCAGCCTTTGAATTCTTCACTGATCTGTTCCGGTGTACATACCAGGTGTCCCTCGGAGATCGTAAACTGACGCACACGGGTCAGGCCATGCATCTCGCCGGAATCCTCATTTCTGAAGATAGTAGAGGTCTCGCCCATACGGTAAGGCAGGTCACGATAGCTCTTCTGCCTTGCCTTGTAAACATAATACTGGAAGGGACAAGTCATAGGACGGAGGGCGTAAGCATCACTGTCCAGATCGTTCTCCAGGAGATTGAGATCCTGCACACCGCGGATCTCCCTGCTGGCTTCCGCTGCATTCTCCAGGTCAGCCTTGTTCTCGTAGCCAAAGACGAACATACCATCTTTGTAATGGTACCAGTGGTCGGAAATCTTGTAGAGAGTAGACTTGGCCATCATAGGAGTTCTCGTTCTGACATAACCCCACTCGTAATCCTCCAGGTCCTCGATCCATCTCTGCAGCTTCTGGATCATCTTGGTTCCGTTGGGCATAAAGAGGGGCAGACCCTGACCGATCACATCAACTGTCGTGAAAATATCCATCTCCCGGCCCAACCTGTTATGGTCACGGAGCTTGATCTCCTCCAGATGCTTGAGATGCGCATCCAGATCCGCTTTCTTTGTATAGGCTGTTCCGTAGATACGTGTTAACATTGTATTCTTCTCGTCACCTCTCCAGTATGCACCGGAAGAAGAGATAAGCTTAAACGCCTTAATGGGCTTAAGACTCATCAGGTGCGGTCCTGCGCACAGATCCGTGAAGTCTCCCTGCTTGTAAAAGCTGATCACTTCCCCTTCCGGAAGATCGTTGATGAGTTCAACCTTGTAAGGCTCCTCCCTCTCTTCCATCAGTTTGATGGCTTCTTCCCTGGGCAGTTCAAACCGCTCGATCGGCGGGTTTTCCTTGATGACTTTCTTCATTTCTTTCTCGATCGCATCCAGGTCTTCCCTGGTCATAGGCTTCATATCGAAATCGTAGTAGAAACCGTCTTCGATAGCCGGCCCGATGGTGATCTTTGCCTCAGGGTGAAGGCGCTTCACTGCCTGGGCCATCACATGGGAAGCAGTATGACGGAAGGCCAGCTTGCCCTCGTCATCATTGAAGGTGAGGATGTTAAGATCACAGTCTTCGGAAACGACCGTCCGAAGATCGACCACCTTGCCGTCCACCTGACCTGCGCATGCGTTTCTTGCCAGTCCTTCACTGATATCTTTTGCGATATCGATCACGGACATGGGCTGTGCGTATTCCTTCTCGGAACCATCTTTCAATCTGATAATCATAATGTATCTCCTTTCATTGATCCTGAAGTAATTATTTATGTTGATCATCCTTCTTCCGATCCAGATAGAAGAAGGATGAAATCTGATCTTCCTTGCCAAAAAGATTGTTATATTGGATCATGCTGTATTCCAGCAGTTTATCATAGTAGGGTGAGGTTTTATCCTCCAGGTCATAATACTTTCCGTCGGCTCCCCAGTACCCCAGGGCGTTGATCGCAGGAATCTCTTCGCGCAGGTCCGTCAGGTACTGCAGATAATCTGTCTTTTCAAAACCGGCAGCCTCAGCCAGGTAGGTGGACAGGTAATTCATGCTGGTCCTTTCCACGGTCTGTTCTTTAATGTCATAATTCGCCCAGATCAGGAATGGCACCTTGTAGATCTGCTCCAGTTCCTCCCCTTCCAGGTCTCCCATTTCCTTGCCCAGCAAGGCATTATAAAATGATTCGTCAAGATCCGGCTGGTGGTCTCCGAAGAAAAGGATCACCGTAGGCTCCTCGCAGGAATCAAAATATTCGATCAGTTCCCTCAGCGCATCGTCAGACATCCTGATCATATTCAGGAACTGCTGGGTCCTGGTGAAGAATTGCAGGCTTCCCTGCAGACGGACCGCATCCCCGGTTTCCACCAGGCTGCCGTCATAGCTGCCATGATTCTGCATGGTCACATTAAACATATAAAATGGTTTGTCTTTTTCCTTCCGTTTTTTGTAGATCCGGATCAGCTTCTCGTAGTTTGCTGAATCTGTGATATGATAATTCACCGTCGGAGTGAACACGGAGAAGTCATCTGATGTATAGAACCGGTCAAACCCCATCAGCGGATACACCTTGTATCTGCTGTAACCGGTCTGAAAATAAGGATGCATGGCAAAGCAGGGCGAGTAGTCCTGGTCTTTCAGCGTGTAGGTCAGACCGGCAGTCTCATCCCTGAGAAAAAGCTGGTAGGGGACCGAGTTATCCGGAAGAAATCCCATGGTATTGCCGGTCAGGAACTCGAATTCCGAATTCGCTGTGTTCCCCCCAAAAACGGAAGAATAGGTCCAGCCTTTAATGGTATTCTTCTTTAAAGACCGGAAAAAGGGCATATAGTCATGGGTCACCTGCATGTCTCCCAAAACCTGCAGGTCCGCAAAGGATTCATTCATGATCACGATCACGTTGGGATCCATTTTCTTCTTAGCGGAGCCGGAATCCTTATCCACCCGATTAACAACAGGTTTCCCGGCAGCGGCTTCCTCTTCTCCGGCCTGCTTCTCCCTGACCTCTTTTTCAGCTCGATAGCTTTCGATAATCTTCGAAACCTTATTGTAAGAATAGCCCTCCGGTTCTTCTGCATTCAGGTAGCCGAAGGTCCGCATGGTAGTCAGCATCGTCCCGTAAAACCGGTACTTGTACTGGGGCCGGTAGACACGGAAATCCACGCCAATGTTCTCCAGATAGTCACTGAACACATAGACATTCAGGAATCCGGCCATGAGCACAACGGTCAGCATCAGGTAGGCCAGCCGGCCTTTCCAGCGCAGAAACTTCTCTTTCTTCAGTTTCAGCAGCAGGGCCAGCAATACCAGGGTCAGCATGAAGAACTCTGCGGTATCCACATCGATCTGCATATCGTAAGTATTGGCCACGGATACCGCGGTCAGGATCGAGTAGATGTCCGATGCAATGATAGACATGCCCCGAAAGATCGTCAATTCGTAATTCAGGATCCCGAAAAAAGAAGTCAGGACGATCATCGCAATGGATGCATGCTTGATACAGTTAAAGACCAGCAGCAGGAGGAGGTAGACCATACAGTAGACCAGGAAATCCAGGAACAGATAGAGCAGCGGGATCTGGGTCATCGGTGCCCAGAACTGCATATCGTTGTAGACTTCCAGCCAGAAAAAGGCCACCAACGGTGTCATCAAAGCTGCCGCGATGGTCAGGGTATGATTCCATTTCGGGGTCAATCCCACCTTTTTCACAGTCAGGAAGACCAGGATGATCCAGAGTCCTCCGCAGATGATGATGGAATCGGCATAGAAACGATCCCAGAAAACGAAGACCGTCGGATCATAGTAAAGGTCGGGCATCGCAATGAAGGCTGCCAGAAGCAGCACTTCCAGGATCAGGCATAAGTTCCTGCCGGCCTTGCTGCTAAAAAAGGCCCGAATGCCTTTCTTATTCCCCGGCTTCTTTTTCTTTGGTTTTCCCTTAACAGGTTCTGTCTGTAAATATTCTTTATTGTTGTTCTGTTTGCTTTCGTTATCCATGAGGTCTTAAAA
>CAMOYC010000037.1 GCA_946629665.1 uncultured Lachnospiraceae bacterium
CAGCATATTCTCATAGTTTGCCGCATCCCTGTTATCATAATGAATCCTGCTGATATACTGATCGTAGGTCTTCTTGTCGAAACCGGGATCATTTAAAAACTCGTTCATGAATCCTCCTCACAATAGTAACTGCCTAAGATCTGCAGTCTGGTCGTCTCCTGTGAAAGCTGGAAGATCAGGGCCCTGATCTCAGGGACATCCAGATTCGCATGAAGTTCCGCAAAGAAATGGTAATTCCAGCTGTTATCCTGCCAGAAAGGTCTCGAATGGATCTCGGTGAGATTCACCCCGTAATCCGCAATCATGGAAAGGATACTGCTTATGCTGCCACTGCGGTTGGGACATTCCATGAGGATCTTAACCCTGTTGTGGTCCGGCAGCACATTCAGCCTGGTGCCGAAGCACACTACCTTACGGCGCAGTTTCCCCTGGCTGGCCAGATCGCAGCGGAATATGTAAAAGCCATGGTTCATCAGCAGGTTATGGAGTTCATCGGACACACCGACGCCAACTTCCTCAATAATCCCGATTCCTGCATCTGCCTGGCCGGATTCAATGAGGGAACCGATCTCTTCCCAGGAGTCCACCGTGCTCACCAGGTCCTTGGAAACCTGCGTGCAGGCATACAGTTCATCCTTGATCATGACCGGCCTGTCAATGGGCGATGCCGCCTTTCCGTATTCAAAGGGAAAACAATCCCTAAGCTCCATGGTCCGACCGTACTGATACTTTCTGCTGACCTCCATGATCCTCTTAATGAGAGCGGTATACTCCCTTACAAGTCTGGGATCCATCCCTTCCGTCTGTCTACGGATGATGTCGCCCTCCCGCTCCGGCTTGTAGATCCGATCTTCCGTCTTGGCTTTTATGCAGGCCACCTGGTCTGCCAGTTCCATCCTCCTGATAAAGAGCTTACGGATCTCTCCATCCACCTGGTCTATATTCTTTCTTACTTCTGATAATTCCATGTTAATTCTCCAGAGAGGCCAGTACGGCGATCGCATCCTTTTCGATGATCCGTTTCCCGTGCTCACTGTAATAAGCAAGATCATGCTTCTGGATACTGCATCTTGCCCCGTACTCCTCGGCGGTGATCAGGAAAGAGATCACACTCTTCTTATCAAGTTCTTCCGGGAATTCTGCCAACAGCACATACCGGTCCCGATCTTTAAAAAGGATCGACGGCATAAAGAAGGCACGGTCCAGGAGAGAGCAAAACTGAACCAGCCGCTTCATCTCCGGAAATACCAGCTTGTATGGAGGTATCTGTTTTCCTTCCCCGGCCCGGCCTTTTCCGGCAGAACCATTGCCGGAAACCAGGCTGTCTTCATACCGGTCCTGGTCCTTCGCAGTCTCATTTTCATCAATATTGCCCATGCAAACATTGTGCAGGTCTTTTGCCAGTTCCTCGAAAGCACTTTCTTTCTCCTCTCCGGTCAGAGAGTAGATGTGGTCGAGTCTCTGGTCAGTGATCTTTCCGGTCAGGGAATTCCTCATATGACGGATCTGGTCCAAATCCCGGTCGATCGCCACATCTTTATAAGTACAGCTCAGAGTCAGCAGTACCTGGTCAGAAGGCAGAGTCCTTGCCATGTAGGTCTGCAGCCCGTTCTCTGTATTCCAGCTGACATACTTCTGAGAATTCCTCATGATCGCCTGCAGGAATTCCTCCATCTCATCCTCGCTCTGGGAGAGACGATTCATATCAAATCCCATCTGGTTTATCTCATCTTTATTGATCAGACAGCGGATGGTCTCTTCATCAATTTTCCAAAAATACATGCCATCCCTCCTTTCTTCATTTCTTTATACTTTATTATACATTATTTTTATGATATAATACCAGCGAATTTACGCTCATTTATTACATAAATTTTAAATAAATATTAACAGAATCGAAACATTCTAAAGTACATTTCATACATGAGGAGATTGATTTTGAAGAAATACGCAAAAATAAAGCCTATACTTCTTTTCATTACTGTATTTACGGTTGCTCTTACAACTATGACAATCGATAGTCTGGCCTATCGTCATGCCTACAAAAGAAAGACCGACTACATCTATGCGACATGCCGGCAGGTATGTTCGATCTATGCCTGGCCGGATGGTTCTGATTTCCAGGATTATCTTCCGGAGTTTACCGGTGTGGCTGTGATCGACGAAGATGGAGCCTGGTATCAGGTCAGATACAAAAAACACGGCCAGCCCCGGACAGGCTGGATGACAAAGGAAGAATTTAACTGGGGCTGTCTCCTTTACGACGGCAGGGACAAGCAGCCTGCTGCAGACGGAGTTTACACTGCCGAGCAGTCTGCCCACCTGGAGGAAGACCCGGTTGCCACTGTCTTTTCCAAAGACAGGATCATCACGACCGATCAGATGCAGCTTCACCTGGTCTATGTCTCCGACCACTGTTACCGGATCAAAAACGAAACCACCGGTCTCTGGCTTTGTCCGGCTTCCACCGTTGGCAGCTCAGTGAACAGCATCAAGGACCGGCAGGCCTCCGATTATGCGAAGGAAGTCCAGGAACAGAGTACAGAAAAAAACTTCAATATATCTGATTTTCTCAAACCGGATGAATCCTCCGAGGAAGCAGCTGATGCAAGGAGCCGGACCCCGGTCTATCAGCTTTGGGGCAGCAAAAAGCAGGCCGGCCTGTTTACCCTGGTCCGGGAAGGATCCTGCTACAGCATCATCGACCACCCCAGCAAAAAGTATTTTGTTCTCCAGGATAGCGGCCTTCTGGGCTTTTCCTTTGTCAAATACAACCGCTGGGTTCTCACAAGAAACGAGAAGGCCGTGGATGATGAGAGCATCCGGGACTACACGCAGATCGATGGTGAATGGGCGAATTACCATTACGGCCATGGCAGGGAGCGGACCAGCCTTGAGAATAATTTCTGTACTTCCGGCTGCGGGATCTTCGCAACTGTGAATGCAATCTACTCTCTCACCGGCCATTTTGCCAGTCCTTATGAACTGGCAGAATACGCAGTAGACCATTATTACCGGATTGAGGGCAGCGGAACAGACGCAGGTTTCTTCGAGGCTGCTTCCGATGCTTTTGGCTCTAAATATGGCTTCGAATATGCCGGCACTGTCGAATATTTTGATGATCTGATCGCAGAACTGAACGCCGGCAATGTTGCGATCACCTATGTTCCGGGCCACTACACTACCATCGTCGACTATAACAAGAAGAGGGATGAGTTCCTTCTTCTGGATCCCCATTATCTTCCCAAGCGGGCAACCTGCTCTTTCGGTGATTGGGTACCCAGAAAAAATCTGGAAGAAGGCGACCTTTTTGCCATGATGTACTATATCTACAAGCCTGCTCCGATCAGCAAAAACTGAGCGAATATCTCCATCAAATGTACTAATAATTACTTGTGATTTTCTGACAGATAAACTATAATTAAGATAGTTAATTATGTTATTATCCTACCTTTACAGAGAGAAGAGATTATATGAATTTAGAGCAGATTAATGAACTGTGGACAGAATATAAAGAGCGCTATGAACTGGACAGTGATATCATGATCGAAGGAGTCGCTTATGACACACCGGAGTTCGTGGAAGGATGTTTTGATCTGATCGAGCTTATGCATGGCAGATATATCCTTCATCTCACCAGACGGGTCCATATATACAGCGATAGCTATATTCGTTTTATCCTGTTCCACGAGTTTACTCATTTTTATGACTTTATCAAAAGTGATTTCGAGGAAAAGCAGGATCTCTTCCTGTATATGAATTCCTATTCAGAATATCATGCATGCCGGATTGCCCTGGGTCATTTTATCGACCGGCTCACTCTTAAAACGGTCCACGTCAACAAGATCCAGATACCCGGACCTTTTAAGGAGATCTCCATCCGCCGGCTTCTGGAAGAAAGTCTTTACCGGGCCAAGATGGGCTACGATGAATTCTATGCCTTCTACCAGCCCCAGGATTTCGTCAACTGTTTCCGGCTGCTGATGTACCTCTTTGGTTATATTGCCCTCTTCAAGGATCAGGATGAGGCTCTGGCAGCCCAGGTCCTCAAGGTGCTCCGCATAAAGGATGATTGTTATATCAACCTCTACCATGCGCTGAAGGACCAGGATATCCCCTTGATCCTCGATTACTGTAAAGAATGCTATGAATGCGCATTCCTTATGTTCCTTCGTGATTACATCCATAAACATTATGATCCTTCCCTCTACGATGAGGACGAGCTGGAGTCCCTGACCCAGGATAATTATCAGGAATTCCTGGAAGACCTGGACGAGCAGCAGCAGGAGCTGGATGACGCCCAGGAGGAGATGGAAAGCCCGATCGCAGCCTTTATTGCCGGCTGTCTCAAGGCGAATACCACTCACAAGGATCTAAGTGAGTTCCATCTGGATTTTTAGTTTTGTATATAAGCATTTGAAAAAGGAGCTGCCTGCAGCTCCTTTTTTCATACTCACAATCTAAGTGCCTTTTTAAAATCGCCCGGGTATTATGAGATCCTCAAGGACAGGCTTCAGAAATGGACTGCTTACAACGAAAAAGATTCGTTGTGGGCTACGCGACGTTGTCCGAGCGTAGCGAGTTTAGGACGCGAAGCCCCTTTAGAAACGAATCTTTTGAGTGCTTAAGCAGTCCGTTTCTAAAATCTGCTCCTCCCGATTACTCTGACTTTTGAACGCCTCTTTTTACTCATTCTCCACAATTGATTACGAATAAAGGCTGACGCACATCTTAGTGCGTCAGCCTTATTTAATTACTGAGCTATCCTGATTGCCTCATATCTTTCGGAATTGATCGTCTTTTCCATGGCCTCCACCGGTGTCATGCCAACATTTTGCATCACCTGGAGGAAGGTGGATGCAGACTGACCGCTGACAAGCTGGACACCCATCCGCTTCATATCTGCATGGAAAATATCATGGCGGCTTGCCACATTCCAGAAAATGATATTCGGGATCTGATATCCATGATCATGAAACCTGCGGGCCATCTTCTCATAGAAAGTCCACTCACGGCCGCCGCAATAGTCAATCTCCATATCAGAGATGACGATCAAAGACTTGACCATCTCTTCAGCAGGCACATGGTTCTTTACCGCAATGTCCAGGACATGTTCAAAAGCTGCCTGGAGATTGGTATTCATACCCCAGTTGCTCATATTGATACTGGAGATCTTCTGGGCCAGTGTCTCCCCCTTCAGGATCTGGATATCAGAAGTTCCGGAGAAAGACATAAACATATTGTGATAAGCGCCCCGGTTTCTTTCTGCAAAGTAGATTGCGAGGCCGATTGACGTTGCCATAGGTCTTCCGATCATGGAACCGGAAACATCAGCAATTACGAGAGCGTTGGTTCCCGGCTCGACATAATCCGGCTGCTGACGCCACTGGGCTTCGAGTACCTTATCTTCCCTGATCTTGTAGGACCAATAATGGAACTGCATTACCTTCTCTACAATATCGTAAGGGTAAAGAGTAGCAGAATGGATGGTCTCCTCCCCTGTTACTGCCTTATGGATAAACTGACCAAAACGTTCTCCATCATGTCTCATAAAAGCCTTGCGATAAATCATCATCGCCCTGGAAGGAACCGCGCTGTAGCGGATCTCATCAAATCGGCCTGCAGACATAAGGACTTCCACGACACCGATCTGCTTTCTCAAAGCGCGTACCAGACGCTTAAATTCATATACAGAGTAACCAAGCTTCTTTGCAGTCAGTATGCCAAGCTCCCTGGTCTTTCGGGAAGAGGCATCCGCCGTCTTGATCCACTTGGCGAGCAGGGAAACTGCATTTCCTTCCTGCAGGTTACGGACATCTTCCTCGAACTGCACCTTCATGGCAGCCCACATCTCCTTTTCCACAGGAGTGCCGATCAGGCAGTACAGGTCATCATAACGTCCATATACGCCGATCAGATCCAGATTAGGGCGCAAAGCCTCAGGATGGTACTCTGCCATAAACTTCAAGAGAATACGGAACGTATTTCTTTCTCCCAGTCCGCCTCTGATGTCACGGGCATAGAAGGCAATCTTAGTTGCAAACAGAGGATCCGCCTTCCAGGCTTCGGAGAAAAGACGGTTGATCCGCTCCGGCTCTGCAGTACGCAGAGATCCGATCGTTCCAAAGAGATCAAGTCTTGCATCTCCGGTGGTGTTCAGTGCTACCGCACCATTTTCAGTTCTTGTAAATACAGCTTGATTCTTAGCTGCCTGTGCGAAATTCATAGTCTATTCTCCTTTCTTACATTTTCTTTCATGACCCGGTTTTGACGATCTTTTGACCGTCTTGTGGATTCGAACCACTTTTTTGTAATTAACCGATATACAATTTACCAAATGGATTGCTGTGCGGGTCACATTTTCAGGACGCGTTGCTGATGCTAACCAATACATCAAATAAAAATTGCTGGTGGTAGAAGTTCATTGCTGTGAGCGTCCCTGCCGGACCTTACGTCCAAAACAACTATAGCTTATAGGAATGCTTTTGTCACTCAACCACTGGTTTAACTTTTCTTGTTCTGATCTTCCGACCGGACAACGATCTCATCGATCGGTACATCCAGCATGTAAGCCAGGATCACCAGATTATCGATCGTCGGTAAAGATGCACCGTGAAACCACTTGTAAATTGCCTGAGGAGTGGTAAAACCGAACACCAGCTGCATATCTCTGACAGAATAACCGGCCTTATTCCTCAATCTGTTAATTCTCTTTCCGGTTGCGATAATATCAATTGACGGAATCTTTCTCATAATAGCACCTCCATATTATGCGGGTTCCGCAATCCTAAAAAAAACACCGCCTGCCCACGGACAAGCGGTGTTAAATCTTCTGTCGATTCATCTGTTATTCCGGAAATTCCATAGGAATGCCCGGGCCCAGATAGCCACCTGATCCGTCTTTATGAAAGCAAATGAAACTAAACCTATCAACAAATTCTGCTGTAGGCATGGTTTTCCCCTGAGTGTTGCACAGGTTATAGGATATTCTTTTGAAATCAAAAGTGAGTATCTTCATTTTTGCTTATACCCTCATGCGTTTTACGCATTCTGTCCTTTCCGGATCAATCGTCCTTTTTTCCATTCCAAGAACAACTATATCATACCTAAAAAGAAAAGTCATTCAACTGACAGTTTAAATTTTTACCTGTTTTTTCAACCGTGCTCTCTCTCATTCATGCCTGCTGACAAAAGGATACAACAAAGGGACCATGGACTTTTTTTAGTATCTGATCCCAAAAAAGGACCTATGCTCATCTGCATAGGTCCCCGTAATTGGTTGACTGATTATTTTTTCCCTATGAACTTGGTCCCGACCTTTTTCCCGTCCATGATATCATAGAGCAGTTCCGGCCTGGTCCCGTTCGCGATCACCATGTCAATACCTGCTTCCATAGCGATCTCCGCCGCATTGAGCTTTGTCAGCATGCCGCCGGTGGCCAGCTTGCTGCCTTTGGCTCCGGCGAGATTCCGGATCTCCGGTGTGATATTAAAGACAATATCCAGAAGCTGGGCATTCTCACTTGTACGCGGGTCTTCGGTATAAAGGCCATCGGTATCTGTCAGGATGATCAGCAGGTCCGCATCCGCATTCTTGGCAACCACGGCACCTAAAGTATCATTATCGCCGACGGAAATCTCTTCGGTGGCTACCGAGTCATTCTCATTGACGATCGGCATCACGCCCAGTTCCAGAAGACGGTTCATGGTATTCTGGAAGTTCTGCCTGGTCTCATCATCGCGGATATCTGCCGCAGTGATGAGCATCTGCGCTACCATATGACTGTACTCGCGGAAAAGCTTATCATAGAGATACATCAACTCACATTGTCCGATCGCTGCGGCCGCCTGTTTGGTGGCCATGTCGTCCGGTTTCTCCTTCAGGTTCAGTTTCCCGACTCCCATCCCGATGGCTCCGGATGATACCAGGATCATCTCGTGACCTTCGTTGCGGATATCGCTGAGGATCTTGGTGAGTTTTTCCACACGGCGAATATTGATTCGGCCTGTTTTATGGGTCAGTGTGGATGTTCCCAATTTCACTACAATACGCATGTCCGTATTCTTCTCCCATCCGAATACAATTATAATACTTTGCTCAGGAAGCTCTGTGTCCTCTCATTCTGCGGGTTATCCATAACCTGCTCGGGAGTTCCTTCCTCCATGATGATTCCCTGATCGATGAAAAATACCCGATCTGCCACGTCATGGGCAAAGCCCATCTCGTGGGTAACGATCACCATGGTCATACCTTCTGCCGCAAGCTCTCTCATAACATCAAGTACTTCACATACCATCTCAGGGTCGAGAGCGGAAGTCGGCTCATCAAAAAGCATGATGTCCGGTTCCATAGCCAGGGCGCGGGCGATCGCAACACGCTGCTGCTGTCCGCCGGAGAGCTGTCTGGGCTTGGCGTCAGCCTTGTCTTCCAGACCGACACGTTTCAGCAATTCCATCGCCTTCTTCTCGGCATCGGCCTTGCTTTTCAGCTTAAGCTCCACAGGGGCCAGCATGACATTTTCTTTCACCGTATAGTGGGGGAAGAGGTTAAACTGCTGGAATACCATACCGATATGCTGGCGGATCCTGTCGATATCTGCCTTTCTATCCGTGATGGACTCACCGTCTACAAGGATCTCTCCTCCGGTCGCCTCCTCCAGGCGGTTGATACAGCGTAAAAATGTGGACTTTCCGGATCCGGAAGGTCCGATCACGCAGATAACTTCTCCGGTGGTGATCTCCGCATCGATCCCCTTTAGTACTTCCAGTTTGCCAAAGGCTTTCTTTAAACCTTTAACGTGGATCTTGATATTTTCTTTTTTAACAGATTCATTTAAGTCTGCAGTCATTATGAATTCATCCTCCTTTCAACTGTCCTTGATACAAGAGAAAGGACCGTAACGATCGCGAGGAAGAAAATAGCTACCCATGTGTAGGTGGCAAATGACTCCATCGTTCTTCCCACATACACCTTCGCTTTATTCATGATCTCGGCAAGACCGATCGCGTAAAGGATCGTGGAATCTTTCAGCGTGATGATAAACTGATTCACAAGGGAAGGAAGACAGATCCGGATCGCCTGCGGAAGAATGATCTTCTGCATGGACTTGGCATAGCTCAGTCCAAGGCTTCTTGCTGCCTCCATCTGTCCTTTGTTAACCGCTTCGATAGATCCGCGGAAGATCTCGGAAATATAAGCTCCGGCATTCATAGCCAGCGTGATCAGGCTGGCCGTGAAAATGTCGATCCGGAACTGGGTTCCGGTCACTCCCTGGATCAGCTGCGGGATCGCAAAGTAGAAATAGAAGGCCTGAACCAGCATGGGGGTACCACGGATCAGCCAGATATAGAACTTTGCGATACTTTTTAAAACTATGTTATTGGAAATATTCATCAGGCAGACAAATATACCGATAACCAATGCAATGATCAGGGAAAGAATCGTGATCCTCACGGTCATACTGAGACCATCGAGAAACATCGGATAAGCTTCCCCCAAAACTTTAAAAAGACTCATAGATTAGCTCCAATAAAAATGATTATTTTGTTGCTGTATATTTTGCAACGATCTCATCGTATGTTCCGTTGTCGATAATATTCTGCAGTCCCGTGTTGAACATCTCAAGAAGCTCAGTGTTCTGGTCCTTTAATACAGCGAAGCCGTAAGGTGTGGAGTAGTCTTCTTTCTGCTCTGCAATGATCTCCATACCGTTGCCCTGGGAAATGTTATAAGCCATAACAGGCTGATCCTCGAAACATGCTGCGGTGTTGCCTGTAAGGACATCCTGATACATCATGTCGGAATCTGCAAAGTCAACGATCTCATAGCCATACTGCTCCTGAAGAGCGTATGCACAGTCAGAACCCATGGTACCGGTCTTGGCAGCAACTTTCTTGCCTTTCAGGTCATCAAGACTCTTCACATCTCCGCCTGCCTTTGCTGCTACGCAAACGTAGGAATCATAGTAAGCGGTTGAGAAATCATATTTTTCTTTTCTCTCATCAGTGATGGACATGCCGGCGATGGTTCCGTCAGCCTGGCCTGACTCGAGTGCTGCTACCGCTGCGTCAAAGCCCAGAGGCTGCAGATCATACTCGAAGCCCTGATCTTCCGCAACTGCATCAAGGATATCAACGTCGATACCTACGAAGTCCCCGTTCTCGTCTGTGAACTCAAAAGGAGCGAAAGTAGTATCTGTCGCAATGATATACTTCTTCTCGGATCCGCTTGCTGTGGAATCAGAAGACTCCGGAGCTGCTCCTCCGCAAGCTGCCAGTGACAGTGCCATTACAGATGCTAATGCTATTGATAAGAATTTTTTCATGTGTCATCCTTCCTTTCTATTTTTAAAATTACTATACCTATCTATTATATCTTTAATATATACAAAATGCAAGACACATTCCGCAATATGAAGTGAAATTATCCGCAATCCAAATTTCAAAAAACAAATATTTATAAAATATCTTGCTCAA
Source organism: uncultured Lachnospiraceae bacterium (assembly GCA_946629665.1). Lineage (GTDB taxonomy): Bacteria > Bacillota > Clostridia > Lachnospirales > Lachnospiraceae > Anaerobutyricum. The sequence goes on from CAMOYC010000037.1 coordinate 10,477, forward strand.
TAACTATTTATCTTGCTGTTAATGTGAAATTCAGGAATCCCGATAATTCAAAAATGCCGCCTCATAATCCAGCCATTTTTCATACCAGTTCAGACAGGCTTCCGTATAGGCGATGCATAATTCTTCTTCCTTCGTCCCAGTGGCGGGATCCAGCCATTTTTCCAAAGAAATCCTGCTGTTTTCCCGGAATTCCTCCAGCTTCTTCCCGGCGTCCGCCATCTCCTTTTCCGCCAACTGCAACTGCCAGTCCGAATAAGACTGGTCGGTGCTGAAGCGTGGGCTTTGGTGGCGTTCTTTCGCAGGGACCGCTGCGAGTCCTTCCAGAAGAGCTGCATTCTCTGCTGAGATTGGGTCCGCCCCTTCCGCCTGCCCTGTTTCCCTCTTCCTGAGCATCCTCTGATAGTGCTCATAGTCACCCTGGAAAAATTCTACCCGGCCCGGAGAAAAGATCAGCAGGCAGTCCGCTGTCTCCCGGATAAAGTAGCGGTCATGGGAAATGAAGAGAATGGTTCCCGTATACGCCTTAAATGCAGATTCCAGTGTCTCCCTGGCCGGTATATCCATATGGTTGGTCGGCTCATCCAAAAGAAGCAGGTTAGGCCGGCTTTCAAGGATCACAGCCAGGACCAGCCGGCTTTTTTCACCACCGGATAAGTCTTTTACCCTCACTCCGGCAGCTGCCCCGGGGAACAGGTAGGCTGCCAGGACTGTTCTCAGTTCCTTCTCCGTCCGGTCGGGAAAATGATGACGGAAGTATTCCAGGACAGATCGATCCTCCGAAATCCGGTTACTGTGCTGGTCAAACCAGGCCGGTCTGATCCCCGGCCCGTATCTCATCTCCCCGGAAAGAGGTGGGATCTTCCCTGCCAGGGTGCGCAGAAAGGTCGTCTTTCCTACCCCGTTAGGCCCGATGATCCCAATTTTTCTCCCTCTTCTTACCAGGAAGCTGACCTGGTGGAGGACCTTGTCGTAACCGGTCTCAAGCTTTGTGAGTTCCAGCACATTTTTGCTCCCGGGCTCAGACGGAATGATCTTATCCTGAAAAGTATGGGCTTCTTCCGGCTTCGGAGGGTCTATTTTCTCCATGCGGGCAAGCATTTTCTTGCGGGACCTGACAAAGGCGGCCTTCCGCGGTTTATGGGCAAAACGGTCGATCAGGCCTTGCAAATGCTCGATTTCCATTTGCTGTTCTTTGTATTTTTTCAGGGTCTGCCGGTAATTTTTGCTTTTCTGCCGCCGGTAGTCTGTATAGTTTCCGGAATACCTGGTAAGCTTTCCGTCTTCCAGCTCATAGACGATCTCCGCGGTGCGGTCAAGAAAATACCGGTCATGGGACACCATCACCACGGCTTTCGGATAGTGGATCAGGTATTCTTCCAGCCAGGATACCGCCTCCATGTCCAGGTGGTTGGTGGGCTCATCCAAAAGCAGGATATCCGGCTTCTCCAGCAGCAGCCGGATCAGTGCGATCCTGGTCTGCTCTCCACCGGAGAACTCCGACAGCTTCCTGTCCTGGTCTTTCTCCGCAAAACCCAGTCCGGTGAACATGGCAAGAAACTCCCTCTCAAACTCGTACCGGTCTCTCGAGTAGGGATCGTCATCCGGGCTCTTTTCCGCGGCCAGCTGTCTGACTAACATCCTGACTGTTCTTCCGGTATCCCGGAAGATCTGCTGGGACAGCATCCCGATAGTCACATGCTCCGCAGACCAGATTGCAGGATGAAACAGCTTGTCATCCCGGTCAGGAGAAAGCCGGCCGGCGATCAGCCTTAAAAGAGTGGTCTTTCCGGCCCCGTTTTTTCCGACGACCGCAATCTTCTCCCTGTGTTTAATTTCGAAATAAACAGATTGCAGGACGACCTCCCCGCCAAGGGAGACCGTCCCGCCTTGAATCTTATATAACATTTTCCGGCTCCGGTTTTCTTTTACTGCTCGTTAACATCACTGTCCGAATCCATCTCATCATAGTGGGAATCGTCCCCGGAACTGTTGTCGGAAGATACATTATCGGACTTCTTGTCCCGTCCGTCTCCGTCGTTTTCCTTCTGCTTCTTCCGGGCTTCCGGGAAGATTTTCTTCAGGGTGCTGACCTCCTCTTCCGTCAGCTTGTACCAGGTCACATGGCTATCCATGTTTTCAATCCGGATAAAACAGTCATAGAGGGTCAGAGTCATCTGATTCCCATGATGGTACATATTATATCGTTTTGCCTTCTGCTCTACATTTTTTATATTATGCTCTTTCCAGTACTTCTGAGCATTGTCTCTTCCGGTTTTCTCCCGGTCCTCCATATTGATCAGGGCTATGGCGAAGTCTGCAAAAGCTTCGTTCATATAGTAGTTCCCCTTCTTGTCGGTCCCCAAAGGCACATCCGCGATCCGGTGGAGCAGCTTGGAGTCCGGATAACCCTTCTTGTAATGCAGTATGGCTTCGCCCAGAGAGGAGGCGTTATAGGAGTAGTAGACCCGCTCGGGAAGATCCGTAAACACGACATAGTCACTGCCGTAAACCTTCAGCTCATAGACCGCATTGTCCTCGTCATAAAGGATATATTCGTAGCCGGGCCCGTACATGGCTTCCACCTCCTCCGGTGAATAGCGGGATGTCTTGTCCGCCCTGCCTGCGATCGAGGTTGCAAAGGAAAACAGACCTTTGTCCTCCACGAACTCGCTGCCTTCCATATTATCGGAAAAGCCGACCTCCAGCTTTGTCAGACTGTCCCTGGCGATCTTGCCCAGATAGTCTTCCGCCCGCTGTTCATCCTCGGACATGTTATTATCTTTATCGACCTGGGACTGCAGCTTCTCATTCTCTTTTTTCAGTTTTTCATTTTCTTTTTTCAGTTTTTTATAGTACTTGGAGTTCACCACTTTTTTTCTGGATGGCTGGCAGCCGCCCATGGAAAAAACGAGCACGGCTGCCATCAGGCATAAAAGGGCTCTCCGCAATCTGCCCATTCTCATAATCATCATCCTTTTCTTTTCTTCCCGGCTGACAAAAGATCTTCAGGCCGGCTCAGGCATCTTTGATCACAACCTCATTCCGGTTCTTGTAAATGGAATGGTCCGGAACGTATCCTCTGACACTGGAAAGCGGATAGATATTGGTATGTCTTCCCACAATGGATCCCGGATTAAGGATGGAGCCGCAGCCGACTTCAACATAGTCACCCAGGATTCCTCCGATCTTCTTCCTCCGGGTCTCGATCTTCCTGTCACCCAGTTTGATCTCAACCAGCTTCTTGTCAGACTTGACATTGGAAGTGATGGATCCCGCGCCCATGTGGGACTTGAATCCAAGGATGGAATCACCGACATAATTATAGTGGGGTACCTGCACCTCGTTGAACAAAATGACATTCTTTAACTCGGTGGAATTACCTACCGTCGCCCCTGCTCCCACAATGGCGCTGCCCCGGATGAAGGCGCAATGGCGGATCTCGGCTTCCGGTCCGATGATCAACGGCCCGCCCAGAAAGGCGGTAGGAGCCACTACAGCGGATCTGGCAACCCAGACATTATCTTTTACCTGCTCATATTCATCGGGGTCCAGCTGAGGGCCGACTTCCTTGATAAAATCACTGATCAGAGGGAGAATCTCCCACGGATAGCGATTCTCTTCGAACAGAACCCTGGCGATCGTCTGGTTAAAATCATGAAATAATGCTTTATTCTCTAATCGTTTCATCTGTCTTTACCTGCTGTGGCCTTCCGGCCACTCCTTTCCCATCTGATTTATTCTATCAAATTCTTGGGAGATAGGCAATCGCTGTTTAATCCCGGCCCTTCCTTTTTTCAGTTTCCGGTATGCTGCCTTCCCCGTCTCCTGGTTCTTTCTCTGATTCCTTCCCCGGTTCTTTTTCCGCCTCTTCCTGGGCTTTGATCAGCTCCTTCGTTCTGGCCGCAGCCTGCGCGGCTTTCCGGTCATCGACAAACTCCAGCCTCCACTGGTACCTTCCGGTTTTTTCATCTTTCTCGTAGTAAAAATAGGCGGAAAACTTGTTGCCTTTTTTGCTGACGCAGCCTCTCAGGCCGACCCGGCCATGCTCCAGGAGCAGGCGCACCATATCGTAGGTCACCTTTTTGCCCAGGGAATTGATCAGCCGGTCATTCTTCCAGATCGCAAATTTGCAGCCGTTCTTCCAATTGCTGCAGCCGAAGGCTTTGGGAGTCTCCACCACCGGTGATCCGCATTCCGGACAGATCCCCACCGGCTCTGTGTGCAGGACTTCACCATTGTCCCCCATGGCACCAAAGTGGTCATCCGTCTTGATCTTCTCCACGGAATCTCTGACAAAATCTTCGATCATATGAAGAAAATCTGCCTTGGTAAACTTCTTTCTTTCGATGTCCGAGAGGGTCTTCTCCAGTCTCCCGGTGTACTCCAGATCAAACAGGTCCCTGGCCGGGAATGTCTCTACCATCATGCATCCTAAATCTGTGCAGGTAAGACTCTTCCCCTTTGCCCTGACATATCCGGCATCCTTGAGCTTTTTGATCGTCTCCGCCCTGGTGGCAGGAGTGCCGATGCTGAATCCGCTCAGGATTGCCATCATCATCTCTTCCTCATCTTTTTCTTCATACTTCTTCCCGCAGGTTTCCATGACCTTCAGGAGCGTTTTTTCTGTATGCGGTTTGGGAGGCTTTCGCTCCACCTCCGCGATCCTGGTTTTTGTGAGGGGCCTGATCTCCCCCTCTGCGGCAGGAGGAAGTACAGTCTCTTTAGGGTCAATCCCTTCAATCTTTTTCCAGCCAAGTTCCAGCTGCACCTTGCCCCGGGCGATAAAATGTCCTTTGACATCCTTCATGAACTCTCCCGGAGTCTCTCCTTCCAACATGCGCAGCTTCAGTTCGGTATCCTCGACTACTGCGATCGGCATAAACTGGGCCAGGAAACGGTTTCTGACCGCATCATACACTGTCTTCTCCGCATCAGACAGCTTCGTCGGCACCATGTAGGTCGGAATGATCGCGGAATGACTTTCCACCTTCTTGCTGTCAAAGATCCGCTTGGTAACCTTGAACTTGATCTCATCCTCGTAGGGAGATCCTTTCTTGTGGATCTCCAGCACTTTCGCGACCTTCCCCTTCAGGCTTTCGTCCAGAACTGAGCTGGCGGTCCTGGGATAGGTGATCAGTTTCTTCTCGTATAGGCTCTGGGCAGTCTTCAATACCCGGTCGGATGTCCAGCCCCGGTACTTGCCGGTAATGTAACCCTGGAGGCCGGTCAGATTAAAGAGATAGGGAGGGTATTCCTTCTTTTTATTCACCTTGCGGGAAATGATCTCTCCCTTATGCCCCTTGATCTTTTCTTCCAAAGCTGCCAGGACTTCCCGGTCATCAAATTTTTCATTTTTTCCTTCATAGTAGGTTGCATTGATATCAGAAAATGTACCAAGCAGCTTATAATACTTAGTTACCTTAAAATTCTCAATCTCTTTATCGCGGTCATAGATGATCTTGAGGGTGGGCATCAGCACCCTGCCGACATTCAAAAGTTTAGAGTTCCGGCCGGTTCTGCACTTCAGGGTGGCCGCGGAAGTCAGATTGATGCCGATCAGCCAGTCAGCGATCTGCCTGCCGAATCCGGCGTCCTGTAAGGACTGCATCTGGGCATTCGAGACCAGGCTTGCGAGGCCCCTGTTCACTTCATTGACCGTCCATTCATTCAGCAGGATCCTCTCCACGGGCTTGCCGGGTTCTAAATAATTAATGATCTCATCCGCGATGATCTGACCCTCCCGGTCATCATCTGTCGCAGAGATGATCCCCTCAACATCAGTCCGGTCCATCAGGCTTTTGATGATATTCAGCTGCTTTTGCACACCTGCGTCCGGTTTATTTTTGTTCCGGCTGTCGGTCTTGACCTTATAGCGGAAGGTCTCAGGGATATAGGGGAATTTCTCCATCTTCCAGGTCTTCATGGAAGGATCGTAGTCCCTGGCATCATAAAGCTGAAGGAGATGGCCGAAGGCCCAGGTAATGATATACCGGTCCCCTTCAAAGAATCCGTTTTTCCGGGATCCGCCGGTTGCATCTGCTATATTTTTCGCTACGGAAGGTTTTTCCGCAATGATCAGTTTTTTCATATCGCTCTCCTCTTTCATCTCAGGCTCACTTGTCAGCATGCGCACGGAGTGCTTTCTCATTATAACAGAAATGGCTTAAGAATATCCATAAAAATAGTTCCGATGAAATGATATCATCGGAACTTGTTTTTATACGCTTTTCTGCTTTCGGTCC
>CAMOYC010000038.1 GCA_946629665.1 uncultured Lachnospiraceae bacterium
GCCCGGATCGATCATTTCGTTTTTATATTTCTTCCTGGTCCTGTCATGGACCGTGTAGAATCCGGTTCCCCGGAAAGCCAGATATCCCTGTTTTCTGACCAGAATCCTCATCCAGGGTCTGCCGCTGAAGCCGGTCTGGACGCCGGAGCGCAATGTCCTGTTGTTTGTCGGGTAGGTACAGAACTTGCACCCACCATTCTGATATGTATGGTTGACGGTCAGGGTCATATCCTTCCTGGTACCGCACTCTTTGCAGAGATAAGAAAGGTGCTTTTTATGTTTTGTGGGGGAGACATAGGCAACAGTCGTATTCCCCACATATTCATCATCGCTTCTCACCTTCCAGTTGTGGTCTTCGGCCACATCCAGGGTGCCTTCCTCACCGCACTCCCAGCAGGTGTACTCATGAGTCACCATATGCCGGTCAGAAGTATATTTCTTATAAGTGCTCTCCCAGACATCCACATCTTCAGACCCGCATCCCGGACAGCTGATTGTCCGGGCATAGGCCGCGATTCCTCCGGAGAAGGCCATGATCGTCATGAAAAAGGCTGTTATGCCGATCAGCATTTTCTTATTCATTGTTTCCTCTTTTCTTTTATGCAGGAATCATCTAGTAAAGAAAATCTTTCATATCATCATCTGTGAGCGTTTTCACTCCCTTACGCTCCAGGATGCTTTCTGCCTCTTCCACGTCATCTACCCGCAGAACCACGTAAGCGCTTCCCTGGGTGCCTCCGGTGAAGGCATAGACATATTCGATATTTACTTCGACCTCTTTCAGAATGTCGAGAATCCTCTTCAAGGATCCGGCCTGATCGTTCATCTTCACGACCACAACCGGGGTCTCACTGATCACCGTATGCTTGTCTAAAGCCTCCTTGGTTTTCTCTATGTCAGATACAATGATCCGGAGGATGCCAAAATCCTTGGTGTCAGCAACGGACAGCGCACGGATATTGACCCCTGCCTCAGTGATCGCATCCACCGCCTGGTAGAGGGTTCCGGGTGTATTTTCAAGAAATGCGGATAATTGTGTAATTGCCATAGTAACTCCTCCTCGTATTATAGTGTCATAGCCTGTTATATTCTTTCCGGCTGAAATCTGCTGTCACTCTTGCTCTTTAGCCGTGAAGTTTACGCTTGTCAATGATCCGGACAGCCTTCCCTTCTGACCGGGTGATCGTCTTCGGAGCCACGAGGTGGATCTTGGGACTGATCCCCAGCATGGACTTCATGGAGGTCCTCAGATCCTGCTCTCTCTTCTGCATCACGGAAATCTTATCCGAGAACTGGTCTTTGGAGAATTCCAGATAGATATCAAAGGTATCGGTGTTGTTGACCCGGTCGACAACAATCTGGTAATTAGGCTCATAGCCTGCTCCCAGAAGTACCGTTTCAATCTGACTCGGGAATACATTGACTCCGCGGATGACCATCATATCATCGCTTCTTCCCAGAGGTTTGGTCATCTTAACATGGGTCCGGCCGCAGGAGCATTTTTTTCGGGACAGGATACAGATATCTCTGGTGCGGTAGCGAAGAAGAGGAAAGGCTTCTTTGTCTAAAGAAGTGAAAACCAGCTCTCCTTTCTCGCCCTCCGGGAGTACCTCGCCGGTCTCCGGATTAATGACTTCCGCATAGAAATGGTCCTCGTTGATATGCATGCCGGTCTGCTCGCAGCATTCGTAGGCAACACCCGGTCCGGAAAGTTCCGTAAGCCCGTAGATATCATAAGCTTTGATCCCCAGGCTCTTTTCTATGCTCTGTCGCATCTCTTCCGTCCAGGGCTCCGCCCCGAAGATCCCTGCTTTCAGTTTATTGTCCTCCGGTGTGTAACCTTTTTCTGCCAGCGTCTCTCCGATGTAGGCTGCGTAAGAGGGGGTGCAGCAAAGGATCGTCGCTTCCATATCCATCATGAACTGAACCTGGCGATCCGTGTTTCCGGATGACATAGGCAGGGTAAGGCAGCCCACCTTATGGGAGCCGCCATGAACGCCGAAGCCGCCGGTAAAAAGACCGTAGCCGTAGCATACCTGGCAGATATCCGACTCGTCACCTCCCGCTGCTACGATTGCTCTCGCGCAGCACTCTTCCCACAAATCAACATCCTTCTGGGTATAGTATGCCACGACCCGCTTGCCGGTCGTGCCGGAGGTAGAGTGGATACGGACACATTTTCTCATATCAGTGCCGAGCAGGCCCCGGGGATAAGAATCCCTTAGGTCATCCTTGGTCAGGAAGGGCAGTTTCTTTATGTCATCAATCCCCTTGATATCCTCCGGAGTCACCCCCTTCTGGTCCATCAGGTTCCGGTAGTAGGGTACGTTGTCATAGACATGACGTACCTGTTTTACAATCTTCTCATTCTGCAGCTTTAATATATCTTCCCTGGAAGCAGTCTCAATCTCAGGTTGATAATAATGGTTCATGGGTCTCTCCTTTCTTATTGGGTACCAGGTACCCAATCCCGATGTCTATATATTATGATACCGGTATCTTCTCCGGTTTTTGATCACATTTCCATATTGGATGGCGTTGCATCTCACGCAGGACATGCAGCGGATACAGCGATTTTTAGTCCACACCGGCACTCCGTCAATCATCTCGATGCACTTTTCAGGGCACCGGGATGCACAGACTCCGCAGCCGATACACCTGTCGTCGGTATAGAATTTTTTAACAGGCATGTACCTTTCGCAGAGGGGATACATGGACCAGGCAGACACCTTGCTGCCCAGGCTGAAGGTCATCGGTGTGGTCTCCCGGCTGAGTACGGATTCCTTGATCTTCCTGATCACCGGCTCCGCCTCCCGGATCCGTCGATCTTCCTCTTCGGGGTCTGCATCCTTTCCGATGAACACATAGTTGCTGGGCATCTTAACGTCAAAGGCGGCATCCAGCTGATAGCCCCTTTTCCTTAATTCGCGCCAGGTCATATAGGCTGCTCCGCCCGGGCCGCCGCCGTGGGTCAGAACAAGATAAATATATTCGTAATCACCTTTGAGTTTCACATGGCGGATAAATCCCAGCATGATCTTGGGGATACCGGAATAATAGACCGGACACACCAGGCCCACTGCCTCTCCCTTCCGGATTGGAAATCCATATCTTCTTTTTTCCTGTACTTTGGCTATATCTACTATTCTCTCTGTTTCATCCTGTCGCAAAACCTCTGCTACATGCAGGGAGTTGCCGGTTCCGGAAAAGTAAAAAATCATGTTGCTTTCTCCTGTGGTCCTTCCAATAGGCGTAACCTATCCTAGTCAAAAACAGTCTCCCAGTGTTCCGCTTCATAGGCGGCAAAGCACATGAGCACCTGCTCCTGCGTATTTTTATCCTGAGTCAGCTCGGGCAGCTCGTCTTTTCCAAAATACCTGCTGTCCACTGTCTCGATATTTTCTTCAAATTCCCCTCCGACCGGTTTGCAGAGCACGAAGGCTTTGATCACCTTAAAGGGGTGGTATTTGACATTATTCTTATCCAGATCCTGAAGGGCGATCAGGCGCTCGGGCTTCACATTGAGTCCGGACTCTTCCTTCGCCTCCTTCACTACATTTTCCATGATGGACATATCCGCATCGACCCAGCCTCCCGGAATGGACCAGAGTCCGTTATTCTCCTTGACAAGGAGGATCTTTCCGTTCTTAAAGATGGCTGCCCGGGTATCCAGTTTCGGGGTCACATAACCCACGTCACTGCAGTAAAGTTCCCGGGCCTTCTCTTCCGGAATATCCAGGTCCGCCCCGATCATTTGGGCTGTAATCTCGCGAATCTCCTTATAGCGCTCCATGTCAAAGGGGCCGGATCCGTAATACAGACCTTCCTGGGCCAGGGCCTGCAGTCTCAGGGCCCAATCCAGCCATTTGTCTTTTTCAATCATTTTGTATAACTCCTTTATGTCTATGGTGATCAGGAATACAGATTCGGTTTTCTCCTGTCAAAATAGGAAATGTGATGCATATCTCCCTGTGGATATTCTCTGGGAAGCATCCCTTCCAGATCGCAAGTCAGAAAATGTTCATCACACCCGAAATAAGAGGTTACCAGCTGTCCCTTGGGATTGAAAACAGCCAGTCCTCCACCACTGCCGGAATGATGATCCTCGGGAAGGATCGCATTGCAGGCAACAAGAAAAACCCCGTTATCAGAAGCCCTGGCAGGAAGGTGGACCAGCCAGTTTTTCCGGCATCGCTCGCCGCTCATGCCGCTGGCATAAGGAACCAGCAATAGTTCTGCCCCCTGACCCCGAAGGATCGTACTGATGTCCGGGATGTGAGACTCCCAGCACAGTTGGATTCCCATCTTCACCCCCATAACATCCATCACAAGAAAATGTTCTCCCGGATGGATATATTTCTTTTCTCGTGTACCGGGATGGGTCTTCCGATATAAGATCCTGTTCCCCTGATAATACAGCTCCTGGGTGATTGAGGGCTTCTTCCCCTCCTCGTTTCGCTCCAGAAACCCAAAGCAGACTGCCAGCCCCAGCATGTCGGCTTCCTTTTCGATTCGAATGATCTCTTCATGCTCCTTTTCCAGTGCATACAGATCTGCCTGAGCCGGAGCATACCCGGTTAGGCAACACTCCGGAAAAACCACCAGCCCTGTCTCCTGTTGCGAAGCTTTATGGAGAAAATCGAATATAATGCTTCTGTTCTTTTTCACGTTGCCAGGCAGGGACTGCATAGCAACGAGGGAAACACGTATCGCTTTCACATTCCAAATTCCCGGCAGAGGCTGTCAAAACGAGCCTGCTCCTTTTCCTTGATCTTCTTAGACAGGTCATTCATACAGTGATGGATCACATCCGCATCCTTCAAAACTTCATCCATTGGCCCGTCTGTCACCAGCTTATCGTCATGATGATAGATCGCAGAACAGATGAGATCTGTCTCTTCTTCTGTAGTCAGATCCAGGCCGGTTAAGATCTCCCTGGCCAGGTCAGCCCCCTTGTGGGCATGATCTTCATAAGACCCCGTCTTATAGGCATTCATATCATGGAGCATGGCAGCCATGGAAGCCAGTTCCGGGTCCAATCCCCGTTTTCTGGCGATCATGGTCGCAGCCAGAGACACACCGTACAGATGAACCAGAGCACTGTTCCTTCTGCCGGGGTCATCCATTTTATTCAGCTCATTTTCTACATACATTCTAAGATCTTTTAATCTTCCCATGTCTACCTCCGTTATGGTGCCAGGTACCATTACAAAAATGTTAAATTGTTCATACTTCCTTAATGGTACCTAATAGGTCAGTAAGTTCACACATCTCATCGATCATGGAGCCGATGGATTCGATCGTGTCCAGCAGCGGCTGGTCCGTTGAGATATCAACGCCTGCCATCCTGGCGAATTCGTAAGGAGTTACTGTGCTTCCTGCTGCCAGGGCCTTCTTCCAATCCCTTACTGCCGGTTGGCCTTCCGTCAGGATTCTCTCAGCCATCTTGGTGGATATGGTCAGGCCGGCCGAATACGTATAGGAATAGAGTCCCATATAGTAATGAGGCTGACGCATCCAGGTCAGTTCAGCCCCTTCAGTCAGTTCCACGCTGTCTCCCCAGAATCTGGTGAGGACATCTTTATAGATGGCGGATAAGGTGTCTGCCTGGACACTTCCTCCTGCATCGATGATCTTATAAACTTCCCGTTGGTATGCGGCCTCCAGAAGATGAGTCACAAAATTATGATAGTAGGTCTTGCCTACCGTATTCCCTAATACCCAGCGTTTGAACCGAGGATCGGAGCTGGTCTTGTTCAGATAACCGGTCAGCAGCAGTTCATTGATCGTACTGGGCGATTCTACATAATACAAAGGCACCTGAGTGTCAAAATAGCCCTGCGCTTCATTGCAAAGTTTAAAATGTCCGGCATGGCCAAGCTCATGGGCCAGAGTAAACACATCGGACATCCGGTTTTGCCAGGACAGAAGAATGAAGGAGGCCGGTACGCCGTAAGGACTTTCGCAGAATCCTCCTGTACTCTTTCCCTCATTGGTAGCGTAATCGATCCATCTCTCCCGAAAAGCCCGGTGGACCATATCCACGTAATCCTGCCCCATCACGGAGAGGCCGTCTGCAATATACTGTTCCGCCTCCTCCATCGTCACCTTGGGATCATAATCCGGATCAACGGATAGCTTCAGGTCGGCATAGGTCATCTTGTCCAGCTTATGAACCTTCTGCAGGAGAGCAGCATATTTTCTCATATGCGGAGCCAGCTTGTCCATGATGACATCGATCTGCCGGTCATGAAGCTCTCTCCGGACATTTTCTTCAAAGAGCAGATAATCAAAAACATCCCGGTATCCTCGAAGCTGGGCCATACGCTTGTCCCGGCACACATAGGCATTGTAAGCTGCCGCGGTAACATTCTCATACTCTCTGATCTTGTCGGAGAAAGCCCGGAAGGCGGCACGCCTTATATCAGTGTCCTTCTCATACTCATATTCATCCTCGAACAAGGCGTAGCTCAGAGGGTAGTCTTTCCCATTCACAGTGAAGGGATCAAACCTCATATCGGAAAGCTTCGCCTGATTATAAACCTGATAAGGTGTTTCCATGAACTCGGCGAGAGCCGCTAACACTTTTTCTGTCTCCTGACCCAGAATATGCGGTTTCCTTCTGAGCAGTTTTTTAAGATAGCCGGAAACACTGCCGCCTTTTTTGATCGCTTCCTCTAAAACAGCACTGTCTGCGAGAGCAATCTCACTTTCCACAAAGCTGGTTTTTGTAAAGACTTCTGTGATCATACTCCCGGCCTTGTTGGCATTGGCAATTTTCCTGGAATCCGAAAAATCCGTCGACAGATCAAGCTCAAAAAAAGCAGAAATCCTGCATGCGAGTCCGCACATCTGCTCATACAGCTGTAAACCGGTCACGATCGATCCGGCATCTCTCAGCTTCCCTTTATAATCTTTCTCGATCCGGTCCGCTAGTTCTTTCAATGTCTCTGCATCCTGCCAGGCCTCATCCTCGCCAGAGTATATCAGGCTAAGATCCCAGGTCTGACGGACAGGTACTTCTCTTCTTTTCATTTCTATCTCCCCTCACTCTGATTGCTGTCTTATTATCTCACGGATAACCGAATCACACAAGCCGGTAGATACCACAATTACTTATCCTGGAAGAAAATGTTCTGCCTGAAACATAAAAAGCGGAGAAAACCTTCCTGAAAAGGTTTCTCCGCTTATTTTCAAAAAGTGTTGATCACTTGTTATTATTTCCCAGAGTAAAACTCCGTGCTTGTCCGATTTGACTGGATCAGCACAGAACTTTGATGAAATGTCTCAACCATCTCGTCCGCCGCCGCGTGGATCTGATCGATTCCGGTATCACTAAGATAGATTACCAATGTGTATTCCTGGTACAATTTCCCATCATCAGCCCATCCCCCATTGGCTTCCTGGATTGTATATCCTCCAAAATGCTTAATAAGGATCTCTTCCACCTTGCTCTTTGCTTCTTCCGGGCTGAAGACCGGCTCATTGCTGTCCTTATCATTTGTTCCCAGATACATCACATACTGGATATCTTCCTTATCCTCTTCTCCATCCTGCACCTGTTGTTTTGAAGAGTTTAATGTCATACTCAAGCTCACTGCAGAGAGACAAAGTGCGATCACCGCCAGTACAATTGCTATTGTTCCTGTTTTTTTACCCATTTCCTTTCACCTCTTTTTCCATATCATAATATCATCATGGATTTCTTCCAGATCTTCCACATCAATACAACGAAAGCCATTCTCAGCCATCAGCTGCAGGACCTTCTCAGTTCGGTTATTCCCGCCGTTATATTTACAATTCTCACCTGCCAGGCAGGCACTGACCATGATTTTCATATTCGTTATTCTTGTTTCTCTTTTTCGTAGATTGCCATGATATCTGCATCAGGAATAAAATCAGAGCCGATGTTATCGATCATAGAATGAAAACAATCTGCTACTTCATTTCTGTCCGGATACAGTTTTCCGTATTCCTCGGACCAGCTATCTTTATCCTCAATATCAGCGAAGACATTTCCTTCTGTACTGATATTATAGATGATATTATTCCTGCAGATACTGTTTCTCACCTGATCCACTTCAAACGGATTCTTAGTATCCGGGTTCTTTGTATCATTTTCTTCAGGATGCTTTGCCAGCTCCTCAAAGCCGATCATATCGATCCCCATTCTCTTCCAGGATTTTGACCCAATACACCTATTGTATTATTAAGAATTAACCATAAATCAACAGGTACGTCAAGGGCTAAAGCGAAATCGTTTTCATCAATTCAAAAAATGGCACCCGACCATAGTCCGGTACCATCTTTTTCCATGATTGACTTTCAAAAACTCCTCCTGTCCGGTTCTGGTGACTCTCCTCTTTTTTCGGTCACAATTCGATGATATCACCGTCATCGGGAACCCAGATACGACCGTGATAATACTCCCCGGCTTCCCTGGTATATAATTCCCGCCTTTTTCCAAAGGTTCCGTCTTCCGTATGCCACAGAAGCAGGTTCTTCACGTGATTCTTTTCTGCTTTCTGGGCTGCTTCCCTTACCGTCTGATGACTGAACTGGTAAGCATGATAAAGGGGTTCTTCATCGTAAAGGCAAAAAGCCTCCTGCAGCAGCCAGTCTGCCTGATCACAATACTTTTCACCCTCCGGACTTAAAGGTTCATCCCCCGCAAAAACAAGTCGGCTTCCGTCTTCCCACTGCAGATGATAACCGTACTGCTTCGCTTTCTTAGATCCTATATCAAAAAATGTTAACTTATAGTCAAGGATCTGTCTTTCTTCCTGATCAAAGACCGGAACGAAGATAATCCTTCGATCCATAAAATCCTGACTTTTCTTTTTCAGGATCATCCGGCACACGGCCCGCACCTTATCCAGCACTTCACCATGTCCGTAGAGGAAAAAATCCCCTTCATAATCATCCAGTTCCAGGTATTCTGCGACCATCCTGACTGCCCAGACCATTCCAAGAAAATGGTCTGAATGCTCATGGGATAAAAAAGCATGGTGAAGCCTGCGCCAATCTAGATCCATCTTATCAAAACAATGCAGGATATCCGTGCCGCCGGTGCCATCTGTCAGAAATAATTCCTTCCCGTTATCCAGGACACAGGCGGTATTCACATATTTTGAAACCGTGGCATGCCCTGTTCCCAGAATATACATTTTCTTTTCCGTTGCAAGCTGCTCTTTCATCGGTTCTGCCTTCCCCTTTCTAGTCTCTGTTGTTTTCACCCCATATGCATAACTGGTCCAGAACATCCATCAATGATCTGCCGCGCTCACTCAGGCTGTATTCCACCTTCGGAGGGATCTGAGGATATTCCTTTCTGATGATCAGGCGGTCTGCCTCCAGTTCCTTCAGATTAGTGCTGAGCGTCTTATCCGAGATATTCTTCAGATATCTTTTTAATTCATTGAATCTGACTACCTCGAATTCCATCAGGCAATATAAGATCACCATCTTATGTTTTCCTGAAATCAGCGACAAAGTATAGCTGAAACCTGTATCTTCAAAATTTGCATTTTCTATATATTGCTTTATCATACACTTTCCTCTGAGATAGTACCTTTCTTGTAATTCAGTACTTGAATTTATTTCCGGTATGGTTACAATTATAGTAAAGATATTTTCTCCTGTCAATTCAGCAAAAGAAATGAGGTGCTCCATATGAGAACAAAATTAAACATCACTGAAGGTATCTTTCCTATGCCTGTCCTGATGATTGCAACCTACAATGAAGACGGCAGTGTTAATGTTATGAACGCAGCCTGGGGAACGATGCAGCAAAGAGGAAATGTTGCTCTTAACCTGACCGAAACCCATAAGACCGTAAAAAACATCAAGGCAAGAGGCGCTTTCACTGTCAGCATTGCCGATGCTGCTCATATCACAGAGGCAGACTATTTCGGAGTGGAATCCGGGAATAAAGTTGCTGACAAATTTACCCGCAGTGGTCTTTCCGCAAGCAAGGCGGAAACTGTGGACGCCCCTGTCATCAATGAATTTCCCCTTTGTCTGGAATGCGAGTTCATTGAGTATCAGCACAATGAATACGGATGCGGCGTGATCGGAAAAGTTGTCAATGTCACTGCTGATGAAAGCGTACTGGTTGATGGGAAACTTGATATATCTCTTGTTAATGCGATCGCGTTTGACCCCTATACACATGGATATTACAAAGTTACTGAACGCGTAGGCGAAGCGTTTAAAGATGGATTGAAACTCAAAAAATAATATAGTAAGAGGCAGGGTTACTTTCTCGGTAATCCTGCCTCATTTTCAATTCATGCTGACTAATGTCTTAAAGAGGTCCACTGCGGTCTCAAGAATATGATCATTAAAATCATATTCTACCGTATGCAAGCCCGGATAATCCTCCCCATTCCCAATATATACCATAGCTCCCGGACATTCCTGCAGATACCATCCGAAATCTTCCGACGCCCGCCATAATTCATCCATTGGTCCTGTCTCCAGGCCCAGTGTCTTTGCCACCTCCAAAATCCGTAAGAGACTTGCATCATGGTTCCTTGTTTCCGGAAAATAATCCAGGATCCTATAGTCCATATCTATTTTAGTCTGGCTGCAAAGCTCTTTTGCGTAATCCAGAAGATCTTCTTCCAGCTGTTTCATCTCATCTTCGTTTTCTGCACGCAAGGTCAGGCAAAGCTCGCCATCTCCGGGAGATATCCCAAAATCTCCGGAACCGACTTTGATTCCTGTTACGGTAATAAAAGCCATCCCCTTTGACTTTCTTTGCGTCAGCTCCTCTGCCTTCAGGACAAGACGGGATATCATTCCTGCCGGATTCTTTCCTTCTTCCGGGGCACTGGCGTGGGAAGCCTGGCCCGTCAAACTGATTCTCAGTCCCTCGGAAGCCGGCTGGGTCAGACCTCTTCTATAAATAAGACGGTTCTCCGGATAGCCGCCAAGATTGTGGAAGGCAAAGATCTCGGCTATATTCTTCTCCCGGATCAGGTCCTTACAGATTCTTGCCCCTTGTCCGGTCTCTTCACCGGGCTGAAAAATGAGAAAGACTGTCCTGTCTGTCTCCATCTGATCCAGCTCCAGCGCAAGCCCGCACAGGGCAGCACTGTGTCCGTCATGACCGCATTTGTGGGATATCCCCTCATGGCGGGAATGATAAGGCAAGGAATCTCCCTCCTGGATCGGCAGCGCATCCATGTCAGCACGAAAAGCGATCGAAGGCATTTTTTTCTTTCCTTCCTTGACGGCATACATCCATCCCTCACATTCCACAACCTCTAATCCGGTGTTGTTTCTAAGAAAATGTGTGATCAGATCCCTTGTCTTCTCTTCCTGCATGGACAGTTCCGGAATCCTGTGAAGGTCATGGCGCAATTTGATTATACGGTTCAGATTCTCTTTTTTCACTGTATTCTTCCTCGATCATAAACCATCAATAATCTTCCCAGGCGTCTTCATCATCCATAAAGCCGTCATAAGCATCATCAATGTCATCGTACTCATCCCGGTTATCTTCGTAATATCCTTCAAGATCGTAATCATCCGGATCGATTTCGGGCTTCAGGTTTTGATGCTCACTGTCATCTTTCTTAGGAGAAGTCGTCGCTGTTTCCTCTTTCTTTGATACAGTAGATACTGGCTCATCTTTCTTTACTGACGTAGACGCTGTTTCGCTTGATTCCCCGGAATCTGTTATCTTTCCGGTAGAGGACTGGGTCTTAACAATCTGCTTATCCGTTGCCGGGTCAGATTTTCTTGAAGTTGCTTTTGGAAGAAAAACAAAAGCTGCAACTCCAAGAACACAAGCCATGATCAACAGTGTTTTTGATCGTTTGTTCTTGTCTGACATTTTTCATCCCTGCCTTTCTTTTTGTAAAGAAATGTCCTGGTTTCCTATAATATAATACAAACCACACGATAAAGAAATGGTGTATATTACGGATTATGAACTTCTATTTCACAGCAATAGAGAAAATGATTCTTGAATAATCACTAGGATTATGATAATAATAAACCTATCGAATTACCAGGAAATACAGATTTGTGAAATAGAAAGGTCGTTTGAATATGAGTAATAATGAGATGATAACACGAGATGCTGCCTTTGAATTATTAAGAAAATACAACAAGGAATCTTTTCATATCCAGCATTCCCTTACCGTAGAAGCCATCATGAAATGGTTCGCGAATGAACTTGGGTATGGAGAACAGGCAGAGTACTGGGGGATTGTAGGACTTCTTCATGATATCGATTTTGAACTGTATCCGGAAGAACATTGTCTCAAAGCACCGGAACTGTTAAAAGAGGGAGGAGTCAGCGATGACATCATCCACTCTGTTTGTTCCCATGGATACGGAATTACCGTTGGATGCGGAGAAACGATTGATGTGGAACCTGTCCATGAAATGGAGAAGGTTCTGTTCGCTACAGATGAGCTTACCGGTCTGATTGGAGCGGCTGCATTGATGAGACCTTCCAAAAGTACCAAAGATATGAAATTAAAGTCACTTAAGAAAAAGTACAAAAGTAAAGGCTTTGCTGCCGGCTGCTCCAGAGAAGTCATTGAAAGGGGCGCAGCCCAGCTTGGCTGGGAACTTGATAAGCTGCTCGAGATGACTCTCCGGGCCATGGCAGCTACCGAAGATATCATAAGTGAGGAAATGGCTGTCCTTGAATCTGTTTAAACTGCCTGTTAAAAAGGCCGCTCCCTTATCGAGAGCGGCCCTTATCAGATCAATTGATCAGCTATCATGAGGAATCTCCGGTTCCTATTTGACTGTCACCTGGATCTTCTTGCAGACTCCGTTGATCGCATATGCATAGATTGTACAGTTGCCGGTCGAGACGGCTTTGATCCTGCCGCCCTTGCTGACAGTTGCAATCCTCTTATTGCTGGTCTTGTAACGGATCGGTGCGCCATGGGTCTTGTCAAGAAGCTCCTTGGAATCAGAAGATTTCTGTATCCTGGCTTTGATCTTGAACGTTTTCCCCTTCTTCAAAAGCAGAGACTTCTTGTTCACGGTCACAGCCCTGGCATTTGTCTTCTTGGCATTTGCTGTTGTTACAAAGTGGCCGTCGATACAGGTAATGATCGTCTTGAACTTGCCGTCCACTTTCTTCTGTGCAACAACCTTGAACTTGTAATCCTTGTCGTTCTTCAGTTTCTTCACGGTACAGGTTCGAACGTTAGCGGTAGTCGTCTTTGCTTTTCTTGTGAACTTCTTGCTCTTGTCACATTTCTGCAGATAGACTATATAACGTTCAGCCTCAGCAACCTTGCCCCATCTGATCACCGCGGAATTCTCCTTAACGGTCACCTTGGTAAGGATCGGAAGCCTTGTAAAGGTTGCTTTCAGGGTTACATCGCTGTTCACCTTCAGGGTCGTTGTCTTCTTCGGTCCGGAAAGCGGCTTGTTCCAGACAGTGAATTCACATCCGGCAACCGGTTTCGCAGTAACGGTCAGTCTGGTTCCCTTCGGAACCTTCGTACCGGACGCGATCAACTTCCCTGCAGAATTCTTTACAATGATCTTGCCTCGGCTATCCTTCCTGATCCGGACAGTGCAATCTGTCTTCTTCTCAGTGGGCTTGGTCTCCTGTTCCACGTGCTTGCTGGTCTTGACCTCCAGGTCCACATCAGCGCGGATATTGGTAATCGTCACAATGATCCTTCTGCCTTTGTCCTCCTTCTTCACTTCAACGATGTTGCTCTTCTCGTTCTCGTTTGTGTTATGGTCGATGACTTCATCAATCTCATAATCGCTTGACGGACTGATCTCAATGACTACCCTTCCTCGATCACGAACTTCATCTTCTTTATTGACAACATCAGGAGTCGGCGTGACGGTCTTGATATCGTATGTTTCGGTATCATCGTTGACGGTCGGAATATGGTGGGTCACGATATTCTCAAGGGTAACGAATACCGTAGCGCTGGTGGTCAGATTCTCCAAGGTGAGGGTATTCTCCAGACCCAGCTTGCTTCCTTCGGTTACGGTTCCCTCTCCGTACACGACCTTCCAGTTGTGGATCATTTGTCCCTCATGAGGAGTGATCGCGAATACAACTGTCTTGCCGGCGATAAGACGAACGGGTCTGCTGATCGCATTGACGCCCTCGCCGTTGACCTTAACAGAACCTTCTTCAGAATCGTAACCCTCCGGCAGGATGAACCGGACATCCATCAGTTCCATCGGACTGAAGGTCACAGATACATTCTGGTCACTCAGTACATCCGCGATCTCGAAGGTCTTGCTGTCGGTCGGTTTGTCATTCCATGCGGAGACGTAATTACTGTCATCTTCCGGTTTTGCGGTGATCAGGACGCTGTCATGCCGTGATACCTTAAACTCACCGTTCACAATCTCTTCATCCTTCAAGGTCTTCCCATTGACAGCCACACTGTAGGTTCCCTTGCCGGTACCCTTCTTTGTGACTTTAATGGTGAAATCTTCAATTGGAATGAACTTCACATACACGGTGCTGTCTTCGATAAGAGAACTGATCTCGTAAGAGCTCTTCTCCTCGCTTCCGTCGAACAGCTCCCTGGTGCAGGCTTCATCACTGTACCATCCCGCTATCCGGAATCCTCCATCCGCTTCTGCCCGGAATGCAACACCTGTAGTCACATCCAGAGTCTTGCCGGAATCAATGATGTCTCCCTTCTTGTAGTCTGCAGTGCTATAGTAGCCCTTTCCGGGTGCTTCAGGCATCTTGCTTACGGTTGCCCGGAGTCCTCCGTGGGACTGACCGTCATCCGTGATGGCTGCAAATGTCACTTTCCTGGTTTCTACCGGTACCGGCTGTTTGAACACTGCTCTTACCTCGGTATCCTCGGTTCCGGAAACCGTGTAAGTGAATGTCTTTCCATCAGCCTTCTGGGACTTTCCGTTAACCTCCCAGTCAACCAGTTCATAGCTCTCTTCGGCGGTTGCTGTGAAAGTTACTTCCGCAGCAGATCCGAAGATAGTTCCGTATCTGACATTTTTCTTGTCAACGTTGTTAAATGCTGTGACAGATCCGCCGATATTGTCCTTGGCACCGAACTTCAGGATTCCTCCGGACAGGCTGTTCTGCGCCACAACCTTGATCTCACCTTTATCGATGAGTTCCTGGGTTACAGTGATCACCAGAGTATCATCGGCAGATTTGGTGGTCTTCAGCGAGAAGCCATCCGGCAGGTCGTTCGGGTTGATATCCTCCCCGTTCACATTCCAGGACCAGACGCTGTAACCGTCTTCCGGTCTGGAAATGATGGACAGCTGACTGTCGCGATAGATATTCTCTATCTGCACGGTATCTTCCGATGCAGCTACAGAATCAGCATACTCTGATGCTCCGTTTCTGGAAACAGATGCTTCGATGGTTCCGTGTGTTCCGGTTCGGTCATTATAAAGTCTTGCTTCCGCTTTCGTCTTCGGAATTTCCTTGAAGCTTACCTGAACATCTACATCACCATTGAAACCGCCCTTCGGTGCGCGGACCATGAGGGTCACATCGCTGCTGTCGGCAATCTTTTCCGTGTCATAGCGGAGATAATTTCCATTGATCGTGACGGCATCCGGTTCGAATCCCTTCTCCGGTTTTATCACGAATGTGAAGTCATCTTTACGGTATTTGTTAAAGTAGTCGCCGCTCTTGAACTCCTGACTGGTCAGATTTCCATGATCTCCTGCACTGTAGGTCAGGTTGACTCTTCCCTCCAGATAGAGGGTCACCCAGGTCTCCTGCTCCAGTGACGAGAAGGTGCATGTCGTGGAATCTGCTCCTTCGGCAATGATCTTTTCGCTCGTTCCTTTTGTGCGGGAGGTCCACTTAACAACCTGGTACTTATCAGGAATATTGGAAGCTTCAAAGAGGATCTCGATGAACTTCGCATATTCACCGCCGTTTGCTAAAGTGCCTCCGTTTGCAGTCGCAGTGATCACATCGGTCAGGGTCTTTCCATCATCCGTCTTTGCTTCAAAATGGAGCGCCACTGTTCCGAACTTGGCAACTTCAATCTCGATGTGCAGATCACTCTGAACACTGCTTACTCTGTAGGATTCTTTGTTACCCTGGAGTACCTTGTAGTCGGTATCCGAGGTGTACTGTCTCCATTCTTTGACGATGTCCCGTTCCGGAACATCCGGAAGGACCGCGAAGAATTCCAGGCTCTTACCCTTCTTGACTGTACCATCCTCATTCATACCTTCGACACGGATACTGCATTCCGGTACCGGTCTGCCTGTCTCGTCCACCACGCTGGTGGTTACTGTGTAGATCTCTTCCGGCTCGAATTCAACGGAGACAATGTAATCCTTGTCCATCTTGTCGATGATCAGATAGTCTGCCGTGTAACGGTCTCCATTTTCTGTGTAGACCTGAGGTTTTCCTTTTTCATCGAGGATGGTCCACTGCTTGACTACATAACCTTCCTCCGGTTCTGCTGTGAGCTTGACACTCTTTCCGGCAGGGATTGTCTCAGGAGATGAGATCTTTGATCCTTCTTCTCCCTTATTGTAATAATTACCGTGGATCTTTCCATTCTCCTTGGCAGAGAACTCCAGGTCATAGGATGACGGAGTAAATGTCGCCTTGATATTCAGAGTACTGGAAAGGGCTTGGAA
>CAMOYC010000039.1 GCA_946629665.1 uncultured Lachnospiraceae bacterium
TGCCGGGTGTGCCGTCCTCGTTCCAGCTGATGTTCATACAATACTGATAATGATAGTTATAATCAACGATGTGCTCGGAATCATCCGTATTAAGATCCGGAAGATCCTTGATGCTTACCATCTCATTGTAATGGTATCCTTCTCTCTGGTCTCCTGACCAGTAATCATCGTCCGTTACCTTCTGGTAAGGGAATACGCAGCCGGGATCATCTGCGATACCGAAAGCGTAATTGAAATGATACTCTCCGATCGGAGTCTTGGCATCGCCCTCCTTGGTCTTGCCAAGGCCGTACTTGCCGATGTATCCGGGTGTTGTCAGAATCTCTTTCCAGTTACCGTTCTCATCTTTCTGGTGCATGGAAACATATGCTGTCGTCTGGCCGACGCCTGCCACAACAAAGAGCTGGTCTGCGTCCTTTGCTGCATCAAGTTTGCCAACCCAGTCCGGTGAAGGATCCAGGCTGTCCAGGTCTACTGCGGCCTGAGTCTGAGCTGCCTGCGCTGTCGTTTTTTCCGAGGCCGGTGCCGATGCGGTTCCGCATCCTGCGACTACCGCCATCAGAGCTGCTGTGACTGCTGTTAAAAATAAAAATTTTTTCTCTCTCATAGGTATTCCTCCTTTATGAATTGTTGCCATCCGACAAACATTTTCATCATATCTGACCTTATGATACAAGAGATACTGTCACACAATCATCACATGGATTCCGATGAAACCAGCAGGACACCTGCAATGATCAGGGCAAAACCCGCAAGATCAGCAGGGACAAAGGCAGTCTTCAGCCAGACTGCCGATAAAACGGCTGCCACCACCGGCTCGACACAGGCGATCATGGACGTTTTTACCGGGCCGCATAACTCAACCCCTTTTAAGTAAAAGTTGAAGGCGACCACCGTCCCCAGCAAAACGATCGCTGCAGTCGCAGCTATGAGCCGGGGCGACCAATCCGGTCTGACTGTCCAGGCCCTGGTTGCGGGGGCAAAAAGGATCCCGCCGATCAGCATGGCGTAACCGGTAACGATAACCGACCCCCATTTGGCAAGAAGATAGCCCGGCAACATGGTGTAAAGCATCAACGCGAGGGCCGCAAGCCCTCCCCAAAGAAGCGCAGGCCGGGAGATGGCAAGGCTGCCCGGGTCGCCATGACAGGCTAGGAAAAACACGCCCAGCAGCACAGCGATTAGAGCTGCCATTTCTCTCATGGCCGGAAGCCGCAGCCCCAGAAAACAGGTGACGATCATGATCAGGATGATGCCGCAGTACTGGAGCACCGTTGCTGTTCCGGAATTGGAATAGGAGATCGCTTTCAGATAGGAATACTGACAGAAGGTGAGGCCGACTGTCGCAAAAAGGATCAGTCTTATCACATCTTTCGGTTCCCGCCAGATTGCAAGGATCTTTCTGCCCTGTCTTATGTAATTATACAGGCACAGGAGGATACCTGCACCCAGAAGCCGGATCACTGTGACGGTGTCCGCCTGGATATTGCTGTTTGCAAATATATATTGACCGCATGTGCCGGAAAAACCCCACATGGTTCCGCCCGCCAGGGCGAACAGAATTCCTTTCCACTCTTTCCTGTTCATTTTCTTCCTCTGCCATGGAGATTTAAACCAACTGCTTATAATAGAACCGGTCCATGGTAGTGTGGACCACCGATTCCGGCCGGTCGATCAACTCATACCCTGCTCTCTCATAGAGGTGCATCGCTGCCTCCAGATTACTGTGGGTTTCCAGATACATAGCGGTATATCCCCGCTTAACAGCCTCACTCTCAATCTTTTCCATCAGTTTGTAGCCAAGGCCCAGGCCTTTGACCGTGTCCGACAGATAAAGTTTTTGTAATTCCGCACAGGTGGGAACCGGCGGGAAATCTGCCATGCCGACGCCGCCCAGCACCTTCCCGTCTTCATCCTTGAGAATAAAATAAGCTCTTTTTCCGTTGTCTTTTCTATAGTAAGTACTCAGGTGATCCAGCTCCGGATCATAGTAAGCTGTACCCGGTATATCCAGATGGTAATTTTCCAGATTATCTCTTATGATCCTGGCGATCACCCGGTCATCAGCCTGGTCCAGCTCTTCAAAATGCACTTTCATTCTTTTCCCCTTTTAAAGATCATTATCCCTTCGGCCCTTTTGTAATGGCCCCGGATCCGAATTTTCTCTCGATCCGGCTAATCGCCTCTTTCAGTTTTCGGTCCTTCTGTTCTTTGGCCTGTTTTTTCTTCTCCTGCTGCTCCCTTTCCTTCTGATACTCAAAAAGGGTCATCTGGTAGGGCTCATCCTCTTTACGGAACTTGGCGGTCCGGATTCCGAGAAGGCGGACCGGTGACCCGTCCCAAAGCTCATCGAACAGGCCGAGTGCCACTTCCAGCAAGGCACCTTTATCATTGATGGGGACATCCGGTGTCGTCTGGTGGCTCACAGAGACAAAAGTAGCGTACTTGATCTCCACGCTGACCTGTCCGGCCAGGAAACCGTGCTTCTGAAGCCGGTCTGCCACTGACCCGGCCAGCCGGTCCAGGACCGGAACGGCCTGGTCTCTGGTCTCGACATCCTTTGGCAGGGTCGTCGAATTACCAATACTCTTGGCTTCCCGGCTGCGGGTCTCCACCCTGGATGAATCAATCCCGTTGGCATAGGACCAGAGCAGGCGGCCATGGCGCTTAAACAGGGCAAATATCCTTTCCCGGTCGGCGACAGCAAGGTCACCGATCGTCCGGATCCCGAACTGCTCCATTTTTTCCGCAGTCTTCTTGCCGCACATGTGGAGACGGCCAATGGGGAGGGGCCACAGTTTCTCCCGGATCTCCCTGACATAAAGGGTGTGGACCTTGTCCGGCTTCTCGAAGTCGGAAGCCATCTTGGCCAGGACCTTTCTGTCGGAAATCCCGATATTCACCGTAAAGCCCAGGGTCTCGCGGACGCCGTCACAGATCATGCGGGCCGCTTCCTCCGGGGACTTGTACCTATCCTGGATCGGTTCATAGTCCATATAGCATTCATCCACACTCACCTGCTGGATCTTCGGACAAAATGTTCTCAGGTAATCCATCAGCTCATTGCTTTTCTTCTTGTAATAAGCATGGTCCGGCTTCACGGAAACCAGGTTCGGGCACTTCATAAAAGCGCTGGCCACCGTGTCGGCCGTGTGGATTCCGTATTTCTTTGCCGGGATCGACTTGGCCACCACGATACCGTGCCGGGTCGTCTGGTCTCCGCCGACGATGGAGGGGATCGTCCGAAGGTCCACCTCACTGCCGGAGGCCAGAAGGCGCAGTGCGCTCCAGCTCAGAAACGCAGAATTCACATCGATATGCAAGATGATCCCGCCGCCGGCAGCCATCCTATCCCCCCTGTCTTTTTATTCATTCTGCAGGGCCAGTTCTTTCAGCCCCTCGTATATCTCTTCTTCCCTGGGTGGGCAGCCTTTGATACAATGTCTGAATCCTGCCGTGCAGTTGCCCACACCCAGCAGGCCGGTCTGCCCCTTGTGCCCCTGGCCGATACTGATCTGTCCCGGCAGTTTCTCAAGAAGGCCTTCCTTTTTCAGCCGGTCCAGGGCCGGGATCAAGGTACCGTAGCAGGCGCTGCATGAGTCCATCTCATCCACGGCATAGCTGACATCCAGAAGGCTCTTCGCGGGAAGATCCTCCATGGGTTCTCCCTCGCAGGTGATCAGCCGGAGGGTATCGAGGTCACAGCTCCCCACTCCCAGGGCAGCTGCCTTTCCGATATAGGGCACCTCATCCGTCTGATAATGGAGAAGGGAGCAGACATAAGCATCTACGAGAACCGGGTCCATGGCAGCCATAACGCAGTTTCTGGTAACCGGGTTGCCTCCCTCCTCAAAACTTAAATCTCCGCAAATATGGTCAACAACAATAAAATCCTGACGGATCCCGGTATTCAGGTGGGCGATCGGGGTGTGGAGACCCATAGTGTGAAACCGCCTTTTCTCTGAATTGGGGATCAGGCCTTTCATGTTCTTTAAAGCACAGGTGATGTGCGTCTGACAATGCCCCTTCAGGACCGGCACATTGATCAGGAAATCCCAGTCGTCCACACACCGGCAGATGTTGAGTTTAACTCCCTTACAATCCCTGGAGACTCCTTTTTCTTTCTGTGTATCAAGAAGGGTGACTCCATAGGTCTTTTCCAGGGTGTGATAGCCGCAGTATTCAAAAGCCTGGGCTGTCCGGTCTCCTACCCAGGAGCCCTCAGCGATCACCAGGTTCCTGTAACCCCGCTCCTGCAGATATTCTATGATCCCCGCCACGACTTCCGCGTGGGTGGTCCCACCAAATTCCGCGGGAGCCGGCGTTACCAGGTTGGGTTTGATCGCGATCCTGGCCCCGGGAGCCGGAAGCAGGTCCTCAAGGCGGGCCTGTGTCAGCAGGCGCCTGGTCATTTCTTTATGATCGGTCCCGTAAGACCGCCATATTTCATTACGCTTCATCCTATTCCTTCTTTCTTCTTCTATTCAGCAGAAACACTATAGGGCATGGCCGTAAATCCTGTTATATTCATGTTTACTATATCGCAGATGGAAGGTCCTGACAAGCATCCAAACAGACGCAATAATCTGGCAATAATCTGTTCCAATCCTTGTTTGCCTTTCCATGGTATGTATTGTATAATCAGCTTGGCAAACAAATTAGCGGCTTGCAAATGCCGCTGCACATCTCATGCACACTGACCCCGAATGAGCAGTGATGAAAGGAGACATACCATGAGAAAGAAACTTATGGCAATCACCCTGGTGACGGTGATGGCACTGACCCTGCTTGCCGGCTGCGGTAAGAAGACCTCCGACAGTCAGAGCAAGAAAAACGACAGAGCAGCAAAGAATACACTGGCTGTTGGTGTTGCTCAGGATTTTGACAGCCTTGACCCCGATCATATGACAGTGGCAGGGACCAAAGAGATCCTGTTCAATGTATTTGAAGGACTGGTAAAGCCCAATTCAGAGGGCGAGATCGTACCTGCTGTTGCCTCAGAGGTTGAGAAATCCGAAGATGGAAAAACTTACACATTTACTCTTCGTGAGGGTGTTACCTTCCACAACGGAGACCCGGTGGAGATGGAAGATGTGATCTACTCCATCAATCGAAGAAGGGACGGTAAGGATGCAGCTGCCCAGCTGGATGCTCTTTCTGTGATCAAGAAAATAAAAGGCGACGGCAACAAACTTGTCATCACCCTTTCCGAACCCAGCAATGAATTTCTGGCATTCATCATGAACGCCTACATCATCCCGGCAGATTATAAAGATCTGGAGACAGCGCCGATCGGCACCGGCCCCTATAAATTCGTATCCCGGAAGATCCAGGACAGCCTGGTACTGGAGAAGTATGCCGATTACTGGGGAGAAGGCGGAAGCATCGATAAAGTCACCTTTAAAGTGCTGGAGAAGGCGGAAGCCTTGATCACCGGCCTTCAGAGCGGAGCTCTGGACGTGGTTCCCCACCTGTCCTCCGACCAGATTGCCCAGATCGATAAAAGTGATTTCGACATCATGGAAGGCAACATGAACCTGGTGCAGGCACTCTACCTGAATAATGCGAAAAAACCCTTTGACGATATACGGGTCCGCCAGGCTCTTTGCTATGCGATCGACAAACAGATGGTGATCGACACAGGCTTTGACGGCTACGGCACCCCTCTGGGCACTTCCATGTTCCCTTCTTTCGGCAAATATTATGACGAGTCCCTGACCGATTACTATAAGCCTGACATCAAGAAGGCGAAAGCGCTTCTCAAAGAAGCCGGCTATCCGAATGGATTTAAGATGACCATAACCGTCCCCAGCAACTACACGCCCCATGTGAATGCGGCCACCATCCTGGCGGAGATCCTCAAGGAAGTCGGCATTACGGCTACCCTGGAACCCATTGACATGAACACCTGGCTGGATAAGGTCTATGATAAGAGACAATTCCAGACCACCATCACCGGTCTGACCAGCGATAACATGACCGCCCGCAAGCTTCTGGACCGTTTTGGCAGTACAAAAGCCTTCGGGGATGGCGACAAGCGTATCGTAGGAAACAACTTTACCAACTACAGCAACAAAGACTATGACAAGATCCTGAAGAAAGCTCTGGCAGCCACCGATGATGAAGAACAGACTGAGCTTTACCGCCAGCTGGAACGGAATCTGACAGAAAATGCTGCGAATGTATATCTTCAGGATATGGCTGATCTGGTAGCGACAAGAAAGGGCCTCTCCGGTCTCACTTTCTATCCGATCTACGTTCTTGATATCAGCACACTGAAGTGGGAGAAATAAACCATGATGAAATATGTTCTGAAACGGATCGGCATGCTTGTGGTTACCATGCTTCTGGTGTCCTTTCTGACCTTTCTGGCTTTTGAACTCATATCCGGTGATCCGGCCCGCAGTATGCTTGGCACCAACGCTCCATCCTACCAGGTGGACGCGCTGCGCCATGAGCTGGGGCTGGATCAGCCTTTCTTTTTACGCTATTTTAAGTGGCTTACCGGTTTCTTTTCCGGTGACCTGGGAATCTCATACAGTTACCGCCAGCCGGTCTGGGATCTGATCGGATCAAAGCTTATGATCACGATCCTCCTGAGTCTGATCAGCTTTGCCCTCATCGTTATCATCTCCATTCCCATGGGAATCTTTTCTTATCAATGGGGAGGAGGACCCTTCGAATGGATCCGGACCAGCTTTAACCAGTTATGCATGGCCATCCCGCCCTTCTTTACCGGGATCTTGCTCTCCTATGTGTTCGGCATCCTTTTCAGGGTATTCAGCCCCGGAGATTTTCCGGACCTTTACGAAGAGCCGGGAGCGGCATTTTTGCACCTCTTTTTCGGTGCCATCTGCCTCTCCATTCCCCGGATCGCCATGACAACCCGCATGATGCGGAGCACCATAGTCAGCGAGATGAATAAAGCCTATGTCCGCACGGCCATCAGCCGGGGCAACGATCGGCGGAGTGTTCTGGTAACCCATGTCTTAAAGAACTCCCTGACATCGGTCGTCAGTTTCCTCGGACAGACCATGGCGGAAATCCTTGCTGCCACGATCGTGGTGGAACAGGTACTTGGAATTCCCGGCCTGGGACGTTTTCTGGTCCTTTCCATCGCCCAGCGGGACTATCCGGTGGTCCAGGCCATCGTT
Source organism: uncultured Lachnospiraceae bacterium (assembly GCA_946629665.1). Lineage (GTDB taxonomy): Bacteria > Bacillota > Clostridia > Lachnospirales > Lachnospiraceae > Anaerobutyricum. The sequence continues at coordinate 7,155 of CAMOYC010000039.1, forward strand.
GTCATCCTGGCCTTCTGGGTTGTGCTTGCCGGAACTCTGGCAGACCTGATCAACCAATCCATCGACCCGCGTCTGAGACTGGGAGGTGACCTGGCATGAAGAAGAAAATGAATCGCTACCTTGTGGTGGGTCTTATCATCACCGGAATCATCCTGGCCATCACCCTGATCGGCGTATTCTGGACCCCCTACTCACCCACAGCCATGAAATACGGCAGATTTCAGCCACCCAGCCCCAGTCACATTTTCGGAACCGACAATTTCGGCCGGGATATTTTCAGCCGGGTGTTGAAGGGAACCGGAACAACCCTGTCCATCGCTCTCGCCACAGTTGCGATCGGCGCTGTTGCAGGTACCACCATCGGTGCTGTAACCGGTTACTTCGGCGGCGTGATCGATGAACTGTTGATGCGGCTTAACGATGTATTGACTGCCTTTCCGAGCATTTTGTTAGCACTTTTGATCATCAGTCTGGTGGGACCGGGAAAAAAATACAATGTCGTACTGGCTCTGGGCCTGATCTTTATCCCCAGCTTTGCCAGGGTGACCCGGACCGCCTTTGCCTCTCTCAGAGACATGAATTATATCACCAGTGCAAGGCTGATGGGGGCAGGCAGCGGTAGGATCCTGTTTGTCCATATGCTGCCCAATGTCCTCCGGATCCTCTTACCGGCCATCACCATCGGTTTTAACAACGCCGTTCTGGCTGAGGCCAGCATGAGCTTTCTGGGGATCGGCGTCACCCCGCCGGATGCCTCTTTAGGCTATATGCTCTCCGAAGCCCAGGGCATGCTGAAAGCAGGCCCCTGGTATGCCATTTTTACCGGCCTGTCGATCATCCTTCTGGTCTTTGGCGTAGGACTGATCGGGGAAGGCCTTCAGGCTGAGAACAGGGAGGTGGTCTGATATGCTGGTCATCAAAGATCTGCATGTGAAGTTTGACAACCGGGACCGGGAAGCGGTCGCCGGAGTATCCCTGACCATCGAAGATGGAGAGATCTTAGGTCTTGTGGGAGAAAGCGGAAGCGGCAAATCTGTCACAGCCATGAGCATTGCCGGCCTTCTCCCCAGAAAACAATGTACCTATTCCGGAGACATTTTATTGGATGGGCAGGACCTGCTCCACGCCAAACGGTCCGATTTAAGAAAGATCCACGGCACGAAGATCGGCGTGGTATTCCAGGAACCCATGAGTTCCATGGACCCCCTGATGAAAGTCGGTGAACAGGTGGGAGAAGCCCTCCGGATCCATACGAAACTGGACCGGCAGGCCCGAAAAGATAAAGTCATAAAGGCGATGGAATCCGTCGAACTCAGAGACCCAGAAGCCGTGTATGATAAATATCCTCATGAGCTTTCCGGCGGAATGCAGCAGAGGGCCATGATTGCGGCCGCGATCATCACCGAACCTTCGCTCCTCCTGCTGGACGAGCCGACCACCGCCCTGGATGTCACCATCCAGGCCCAGATCCTGGAACTTCTTAAAAAACTCAACGCTGAGAGAAAGATGTCCATGCTCTTCATCTCCCACAACCTCAATGTTGTGCGCAAGCTTTGCCGCAAAGTCGCGGTCATGCAGAAGGGCTGCCTGGTGGAAGAAGGCCTGACGGATGAGATCTTTTTAAACCCTCAGCATCCTTACACAAAGAGACTCATCGATGCCATCCCGACGCGCATCAGAAAGGAGGGCTCATGAGTCAGCAGGAAGATAAGAAACTTGTTCTGGAAGTAAAAAATGTCAGTGCCGGATACAGAGATGGGGGTTTTGCCGGTCACGGCGGAACCTATCATGAAGTACTGCACGATGTGAGTTTTAACGTCCGTCACGGAGAGATCCTGGGCCTTGTCGGGGAAAGCGGAACCGGCAAATCGACCCTGGCCCGTGTCATCCTGGGTCTGCTGAAGCCGGAGCAGGGGGAAGTGATCCACTATACCCCGCGTCCGCAGATCATCTTCCAGGATCCCTACAGCTCATTGAATCCGACCTACAGTGCCTGGTGGTCTGTGGAGGAACCCCTGAGGATCTTCGGCAAATACGATGAAAAAGAACGGAAAAGACGTGTGGGAGACATGCTCCGCAAGGTGGAGCTCCCGGAAGAGTGTTATGAAGCGAAACCGGAAGAACTGAGCGGCGGCCAGCGCCAGCGTGTCAGCATCGCCGCAGCCCTCATCCGCCGGCCCCGTTTTATCATCGCCGACGAGCCGGTCAGCGCTCTCGATGTTACCATCCAGGCCCAGATCCTGAAGCTGCTGAGAAGCCTCCGGGATGAGCTGGACCTGAGCTACCTCTTCATCTCCCATGACTTAAATGTGGTATATCAGCTCTGCGACCGGGTCCTGGTCATGAAAGCCGGCCGGATCGTGGAACAGGGAACCATCGAAGAGGTCTATAATCACCCGAAAGAAGACTACACCAAACGGCTGCTGGAAGCGAGCAAGTAACAAAGAAAATGAACAAGGAGGCGTCTTTATGCAGATACGATATATTGCGGATATGCATTTCGATCATGCGGATATCATTCCTTACGACGACCGCCCTTTCGACAGTGCGGACCGGATGAACCAGGTCATGATCGAACGCTGGAACCAGGTTGTAGGGCCCGATGACCTCACCTGGATCCTGGGAGACTTCTGTTCCGGGCCCGCCGAACGATGGGCCGAGATCCTTGACCAGCTGGCCGGCCGGAAAGCCCTCATCCTGGGCAATCATGATCCGGTGGAATCCGCCCGCAAGATGGCGGATCGGCTCGAAGACATCGCCGACTACCGGGAGATTGAGGACAAAGGCCGAAAGGTCATCCTCTGTCATTATCCCATTCTCTCCTTCCGGGACCATTATTTCGGTGCTTACCACCTCTATGGTCATGTGCACAGTTCCTATGAATGGAATATCACAAAGAACGCGAAACGACTCATGCGTGAGCTCTATGTCAGAGATGACATCCTCCGCATGGCCAATACAGGCGCTATGTTACCCTATATGGACTACACCCCCCGCACTCTGGATGAGCTGAAGGGGGAACTCTAGAATCATAAAAAATGCTCTGCAGGAATGCAGGGCATTTTTTAAATATCTTTGGTTGTCTCTTTTTATCCTTTGCAGGAGGCTTCGGTTACCTGGTCACTTTGATCTTTTTCCCCGCCCCTCTTTTGCGGAATATTTTCTTATACGGTCTGATCTTCTTTTTCGGAACCTTGAACTTTGCCTTCTTATAGATGCCTTTAAAAGCATTTTTCCCGATCTTCTTTAAACGCAGCTTGCTGGTTTTGACCGTGATCTTACGTAGTTTTTTACAGTGATAAAATGCTTTGGCTCCGATAGAAGCAACATTCTTGCCGATCACTGCCGATTTCGCACTGGAGTTTTTAAATGCATTAGCAGCAATAGCAGTAACCTTGTAGGTTTTCCCTCCCTTTTTTACAGTATCGGGCACCTTGATCACAGATTTCTTCTTATTCTTTAATCCTGTTATCGTAACGGTGTTTGATGATTTCACCTTATACTTCACATTGCCCAGATTGAATACGGAACCATTGGGCAGAACTGCGGAATTACCGGGAATCACAGATCCGAAGGATAAAATGTCGAATGTCTTTGTCCTGCTCCCGGTAAAAATTCCTTTCCCGGTCACCGTGACAGTACCTTCACCCATCTCCTTATTGGGGCCGTAACTTACGGTATAATCAATGTCTTCCCGTAGAGGGATCGTATTCAGAAATACTTCTACCGGAGGTTTTAATTGTTTGCCGGTATATTTATACTGACGGGATCCATTATCAATGGTAAACAAAATGTTTACAAGGATGTTTGACTGAGAAAAATTCGTTTTCTCCCCAATCTTTTTGACAGGAATACATATATCTACGTTTTTATTGGCCGGATCTTGATTTTCATACATGCCCTTTCCGATCTGAAATGTCGGCTGGTGGGAGAAACACAACTCATAACCATCCGGGGCAGGGATATCCTGCAGAGTAATCTGTGTTCCGTTTGCCCAGCCCTCATCCAGCTCAAAATAACGTGGGATATAACCCTTGGCTGTGTCTGCCTCTATCAGTTTATTTCCATACTTAATCCTGATTGGCTTCGTCGACGAGAACTCACCTTGTTGTTTCACATTAACATTGGAATCAGCACCGTAATAGTCATACCATAAAAGCAGTCTGTAATTTTCCGGCTGAGAACCATCCGCCCACACCGGTACCCTGCAGACTCCTGCTATCACGAGAGCAAACAAGGTAATCTGACATAGTCTCCATATTTTTTTCATAATCTGCTAACCTCCCTTTCTATATCAATCAGTTTCTCTGATCTGGTTCTTTCATTAATGAAAATACGGGGCATATTTTGCCGCCAGCAGAATCGCTTCCGACATACTGATCCCCAGGGCAATCCCCTTGCCGGCAATATCAAAGGCCGTGCCGTGATCCACGCTGGTACGTAGGATGGGCATCCCGTTGGTGATGGATATGGTCCTGTCAAAGTCCAGGGTCTTGGTGGCGATATGGCCCTGGTCATGATAGAGGGACAAGACGCTGTTATAGCGGCCGATGGCCGCCTGATGGAAAACGGAATCGGCCCCGATGGGGCCTGCTACATCATAGCCTTCTGCCTTCAGTTCCTCGACCGCCGGGGAGATCTCATTGACTTCCTCCCAGCCGAAAAGACCATGTTCTCCGCAGTGTGGATTTAGGCCGGCAACCGCCATGGTCCCCTCGGTCACGCCAAGTCTTCTCAAGGCCTCAAAACACTCTTTGGCACATTTTTTTATATTATCCTTGGTGATATCTTCCAGCATGTCCCGGATGGACTTATGCCTGGACAGGAAGAATACCCTGAGTCCCCTGGTCTCGAACATGGTCAGGGGATTGGGGGTATCCGTTAGGGCCCCGAAGATCTCCGTATGTCCGATGAAAGGAACCTGGGCTGCATGCAGGCTCTCTTTGTTGATAGGGGTGGTGGCGACCGCATCCACTTTGCGGTCCATGGCCAGCTCAATGCTTTTCTCAATATAAGTATAGGCAGCCCTGCCGCACATGGCCTGGACCTGGCCGTAAGCAAAGACCGATTGGTCGATATTGTCAAAGTCGATCAGATTCAGGATGCCCGGCCGGTAATCTCCCTGGTCAGGGCCCTCCACAAGATGAACGGACAGGCCGGTATTGGTGATGGCGATCGCATTCTCCATCACCTGTCTGTCACCGATCACGATCACGTCTGCCGCATCCGTCACATGAGGATCCGCGATAGCCTTGGCAACGATCTCCGGGCCGATACCGGCGGGGTCACCAATTGGGACAGCTATGATAGGTTTTTTTGAACTCATTCTTTTCTCTCCTTTAATCAACAAACACGTGTAGACCGAGCCGGTGGGAAATGTGTTCCATTGCCTTTACAGCGGCAATACTGTTGCCGAACCGGTCCAGGGCCGGACCGTAGAGGCCAATACCGTATGGACCTTTCACCGCACAGACCAGGCCGCCTCCCACGCCGCTCTTTGCCGGAATACCTACTCTGACACCGAACTCGCCGGAGAAATCATACATACCGCAGGTGAACATGATACTTTTGATCGTGCGCACATACACCGGGGCCAGCCAATGCTTCTGGTTAAAGGGATTCACCCCGTTATTAGCCAGTATGATACCCAGCCCGGCCAGGGATTTGGCAGAGGCCGAAAGGGAACACATCTTAAAATACAGATCTATCGTTTTTTCCGGATCAGACGGAAGAACTCCCTTACTCTTCAGAAGGTAAGCGATGGCTCGGTTCCGGTCTCCTGTTTCACATTCACTATGGTAGACTGCTTCATCCAGACAGATGTCCGGATCCATGCACAGCTCTCTGGAAAACTGAAGCAGGTCCTCAAAGGCGAATTCATCGGACAGAAAGCTGACCGTCTGGATCGCTCCCGCGTTGATCATGGGATTAAAGGGCAGGTTGCTGGTGGTATCCAGTTTCAGAATGGAATTGAAGGAATCTCCGGACGGTTCCATCATCACATGGGAGAAGGTTTCCCGAAAGCCTCTGTATTTCAGACTCACCGCCAGAGTGATCACCTTGGAGATCGACTGCATGGAAAAACGCGTATTCACATCTCCAAGTGCAAGATTTCTTCCCTGCTTATCGAGAGCATAGATCCCAAAGGTTCCGGGATCTGCCTTGGCCAGCTCCGGGATATAATCCGCGCATTTCCCTGTCGGAGCCGCCGCCAGGCCTCTTTCATAGGCCTCCTGAAACACCATCATGATATCTTCCTGGGTCAGGTTCTTCCGCCATCCACGGTCATAAGTATTCTGTATCATCTGATTCACCTCCTCGCGTAAAAAATATTGCCGGAAAAACTGTTATTTGATAAATCCGACTTCCTTGTTGATCTTTGCGATCTCTTCTTCTTTACGTTTATTGTATTCGATCTTTTTCTCTTCAAAATAGTTGCTGCCGTGGGTGTCGATCGATACGATCAGAGGGCCGAATTCTTTGACCCGGCAGCTCCAGAGAGCTTCCGGCATTCCCAGGTCCAGCCACTGGGCATCGACAACTTCTTCGACGCAGATAGCGGCGACTACCGCATTCCCTGCCGGGATGACACAGTGGATGCAACCAAATTCCTGACAGGCTCTGACTGTGTTCTCCTTCATGCCCCCTTTGCCGACGAGAACGCGCACACCTGTTTCTTTGACAAATTCATATTCAAATTTTTCCATCCGCATGGAGGTGGTGGGGCCAACGGAGACTACTTCGTAGTGGTCTTCGCCCAAGGTTCTTATGATTGGCCCGGCGTGGAAGATAGCCTTATCTCTGATATCTATGGGGATGGTCAGGCCTTCTTCCACCACGCGGCGGTGGACATCGTCCCGGCAGGTTGTCAGGCTGCCGCTGATATAGATGATGTCTCCTGTATGGATATCTTTAAGGTCTTCCGCGGAGATAGGGGTCGTGAGTATTTTCTTACTATCTTTGATCTCTAACATTTTCTTATCCTCCTTCTCCGTATTACATGGTGAAACCTGTGTGGGAAGCAACCTTGAAATTGAGGTCTTTATCGAACATAATGTGTCCTCGCCGGAGGCTCCAGCAGCCGACGTTTACCGCAACGCCGATGGTGGAAGGGTGGCGGGCAGTATTCTCAATATGAACTCCCATAACCGAGTATTTTCCTCCCATACCCTGAGGACCCAGGCCGATGGCGTTGATGCCGTCTTCCAGCAACTTCTCCATCCTGGCCGCCCTCTCATTTTCATTGTGGGATCCGATGGGCCGCATGAGGGCCTTCTTGGACAGCATGGCCGCGGTTTCCACAGAGGTTGCAACGCCGACGCCGACCAGGAGGGGCGGGCAGGCATTGAGTCCGTAGGAAGTCATCCGGTCCATGACAAAACGGGTCACTCCCTCGTAGCCTTCGCCGGGCATGAGGACCATGGCGTGGCCGGGCAGCATGCAGCCGCCGCCGGCCATATAGGTGTAGACCTCGCAGCCGTCCCAGTTCGGAACGATGTCCCACCAGACGGTGGGAATGCCTTTCCCGACATTGTTTCCTGTATTGTATTCATCAAAGGTCTCCACCGCATTGTGACGGAGGGGGGTCTCACTTGTCGCCTGAAGGACAGCTTCTTTCAGCAGGGCTTCCAGCTCATTGATCAGGGGGAAGCCGGTCCCGCATTTCACCCAGAACTGGAGGACGCCGGTATCCTGACAGGATGGACGGTCCAGTTCCTTGGCAAGCTCAATATTGCGGAACATGGTATCGTAGATGAGCCCGGCCATGGGGCTGTCTTCCTTGCTTCTCAGTTCGGTAAGCTTCGCCAGGACATCATCCGGCAGATGGATGCCGGTGTATCCCACGAAAGCGGCAATGATATCGGTCATCTTTTTGACCTGGATTTCTTTGGACATTTTCTTTCTCCTTGTCGATCAGGAGGCAGTTCTTTGATTGGGTTCAACCGGAGAACCGTCCCCTGATGGGGCTATCTTCATAGACAGGGCATGCATGGGACAGGCCTTGATGCAGTCCTGGCAGCGGATGCATTCGCTGCTGTTCGGATTCTTATGAGGGTCTACATTCATCTTGCAGACCTTGGCGCAGATGCCGCAGTCCACACATTTTTCCTGATCCAGCCTCATGCGGATCAGGCTCACCTTCTGGAAGAGCCCGTAAAATGCTCCCAGGGGGCAGATGTACTTACAGAAGGGCCGGTAAATAAAGATGGATCCTGTGATGCAAAGGATCAGCAGCAGGAATTTCCATCGGAACAGCCAGCCGAGGGCTCCCCGCATCATGCTGTTGAGCAGGACCAGGGGGATGCCTCCTTCCAGGGTCCCCACGGGACAGATATATTTGCAAAAAAATGGTTCTCCTACTCCGTACTGGCTGCGGTAGAAGAAGGGCAGTAAAAATACCATGACCAGGAGAATCACATATTTCAGATAACGTAGGATCTTATCCGGCTTCTCAGGCACAGTCAGTTTCGGTGTCGGAATCTTGTAAAGCAGTTCCTGGATCAGGCCGAAAAGGCAGAGCCAGCCACAGATGAACCTGCCGACAAAGAGGCCGATGGTGGCCATATAACCGATCACATAGGCCGCAATGCCCCTCGTCCTGCCATCAAAGATGGCCTGCATCGACCCGATCGGGCAGGATCCCAGCGCCCCCGGGCAGGAATAACAGTTCATACCCGGTACACACAGTTTTTTCAGCGGTCCCTGATAGATCACAGGATCTCCCGGAAGAAATCCTTTGATGTACGCGTTTGTCAGGATCCCCCAGGCGGCCTGGACTGCTTTTCTCATTTTACCCAAGGCCGATACACTCCATACATATATTGATCGCCTTTGCAAGCACTATATCCACCTCGCCGCGATATATACCGAACGCGCACAGCGCCATCGCCAGCGGTATCAGTGCAATCGTTACCTTTAAGGGAACTTCCCGTTTCATTCCGCATCATCCTCCTTGGTTTTCTCAAGTGTTCGATTTATTTTTTCAAAAGCTTCGATACTCATATTATATAGGAAAACCAGTTAAGGGTGAACCTCCCATGTTTAAAAACACGGGCTTCTTAAGCCGCTTTAGGCGGCAGATTAAATAACGGCGGATACGCCTGAAAA
>CAMOYC010000040.1 GCA_946629665.1 uncultured Lachnospiraceae bacterium
CTTTGATAACCTTAACCTTCTGTCCGCCGATCTCTGTTAACTCAACGTCGAACTCAGTCTTCTCTTCTGCTTCCTCTGCCGGACCTGCTGCTGCTACAACAACACCTGCTGCTGCGGAAACGCCAAACTCTTCTTCACAAGCTTTTACTAAATCATTTAACTCTAATACGGATAAACCTTTGATAACTTCAATAATTTCCTGAGTAGTCATTTTATATTTCCTCCATTAATAATTATTTTGCGGCTGACTGACAGCCCGGCCTTCCGGCCACATTCGATATAATACCTGATCATTCAGCTGCGGCTTCTTCTGCCGGAGCCTCTGCGCCGCCTTCCTGCTGCTCTGCAATCTGCTTGATCACACGTGCAAAGTTAGCAATAGGAGACTGGATGCTTCCGAGGAACTTCGCAAGAAGTTCTTCTCTTGACGGGATCGTTGCGATGGTGTTGATACCAGACTCATCATAGTATGTACCTTCAACAACTCCGCTCTTAAGCTTGCAAACCTTATTCTTCTTTGAGAAGTTCGCAATAATTCTGGCCGGTGCGGTAGCGTCTTCCTTGGAGATCACAAATGCGTTAGTTCCCTCAAGATCTGCTGTGATTCCTTCAAACTCTGTACCTTCTACTGCACGTTTCACCATAGTATTCTTGAAAACTTTGTAAACAACGTTAGCCTCACGGCACTGCTTACGAAGCTCAGTAACATCAGCTACGGAAATACCACGGTAATCCACAACTACCACAGATTTAGCGCCATCTAACTGGGCTTTAATCTCATCAACGATAGGCTGCTTCAACTCAACATTAGCCATTGTCCTGGTGCACCTCCTTAAAAAATTTGTGTACCGACGCTCAGCTGCCGCAGGGAGCGGCAAACGGAAAAACTCCCCGTCCAAAGACGGGGAGCATAATATCATCACATCTATCACAGGCTCGCGCTCCATGATAAAAAAAATGAATAAACTTCCTCGGCAGGCGTATCCACTTATGCCATCCGGCACCTGCTGTCTTCGGCGTTCGTACCCAAAGAGAATACCATCCACCGAATCGTTTGTCAAGGAATAATTTTTAAGGAACAATTTAATCGAGGATCTGAATCGGCTCCAGATGCTCTTCCGGTATCGACTCTTCCAGCCGTTCCGCCATCCTCTTATGCTTGGTATTGCGCAGGCAGTAGAGGAAAGCCTCGAAGATATCCGGATCAAAGTAGATTCCCAGATTATGATAATGAAGATTATGCTTCGCCTTGGCATAATAGTCTTCAAAGAGGATATCCAGCCGTTCTACGTCTTCTTTCTTATATGCTTCCATGATCTCTTCTTTCATAGGCATATATTCCAGATAGAGCTTGAACCGGTCTTCTGCCCGGTGAAGGATCGCGATGTTATGGCGGACCATTTTGTTGAAGGCTCTGATATCATCCGTCATCTCCATGCCTTCCAGGTAGTCCTGATAGATCTTCATATCATGGACTTCCGTATTCGCCACCTCAAGGAACTCCTCCGGGGAGATATCGCAGTCCACAAAGGCCATAGGCTTCAGAGCGGCACTCTCCGGCTTGTGCTTCAATTCCGGATCCACGCCGTAGTAATCTTTCAGGTATCGTTCCATATTACAGGGAATAAATAACTTAAGTCCCTGGAACTCTAACTCATCCGGCTCATCGAAATAGACCGCCTTCATCTTCTTTCCGTAACTTCTGGTGGCATCCGACTCCGTCAGGAAATAGCCGCTTCCCGGCTTCTTGGGCTCCATATTGAGATAAGCCTCAAAAACTTTAGCCGCCAGCTTCCGCTTGCCGTACACAAGATACATGGGCGCGGTTATGATCTTATGCCATAAGCCTTCTTTTTTCTTGTCATCACCGAGTCTTTCTCTTCTGACAGCCAGGGCGGTATCCATGAGTCTCACCTGGCGCATCTTCATTTTATTCTTATCAACATGCTTCAGAATATAGATCCGGACGTACATAGACGTGATATTCTCCGGATACTGCCAGAAAATATGGGTGGATCCGTCATCGACATAATCGATCGTAAAGGAGTGATGGTCCTCATTATTCATGGCATAGTTCAGCCTTCTGTCTTTGGGCTGTTCCTTCTCAAAGGCCGCAAGGAAGGCTTTGGCATTCTCCGGCGTCATGATGATCGTCGCATAGTTGTTCGGAGGGAAACTGTTCAGGTACCATGCATACCAGAGTGACTTACCGTAAAGATTATACTTGATGCCATATTTCCTGCACAGGGCATCCAGTTCGGCAAGCAGCTTCTGCTGTTCCATCTGGATGGGGTTCAGAAGTTCCGGTCTGTCCTGGGTATCATAGTTGGGTTCAATGCCCATCTTATCCGCGATATCCAGCAGCATCATCCCGTTTGCAAGCCCAGGCTCTGCCTGTTCATAACATTCCCTGGCCACATCCGGTTCCCCGGCTTTAAAATAGTAGTCTCCAAGGATCTTCTGATACTCTGCGTCATCAGGGAAGTTTTTAACGAGACTCTCCACCTCGCCGATCACCTTGGCTGCTTCATCACTGTCCACGGAAGCAATATGGATCTGCAGCTGCATCTTGATGATATCCGACATGCTTTCCTGTTCATTTTCTTCCAGACGGCCGATCAGTTCCAGGGTCCTGTCATAATCTTCAGAATAAAATGACTGGAAGATATCATAGACCAGAGTGATCTTCTCGTCCACAGCTTTCAGATCATCGCCAAGAGGCCCTTCCTTCTTTCGGAGGTCTGCCAGAGTCCTGGCCCTTGCATACTGGCCGGTCATGAGTAGGGAATAGAGGAGCATATACAGTCTGTCGTCTTCCAGAGGGATAAATATCCTGTTGCGGAAACGGTACATCTGGCTGTGCCTCATCGCTCCGATATAGTTGGTGCTGAGCTGGTAGCTCAGATACTTGCCAAAACCGGTCACAACCTCTCCGTAAGCTTTCTTTTCAAAGAGGGCTTCCATGTCGATCCCGTTAAGCTCTTCGTACTTCCTCTGCGCTGCCAGAATCGCTCCCCGATTCTCCATCGTGACATAATTCTGGTAAGGTCTGAGCTTCTGGTTTCTGTGGATATTATTGACCTTTCGTTCCCGATAGAGTTCCAATGTCTCTTCCTTAGGGATAAAACGATCTGCGTCGATCAGGTAATTGGTGTATTTGTGCTCAATATCTATGATATGGCTGTGAGCTGCCTGGTCGTCATGGTAGGGAATGTACATCCACTTGGGACCGTAGAGCTGGACCAGATACTCATACCACATATTCGGAAGCGGGATCTGCATGTCCTCATAGTCAAAATAAATGGGTTCCCCGAACATTTCTTTCTTAAACACGTGAGGAAGGGTTCCCCATCGAAGAACATAATGGTTGCAGTCCTCCTCCCGATGGCAGAACAGTTCTTTCTCGAGGAGCCGAAGAACCTTGATCCTGCCTTCTTCCTTCTCGATCTGCTTATAGTGGTCGTACAGTTCCAGGTACTTGTCATCTGTCCTCAGGCTGTACATGTAATAAGGCATGACAAAATCAGAATATACGAACAGCTTGGCAATATATTCTCTCTGTGCTTCCTCATCGTCCGGAACGGGATCCAGGATAAACACATCGATCACCATACCGGCAGAGCATGTGTTCAGGACATGGAACTTTCCGACCATGGTTGTCGTGTCATCAATATACCTGGGAATGGTCGCCGGATAATAGTCATTATCCATGGTGGATTCCAGGACACGATCCTTGGGCCGTTCCTGTTTAAACGCTTCGCGGAAGCGGAGGAACTCCTGCCTCGTCATATAGATATCTGCATCATCATCCCAGGGAATGAAACCGCGATGGCGGATCGCGCCGATCGTTGTTCCCCCGGCTGCATAGTATGTTATATCGTATTTCCTGCAGATGGCATCAATCTCCTTGAGCATCATCAGGATTTCTTCATGCATCGGATTCATTCATCTACCCCTTACTTTCGAATCAATTTCGCCCATTCACCAAGTACCCGGAATCCTACTTTATAATTCGTCCTTTTGGCTCTCTCGTCATAAAGATAGGAAATCACTTCCTTGCCTTCGTTATGAAGGTCCCGGCATGTTGCGCCCAGCTGGCCCGCAAACTCGCCTCTGCCCCGATGGTCCGGTCTGACAATACTGCCGGATATCACGGCCAGGTCCTCGTTCTCTGCGTAAGTTGCACTGTGTGAGATCACGCCGGTCTCATCTTTTCTGATCCAGCTTCTTCCGAATCCGTCATCATATCTCTCCAGCAGCTGCTTGTAAAGCAGGTCAAACCCGTAAGGTCCTCCCAGCTCTTCATCCTCAGCCAGCAGCTGGGCAACTTCCTTCAGTTCTTCCCGGGAAGCAAGATATACGTCGTCTCCGGCGATCCCGTTGTATTCTTCCAACCGAACAACATCACCGTACTCCGGCTCATACTCTTCCTCGGAAACAAATGGTTTGATCTGGCTGATCGTCTCTCCCATACCGCACACCAGAGCCGGCTTTCTCTCCTCAATGAGGGCTGCGGCATCCTGCGCGTCAAAGATATTATCCCGGCTGAAAACATGCATGCCGTTGTAGTACTGGAACATCAGCACTTTGATCCGGTCCTCTTCTTTCTGGTACCAGATATTCACATTCTCGTTATCAAATCCGTACTTTTTAAGATCAATATAAAGATAGGCACACTTGCCGTAATCTTTACCGATATAGTCAAAAATCTCCTGCGCGTTTTCTTTTGTACATTTAATCATAAAACGTCTCCCTGTCCTTAATTACACATATATGTCTTATGATACAACAAAGTATACTCCCATACAAGAAAGAAATTATATGGGGCAGCAAAAAAGAACAGCCGCCTTCGCGAGGAAGACGGCCTGAAATGTTCTTATATCGTGCGAAAATCCGCTCTCATTAGAACTTTGTTGCGTTAAGCTTAACACCAGGGCCCATCGTGGAGGTGATTGTGGCACTTCTGATGTACTGACCTTTTGCTGCTGCAGGTCTTGCCTTAACGATCGCATCTATTAATGTCTGGAAGTTTTCCTGTAACTGCTCCTCTGTAAAGGAAGCTTTTCCGATCGGTACATGGACAATGTTTGTCTTGTCAAGTCTGTACTCGATCTTACCGGCTTTCAGTTCCTGAACTGCTTTCGCAACGTCCATGGTTACTGTTCCGGCTTTCGGGTTTGGCATGAGACCCTTCGGTCCGAGGATACGTCCGAGACGTCCAACAACGCTCATCATGTTAGGTGTAGCTACACACTTATCAAACTCCATCCAGCCTTCTTTCTGAATCTTCGGAACTAACTCCTCAGCTCCTACGTAATCAGCGCCTGCTGCTGCAGCCTGGTCTGCCTGCTCACCCTTCGCGAAAACGAGAACGCGAACTTTCTTGCCGGTTCCATGAGGCAGTACAACTGCACCACGGATCTGCTGATCAGCGTGACGTCCGTCAAGACCCATCTTTAAATGTGCCTCGATCGTCTCATCGAACTTTGCACTGGCTGCCTTTTTAACGATGGCGATGGCTTCCGGTGCTTCGTATAAATTAGTTTTATCTCTCAGCTTTGCAGCTTCCTGATATCTTTTTCCTCTTTTCATTATAAGAACCTCCTGTGGTATTATCGGGAGCGACCCTCCCACTATCTATAAAAATCATCTGATATTCTGACTTAAAATATGATCTTTCGATCAGTCCTCAACAACGATGCCCATGCTTCGTGCTGTTCCGGCAACCATGCTCATGGCTGCTTCAATGCTTGCCGCATTCAGATCAGGCATCTTCGTCTCTGCGATCTCGCGAACCTTATCTTTAGAGATGGTAGCAACCTTTACTCTGTTAGGCTCGCCGGAACCGGACTTAATGTTGCAGGCTTTCTTTAATAATACCGCAGCCGGTGGTGTTTTTGTGATGAAACTGAATGTTCTGTCCTGATATACAGTGATCACTACAGGGATGATGGTATCTCCCATAGGGGCTGTTCTTGCATTGAACTCTTTTGTAAACTGGACAATGTTAACACCGTGCTGACCTAAAGCAGGTCCAACCGGTGGTGCAGGTGTTGCCTTTCCTGCCGGGATCTGTAACTTGATATAACCTGTAACTTTCTTTGCCATGATAGCTTAACCTCCTATTGTGGTAATTGCGGGGATTTCCCTCCCACTTGAAAGTCTCCCTGAGAGACTTCTTAACTTAGACTTTTACGTTATCGGTTCGGACTTCTTGATCTCCAGGAAGCCGACTTCAAACTGTACTTCCTTACCTAAGATCATAACCGGGATTGTGACAGTCTGGTTCTCCATATTCACAGAGAGTACCTCATAAGTAGTGTCTTTCGCATATGCTCCTGAAACTACCAGCACATGATCTCCCGGCTTGATATCGATGTTGACAACAACTTTCTCCGGTGCGGATTCTGTCTCATCTACATCGATTCCCAGGTTTCGGATCTCTTCTTCGGATAAAGGGACCGGCTCGGATCCGGGTCCGACAAAACCTGTGACACCGCGAGTATTACGAACAACAAACCAGGTGTCCGGATTCATCTCCATGTGAACCAGCACGTATCCGGGAAACATCTTCTTGGAAACCTGCTTGGTCACTCTCTTGCTTCCGCCCTCGGAGTCCTTTTCTTCTTTCACTTCCAGGACATCCTGCATGGGGATCCTTACGGAGAAAATCTGATCCTGAAGCTTTCTGTTCTCAATTGCTTTCTCGATGTTGGTCTTTACCTTATTCTCATAGCCGGAATAGGTGTGGACAACATACCAGTCTGCATTCTTCGCTCTGTCTTCAGTTCTGTCTGCATTATTCAGATCTGACATACTTTCACCTTAACCTTTTTCGTAAAACCATACTGTATCAATCGCGGATCTTCATCTTCCGACCGTGATCCGACTAGATCAGGAACTTGATTCCGTACTGCAGAACCATATCCAGTGTGGCAATAATGACGCCGATGATGATCGATGCTGTCGTCACAGTGACAGTCTCTCTGACCAGGGTGTCCTTATCAGGCCAGGTGATCTTGCCGAACTCAGTCTGAAGACCTTTAAACCAGTCTCCACGATTCTTCTTTGGCCCACTGCTCATATTATCACTCCTTATATGGTCTGATTACTTGGTTTCTTTGTGGACCGTGTGCTTTCTGCAGAATCTACAATACTTGCTGGTCTCAAGACGCTCAGGATGATTCTTCTTCTCCTTTGTCGTATTGTAGTTACGCTGCTTGCACTCAGTACATGCCAATGTGATTCGTACACGCAAAACTTCCACCTCCAATTATCTGTAAAAAAAAATTAATCTGGCCTTTTTTCATCCAATCTTCCTTCTCAGGAAAATCAGGGCATAAAAAAAAGACCTATTCCATCGCCACATTACTATAGCATAGAAGAAGATTTTCTGTCAATCACTTTCTGCTGACCGCTTTTTTTCTGTCAACCGTTTGTTTTTGTTGTGTATAAGTTATCCACATTCCCCTGTGGATTATGTGGACAAAGTGGACAAATGAATATTTACCACAAAAAACCCTAGAAATCAAGTATCTTATCAAGACTGGTCAATATGAATAGAAAATGTGGATAACTTCTTGATATCTTTTCTCTCAGATAAGCAAGGCGTTTTTGTAGGTTTATTGTTGTTTTTTTATAAAATTATCTTCTATATTTTATCGGGCCGACAACAATTAATTCTATTGACAAAAACATGTGTTCGGTGTAGTATTAAAAAGTATTTACTTTATCTTGGGCTTACTCTCTGTTTAAGCTACAAAATATAGTGGATGCATGACAAAACAACTACAAGAGGATACGAATATGGAACACATTGTACAAGAACCGGACCGGCGCATGATCCAGAAGCGCAGCGGAACCCTGGTTCCCTTTGATCCCATGAAGATCCTGAATGCCATCCACCAGGCCAGCACAGCCGTGGGGGATGATATGACACCGGAGGATTACACCTACCTTACCCAGAAAGTCTGTGCCGCCATTGCAGGCACGGAGGTTCCGACTGTCGAGCAGATTCAGGACAAGGTCGAAGAGATGCTCATCCGGTACGGCTTCGCCACGACCGCTAAAGCCTACATTTTATACCGGGCTGAGCACACCAAGATGAGAGAATCCGAATCTTACCTGATGGATGTCTACCACAGACTGACCTACTCCGATTCGGAATCAGAGAATATTAAGAGAGAGAACGCCAATATCGACGGCGATACCGCCATGGGCACGATGTTGAAGTACGGTTCGGAAGGCTCCAAGTTCTTCATTGTGAATCATGTACTTCCCAAAGAGATTGCAGCCGCCCATGCAAACGGAGATATCCACATCCATGATATGGATTTCTATATGCTCACGGAAACCTGCTGTCAGATTGACCTGATCAAGCTGTTCAAGGATGGTTTTTCCACCGGGCACGGTTACGTGAGGGAACCCCAGTCGATCCAGACCTATGCGGCCCTTGCCTGCATTGCCATTCAGGCCAACCAGAATGAGATGCACGGGGGCCAGAGCCTGCCTAATTTCGACTATGCCATGGCAGGCGGGGTCATCAAGACTTACAATAAAGAATATTTTCGGGCCCTGAAAGCTTACGCCCAGGCTGCACTCGGCTACGAGTGGGAGCAGGCGGAAGCACTGGAAAAGGTGATCCGGGCAGGGATCGCGGATCCTCTTCGCCTGGAGCGGGAAGAAGACTTTTATAAGAAGCTTTCCGGTCTGAACCTCCCCGGCATAGAGCCCGGCCAGATCCGCAGGATGCATGACTTCAGTGTGAAGCAGGCAAGAAGATATACCAAGAAACAGACCCGGCAGGCCATGCAGGCTCTGATCCATAATCTGAACACCATGCATTCCAGAGCGGGTGCCCAGGTACCATTTTCTTCTATTAATTATGGTACGGACACCAGCCCGGAAGGAAGGCTGGTAACCAGTATGCTGCTGGCTTCCACCATGGATGGTCTTGGCGGCGGGGAGACTCCGATCTTCCCGGTGCAGATCTTCAAGGTGAAGGAAGGGATCAATTATGATCCGGGAGATCCCAATTACGACCTCTTCAGTCAGGCGATCTCCACCTCGGCAAAGAGATTGTTCCCCAACTTCTCCTTTATCGATGCTCCTTTCAATCTGCAGTATTATAAGGAAGGAGATCCGAACACGGAAGTGGCCTACATGGGATGTCGGACCCGGGTACTGGGCAACCGCTATGACCCCTCCAGAGAATGTACTTTCGGCCGGGGGAACCTGAGTTTCACTTCCATTAATCTTCCAAGACTGGGAATAGAAGCCCATCAGGACCTCGAAGCCTTCTACCGGAGTCTGGATGATACTATGGACCTCGTGATCCGCCAGCTGCTCCACCGTTTCAAGATCCAGTCTGCCAAGAAGGTGAGGAATTATCCTTTCCTGATGGCTCAGGGTATCTGGATCGATTCCGAGAAGCTAGATATGGAAGATACGATCGGCGAAGTCCTCAAGCACGGGACCTTGAGTGTAGGATTTATCGGCCTTGCCGAGACGCTGAAAGCGCTGACCGGTTACCATCACGGAGAAAGTGAGGAGGCACAGGCCCTCGGGCTTGAGATCATAAGCCACATGCGAAAGAAGCTGGACGCAGAATCCGAAAAAACCGGTTTGAACTTTACCCTGCTGGCCACTCCGGCAGAGGGACTCAGCGGTCGTTTTGTCCGCCTTGACAAGGCCAGATACGGGGAGATTGAAGGGATTACAGACAGGGAGTATTATACGAACTCTTTCCACATTCCGGTTTACTACCCGATCAGGTCTTTCCGGAAGATCCAGCTGGAAGCTCCCTACCATGCGCTTACCAATGCCGGCCACATATCCTATGTGGAACTGGATGGGGATACCTGTCAGAACCTGCCCGCTTTTGAGAAGATCATCCGCTACATGAAGGAACAGGGGATCGGCTATGGGTCCATCAACCATCCGGTGGACCGGGATCCGGTATGCGGCTACACCGGCATCATAGGGGATGTGTGTCCCCGCTGTGGAAGAAGGGAAGGAGAATCCGTTCCGATCGAGAAGCTGAACGAACTCCGCAAGAAGTTCCCGGATGTACCCAGATATGACTGTACCCGGTAAGATAGTGCCAGGATATTATACATATTAATAAGAAAGGAAGTACGAATATGACGATAAAGAATACAAAGACCAGACAAAACGCAGGCGAAGGCGTAGGATTTGACAGGATCCGGCGGATCACCGGTTATCTGGTAGGTACCGTTGACCGCTTTAACAACGCCAAGCGTGCTGAGGAAAAGGACCGGGTAAAGCATGAAGTCTAAAGACCTCAGACTTTCCTTAAGCGGAATCATGGAAGAATCCATCGTTGACGGACCGGGTATCCGGTTCGTCATCTTTGTTCAGGGCTGTCCCCATCATTGCCCGGGATGCCAGAACCAGGAGACACAGCCCTTTGTGGGCGGGTATGTGAAAACTGTGGAAGAGATATTTTCCATGTACTCGGAGAATCCTCTTCTCTCCGGCGTTACTTTTTCCGGAGGGGAACCTTTTTGTCAGCCGGGTCCGCTGGCTGTCCTGGCCAGGATGATCAAGGAAACCGGCGGGGATGTGATCACCTACACCGGCTACACGTACGAGAACTTAAGGAAACAGATCCATCCCTTCCGGCCGGAAGGCTATGCCCCTTCCCGGGAGGAGATCGAAGCACTGCTGGATGTAACAGACCTGCTGATCGACGGACCTTTTCTCCTGGAAGAAAAAAGTCTGGAGTTGCCCTACCGGGGAAGTTCCAATCAACGTCTCATCCGTCTGGGCAAGGGTCTGAAAGAACCTCTGATCGAGGAACCGATAACCATAGATGACAATTAACAGGAGTGTTGCTATGCCATCCATCAAAATCAAGTATTTCACAGATAAGATCGAGAAACTGACTTATATCGAGGATAAATCTGACTGGATCGACCTGCGGGCCGCCGCTGATATTGACCTGAAAAAAGGGGAGTTTAAACTGATCCCTCTGGGCGTGGCCATGGAACTCCCGAAAGGATATGAAGCCCACATCGTTCCCCGTTCTTCCACCTTTAAAAACTATGGGATCATTCAGGTCAATCACATGGGTGTCGTGGATGAATCCTACTGCGGTGACGGAGACCAGTGGTTTATGCCGGCCCTGGCTGTCCGGGATACCCGGATCAGGACCAATGACCGCATCTGCCAGTTCCGCATTATGGAACACCAGCCCCCCCTGGAATTTCAGGAAGTGGAGTCTCTGACAGGTCCGGACCGGGGCGGTTTCGGCAGCACGGGAAAGGCCTAGATATGCAGAACATAATAAAGAGTGCCGGTGAGATCCTTTTTCCCAGACAATGTCCGGTCTGCCGCAAAGTGCAGGCCTACGGGAAAAAGATCTGCCCGGCTTGTGCCCGGTCCCTCTCCTATGTAGAGGAGCCGGTCTGTTTTCAATGCGGCAAGCCGATATCCAGCCCGGAACAGGAGCTGTGCTTCGACTGTCGCATCTTTCCCAAGAGCTTCCATGGAGGAAGGTCTGTTTTTCTTTACAATAACCGGATCAAGCCGGCCATGATGGATTTTAAGTATAAGAACCGCCGTATACTGGCGGATTTTTTTATTGGGGAACTGGTGGACAGGCAGGGGGAAGTCATGAGCTCCTGGGGAGCGGATATGGTTGTCCCGGTCCCGGTCCACCGGAACAAAAGAAAAAAGAGAGGCTACAATCAGGCGGAACTGTTAAGCAAAGTTCTCGCTGACCGTCTAAACCTCTCTCATTATCCGAATCTTCTGATCAGGACCCAGGACACACTTCCTCAGAAAATGTTCAGTCCCCAGGCCAGGCTTAACAACCTGCAGAAAGCGTTCCGGTTCAATCCGGAATACAAGCATCTCTGTTCCCACAATGCATCGGCGATCCTGATCGATGATATCTACACCACCGGTGCGACTATGGAAGCCTGCTCCCGTCTGCTCCTTGCCGCAGGCCTTAAAAAAGTGTATATCTGTTCCATCTGTATCGGCGTAGCCCGGGAATAGGAAGTCCCTCTCCCCGTTTCTTTCTAGATGCTCTCTTTGAGGCATCTGCACAGGCCGCTGTACCGCTTCTGCTCTGTCTCGTTGCGGATCATCTGCGTGATCATCTGCTCTCTGCCCACGATCACCGCACAGCGCTGGGCCCGGGTTACCGCGGTGTAGAGCAGGTTCCTGTTGCAGAGGATCGGCGGGCCGGACAAGAGCGGGAGAACGACTGCAGGATATTCACTTCCCTGGGATTTATGGATGGTGA
This sequence comes from uncultured Lachnospiraceae bacterium, assembly GCA_946629665.1. Lineage (GTDB taxonomy): Bacteria > Bacillota > Clostridia > Lachnospirales > Lachnospiraceae > Anaerobutyricum. The sequence continues at coordinate 12,275 of CAMOYC010000040.1, forward strand.
TCGCATAGGCCAGTTCCAGTTCATCCAGATTGGAGAAGGGATATTCCACCTCCCGGTTCTCATCAAAGACGACCGTCATCTTCTCCGCAAAGGTATTGATCTGCTTCACGGTACCCAGGTCTCCGTTAAATATGCCGAGACCTTCCTCGAGACTGAAACCTTTCTCCGTCCGGATCTTCCATTCCAGCTTGTAATTATTCTTGATCTGCATCACCTTATCCCCCTCGCGGAAGACCCCGCCCCGGGTTTCCCTCTCCTCCTTATCGGGAGACTTGGGGTTCAGATAGTACTGCAGCACTTCGTTCAGATGTTCCACACCGAGCTCCCCCTTTCGCATGGGGGTCATCACCTGAATATCAAAGGGTGTCACCCCCAGATAGTCCGGAAGTTTGGTCTGTACCAGGTAGATCATCCCTCCGATCACAGACCGGATATCAGGTTTCCGGAAGAAGAAGAAATCTTTATTCTTATTATCCAGGCTGATCTGCTCGCCTCGATTGATCTTGTGGGCGTTCAGCACAATATGGCTGGTCTCCTCCTGCCGGTATATCTTGCTGAGTCTGACAACGGAAAAACAGCCGCAATCAATAATGTCCTTAAGGACATTGCCGGGTCCAACGCTGGGAAGCTGGTTGGAATCTCCAACCAGGATCAGCCGGGTTCCCGGCACCAGGGCTTTCAGCAACGAATTCATCAGCTGGATGTCCACCATGGACATCTCATCCAGGATCACGACATCCGCTTCCAGGGGTGAGTCTTCATTTTTTTCGAAATGGTAGCTGCTTCCTTCCTCGATGCCGCCGCTCAGCTCCAGCAGACGATGAATCGTCTTGGCCTCATAGCCGGTGGCTTCAGTCATCCTTTTTGCGGCACGGCCGGTAGGGGCAGCCAGCATGATATCCAGATTCTCCAGCTCAAAGCAACGGATCAGGAGATTGATGGTTGTTGTTTTTCCGGTTCCGGGGCCACCGGTGATCACAAGCAGCCCTCTCTTCATGGCATCCTCCACCGCATTCAGCTGCATGGGATCGATCTCAAAATCCGCATCCTCAGACAGCTGCTCTTCCATCTCCTTCAGCCTCTGTTCCGAGACAGGATAGGACACATCCAGGTCCCGAAGCATGCGGGCAGTGTTAAGCTCCATAAAATAAAAAGAACTCAGATAGACCTGGTCTTCCTCACCCACAGTGCGGACCATCAGTTTCTTTTCCAGGACCATCTCCATGAGGTGGTCTTCCACATACTCTGGCGCTACCGAGAGGAGCTGCCCGGCGTTGCGGCAAAGAATCTGCCTGGGAAGATATACATGTCCGGCTCCGATCCCCTGCTGCAGCACATAGAGCATGGCCGCACAGATGCGGTAATCCGAATCCGGAGGGATCCCCATCTTTGCCGCGATCCCGTCCGCAGCCTTAAATCCGATTCCGTGGATATCTTCTGCCAGCTTGTAGGGATTGGATCTCAGAATGTCATACATCTGGTCCCCGTACTCTTCATAAATACGTACCGCGTAATGACTGGCAATGCCATATTCAGAGAGAAACATCATGGCCTGTCTCATCTCCTGCTTTTCCTGGAACTGGACCGCGATGTCCATGGCCTTCTTCAGGGAGATCCCCTTCACCTCCGCGATCCGTTCCGGCTCTTTTTCTATGATGTCAAAGGTATCTCCCTTGAATTTTTTGACAATACGCTTGGCCAGCGCAGCCCCGATCCCCTTGATCGCCCCGGAAGCAAGATAGCGTTCCATGGCCTCCCGGTTCTCCGGTTTTTTGACCGTATAGGACTTCATCTGGTACTGGGGTCCGTGTACCGGATGGTCTGTGAATTCACATTCCGCGCTCAGGTACTCCCCTTCATCTATATAATGAAAATATCCCACGAGGATCTCGTCCCCGTGGGTTGTTTCCATCTCAAGAACGGTGTATCCGTTCTCTTCATTATGATACCGGATGTGGCTGACATAACCCTCCAGATGTTCCATGCTTTCTGAATTCACTTCCTATCTTCCGCCAAGGTACTCAATGTACTGGCCTGTTCCGATGGCAACTGCAGTCATCGGGTCATCAGCTGTCATGGTTGTGATTCCTGTCTTCTCCTCGATCAGCTGCTCCAGTCCCTGAAGCATGCTGCCGCCGCCTGTAAGTACGATACCTCTGTCGGAAATATCTGCCGCCAGTTCCGGCGGAGTTCTCTCCAGAACACTGTGTACCGCTTCTACGATCTGTGCGGTAGCTTCACGCAAAGCTTCTCTCGTCTCCTCGGAGGTCACTGCCACCGTCTTTGGAAGACCGGTAACCAGATTCCTGCCCCGGACTTCTATGGAAGACTCCTCAGCACGCGGGTAGGCACTGCCCACCTGTATCTTGATATCCTCTGCGGTCCTGTCACCAATCAGAAGATTATGCTTCTTTCTCATGTATCTTACGATCGCCTCATCAAAGTCATCTCCCGCAACCTTGATGGAAGTGCTGACAACCGTTCCTCCAAGGGAAATAACGGCGATATCAGAAGTACCTCCACCGATATCAACGATCATATTCCCGCAAGGTTTTGCAATGTCGATCCCGGCACCGATCGCTGCAGCCACCGGCTCCTCAATGATCTTAACATCACGAGCTCCGGCAGCGTAAGTAGCATCTTCTACTGCCTTCTTCTCCACTTCCGTAACACCGCTGGGTACGCATACGGAGATACGGGGCTTTCTTCCGAAAAGGCTCTTGCCTACTGCCTTATGGACAAAATACTTCAGCATCTTCTCCGTCACGGAGTAGTCACTGATCACTCCCTGTCTTAACGGTCTCACTGCCACTATATTACCGGGTGTACGGCCGATCATCAGACGGGCTTCCTCGCCGATTGCTTTTATTTTTCTGGTATCTACGTCAAATGCAACTACGGATGGCTCTTTCAGCACAACGCCCTTGCCCTTAACATACACCAGGATACTCGCAGTCCCTAAATCAATTCCAATATCTGTAGCCATCAGAAATCTCCTTTCTACTACATAATGACATTCTTTACCATTATAAACGAAACAGCGTTAATTTCCAATCATTTTTTTATAACGTAAAAAGAATGTAAGAAAAAGAGGAAGTACTGAAACTTCCTCGTCAAGAACTGTCAACTTATCTGAATGTCATTATCCATGACAGTATCTGTGCTCAGACTTCCCTACTCATCAATTCCGTGAGCCTTAAGGAACTTCACTACATCACCGACAGTCTCAATAGAAAGAAGCTCCTCCTCAAGATCATCGATATCAATATCATACTCATCTGCCAGAATGTTGCCCAGCTCATATAAGTCGAGGGAATCAGCGCCCAGATCTTCCTTAAAGGAAGTCTCAAGTTCAATTTCGTCTTCTTCAACACTAAGCTGCTCGGAAATAATCTCTTTGATCTTGTCTAACATGCCAAACTCTCCTTTTTAACTATACTAATGATGGTCAAAGTATACTATCCATAATTTTCTTTGTCAATGGTTGATTTTTGTTGGAAAATATAGTAGAATAAGCAAGTCGGTTTATGCCCGTTCAGGCGGACATGCTGCCGATAAGCTTCCATGGCTCAGTTGGTAGAGCGACGCATTCGTAATGCGTAGGTCGCCGGTTCAAGTCCGGCTGGGAGCTTTCCGGATAAGTCCGTACCATGCGACCATCGGAACGCATGCTTGCATGCAGTTACGTATGGGCATATGGTACGACAAGCGTAATCGAAATGAAGGGCGATAGCCCGGAATTGAGATTATGCTTCGCTCGATGGGAGCACATAGTGCGTAATCGAGCGAGGACTTAT
>CAMOYC010000041.1 GCA_946629665.1 uncultured Lachnospiraceae bacterium
GTTTTCACAGTAGGTAACTACTACTTTGGTGGAATCGGACATGTTTGTGTAGACTATGGCAAAGTTTTAAATAAAGGTTTCAAGGGAATCATCGCTGAGGTAGTTGAGGCTATGAACAACCTCGACAGAAATGATCCTGACTTCCTTAAGAAGAGAACCTTCTATGAGGCAGTTATCGTTTCCTACAACGCTGCTATCAACTTCGCTAAGAGATACAGCAAGAAAGCTGCTGAGATGGCTGCTACATGCACAGATCCTAAGAGAAAAGCTGAGTTAGAAATGATCGCTAAGAACTGTGACCGCGTTCCTGAGAACCCGGCAACAAACTTCTGGGAGGCTTGCCAGTCCTTCTGGTTTGTACAGGCATTAGTTCAGATCGAGGCTAACGGACATTCCATTTCTCCTGGACGTTTTGATACTTATATGTGGCCTTTCCTTGAGGCAGACAAGGACATCGACAAAGAGTTCGCTCAGGAACTGATCGATTGTATCTTCGTATTACTTAACCATGTAAATAAGACCCGTGATGACGTTTCTGATCAGGCATTCGCTGGATACGCTGTATTCCAGAACTTCGGCGTTGGCGGACAGGACGAAGAAGGTCTTGATATCACAAACCCGATTTCCTACATGTGTATGGACGCAGCTGCACACGTAAGACTGCCAGCTCCTTCCTTCTCTGTACGTATCCACAACCAGACACCGGACGAGTTCTTATTAAGAGCTTGTGAGCTTTCCCGTCTTGGTATGGGTGTTCCGGCATTCTACAATGACGAAGCTATCATCCCGGCTCTGTGTAACAGAGGTCTTACACTTGCTGACGCTCGTAACTACTGTATCATCGGTTGTGTAGAGCCTCAGTGCCCGCATAAGACAGAAGGATGGCATGACGCTGCATTCTTCAACTGCGCTAAGGTATTCGATATCGCTATCCATGGTGGAAAGAACCGTGATGGCAAGCAGTTAGGCCCGGTTTGCAAGCCGATGCCCGAGTGGACATCCATGGATGATGTTGTTGAAGCTTACACAACTCAGATCAAGTACTTCGTTGAGAAGCTTGTTGAGTCTGACAACTGCGTAGATATCGCTCATCGTGAGAGAGCTCCGCTGCCATTCATGAGCGCACTCGTTGATGACTGTATCAAGAGAGGTAAGACAGTTATGGAAGGTGGAGCAATCTACAACTTCACCGGCCCGCAGGCATTCGGTAACGTTGATACCGGTGATGCTATGTACGCAATCAAGAAGCACGTATTCGAGGACAAAGACCTCACAATGCAGCAGATTTACGAAGCTATGGAGAACAACTTCGGTGCTGAGCTCGGCGCAGGCTGCTACGATGGACCTTTCGTAGTTATGAGTACACCTCCGGAAGGGGCAGCAGCAGCTACACAGCAGAGAGTATCCAGCAAGAACGTTGATGCTTCCGATATGGAATCCATCATCAACGAAGTAGTTCGCAAGATCCTTGCTGAGAACGGATCCTCATCCAGCATCAGCGGAATCCGCACAGCTACAGCTTCCCACGCATTAACAGATGCTCAGAGAGCAGAGTATGACAGAATCCGTAACATCCTCGATGCAACACCTTGCTTCGGTAACGATGATGACGCTGTTGATATCTGGGCTCGTAAAGCAACACAGATCTACAGCCACGAAGTAGAGAAATATATAAATCCTCGTGGTGGCCAGTATCAGGCAGGATGCTACCCTGTATCCGCTAACGTACTGTTTGGTAAAGATGTTCAGGCTCTTCCGGATGGACGTTACTCCAACGCTCCTCTGGCTGATGGTATCTCCCCTCGTCAGGGTCATGACGTTAAGGGCCCGACAGCTGCAGGTAACTCCGTAGCTAAGCTTGATCAGCTGAATGTCTCCAATGGTACACTTTACAACCAGAAGTTCTTACCTTCCGCAGTAGCTGGAGATCAGGGTCTTATGAACTTCGCAGGTGTTGTACGTAACTACTTCGATAAGAAGGGTATGCACGTACAGTTCAACGTAATCGATCGTGAGACATTAGTAGACGCTCAGCAGCATCCTGAGAACTACAAAGACCTCGTTGTTCGTGTAGCTGGATATTCCGCACACTGGACCGTACTTGCTAAGGAAGTACAGGATGACATCATCGCTCGTACAGAGCAGACATTCTAATTAGCAGGCGGTCGTATTATTACTTATAGTATAAAGCACAGCGAACCGGCTTAACGGCCGGTTCGCCCGGCTTTCATTTTTTGGAGGAAGTACCTATGAATATGGACTCATCTTATGATGAAAACAGAAAGGGTCTAGTGTTCAATGTTCAGAGATTCTCCGTAAATGACGGACCCGGCGTTCGAAGCATTGTCTTCCTGAACGGCTGTCCGTTACGGTGTAAATGGTGCTGCAACCCTGAGTCACAGGAACTGAGATCAGTTGTAATGTTCAAAGCGCAGAATTGTGTGGGATGCCGCAACTGTGAAGTGGTTTGTCCGACGGGTGCTTCCAATCTGGATCTTCCAGGTAAGATCGATCATTCAAAATGTATCGTGTGTGGTAAATGTGTTGATGTGTGCTATCACAAGGCTCTTGAGATCTCCGGCACCTGGATGACGGTGGACGAGCTCATGAGAGAGCTTTACAAGGACAGAACCATTTACCGCAGGACCGGCGGTGGGATTACCTTCTCCGGCGGCGAAGCATTTGTGCAGCATGAATTCCTTCTCGACATGCTGAAAGCTTGTAAGTCATTGGGATGGACGACAGCGATTGAGACAACCGGATATACATCCGCGGAAGTTCTCGAGAAAGTTGTTCCTTACCTTGACCTTGTTATGATGGATATCAAGCATTTTGATTCGGATATCCACAAAGAGTTTACAGGCGTTCCTAACGAGAGGATCCTGAAGAATGCACATCTGATTGCCAGCCTGGCCAAGGAGATGATCATCCGTGTTCCGACTGTTCCGAGCTTCAATGCGAAGCCGGAATATATCAAGGACATTGCCCGATTCGCATCCTCGTTACCGGGAGTTAAGGAATTGCATTTGCTTCCTTATCATGACCTCGGCTCCAACAAATATGCGATGCTTGGCAAGGCCTATGAATTATTCGGAATCACCAAGCCGCAAGAAGAGATGATGCAGGAATTCAAAGAGATTGTTGAATCTGAAGGTTTGATCTGCAAGATTGGAGGTTAATATGAATCATGATTATATTCTGTTAACTTCCGAATCAGTAACCGAGGGACATCCGGATAAAATGTGTGATATGATTTCCGATGCCCTGCTGGATGCTTATCTGGCAGGAGATCCCTCCTCGCACGTGGCCGTGGAAACCATGGCTTCCGAGGGGATTGTGTTCATAGCCGGTGAGGTTTCTTCAAAGACCCAGGTCGATGTGGAAGGAGTTGCCAGAAAGGTAATTCTTGATATCGGTTATGACAGCGTCGAAAAGGGAATGGACGGAAATACATGTAAGATCATGACGAACATCGTCCTCCAGTCCCCGGATATCGCACAGGGAGTCATTCAGGAAGACGGCCAGATTGGTGCCGGCGACCAGGGAATGATGTATGGTTATGCCTGCGATGAGACGGAGGATTTCATGCCTCTTTCCATAGACCTTGCCCATAAGCTTACACAGAGGCTTACCAAGGTCAGAAAAGATGGCACACTTCCCTATCTTTATCCAGACGGAAAATCACAAATTACCGTTGCCTGCGATCGGGCGGGCAATGTGGTAGGCGTGACAGATATCGTAATTTCCGCCCAGCACAGTCCTGACGTGGACATTCGAAAACTTCGCGCCGATATTGAAGAACATGTCATTAACGCAGTGGTTCCGGAAGAGCTTGTTCTTCCAACCTACTTAAAGATCCATATCAATCCTACCGGACGATTCGTAGTCGGAGGTCCGGAAGGGGATGTCGGTCTTACGGGAAGGAAGATCATCGTTGACACTTACGGCGGAATTGCCCGCCACGGTGGAGGCGCATTCTCCGGTAAGGATCCCACCAAGGTGGACCGGTCCGCTGCCTACATGGCAAGATATGCGGCGAAAAACATCATTGCTGCGGGCCTTTGCAGAAAATGTGAAGTCAACCTGGCATATGCAATCGGTGTTGCCCAGCCGGTATCGATTAAGATTGACACATTTGGAACGGAAGAAGTTCCGATCCAGGTTATCGAAGAGGCAGTAAGAGAAGCCTTTGACTTCAGTGTTGCTGGTATTATCCGTGGCCTATCTCTCACTAAGGTTACTTATAAGCCGGTTGCAGCTTACGGCCATTTTGGCAGACCTGAGCTGGATCTCCCCTGGGAGAAGCTGGACAAGAAGTCCGACCTTCAGGTTTGCGTAATCAAGATTTTGGCAGATGCCATTTATAAAAAGTGTAAATTGAAATAATTTCTCTATTTTATGAAAACCAACCTTTGCGGGTCATTCAAGTATATTTATTCTATATAATCGGTCTCAACACTCTCACATCCAGGTTATATAACTTATAAATAAAAGCTTGATCCACATAGAGGGCGATATCAGATTCTTCTGATATCGCTCTCATTTTTTTTACATGCTAGCTTTATGAAACGAATTTGGAAATAACGGGATTGTAATTGTATTTTTCGTGCCGGATCTGAAGATGTATAAAAATAACAGAATAATACATAAAAACAGATGGAATAGTACAAGAATTATTGCACAAAGAGACTCCTTTAATAACTAGGTAAATAATTGTCCATTTTTTTGAAAACTAGAACAAATAAAAAATTAAAAAAATTGCATTTCACAACAATTTAAGACAAAACATATAAGAAATTGCACAAAAAATCAAATTTTTTTTTAGCGAATTAAATGATAATATAGTTCTAGTTGAAAAATCAGGAACAAATAATTAATGTTTGAGATTAAACAGGTGGTAGCTTTATGGACATGAACATCAATCAAACAGAACACAGCAAGGAACTGTCGCTGAAAGGGCTTTTTGAAGACGGTTATCTATCCAGAACTCAGAAAAGACTGACTGAATCTCTGGAGATTCCTTTCTTCATCATAGACTACAAGGGAAATATTGTTATAGAACATGATCCGGCAGTTCTTTTTTGCGATACGATGGACATCCAGAAGCAGTTTTATAAAGAATGTCAGATGTCACATGCTTTAGCAGCAGCGAAAAGCGCGATCCAGGAAAAGCCTAATATCTTTTTCTGTCCTGAGAATATGGTGAATATTGCAATTCCCATCATAGTAAAAAAGCAGTATCTGGGAGCAATCATCGGGGGCCCGATCCGCTGCAGCGACCCTGAGAATTTGGAGGATGTGGAACAATCATCGATCATCGGCCTTTCCGCTACCATCCGTGAACATAGGATACCCGAGTATAACAGCAGACGGATCCAGGCAATCTCCGAGACGGTCTTCCAGCTGTTCCAGGAGATCAATGCCAAGGAATCTGTCCTTCTTGACGCAGGCAGGATCGAACATGAGAGAACCCACAGGAACGCATTAAGGAGAAAGAATGCGGAATTGATGCAGAAGCTGGAAGAAGAGGAATTCCGGTCCTTAAAGATCAAGATTCCTTCCCAGTTGATGATCAATCTCTTCTCCGCCATAACCAATATGGCTGTTCTGGAGAATGCGGAGAGGACGGAGAGTATGATGATCGAGTTTTCTTCTGTGCTCCGTTTTTATCTGCAGGACCGCAATGAAAGGATTTCTTTGAAAGAAGAGCTGGATCAGGTGGAGCGGTATCTGCGAGTTGTCAAGAAACAGCTGGCCGGAAATTATGATTACAGGATCCAGTGTCAGAAGAACCTGGAGATGGTCAATCTCCCGGCTTTCTCCATCTTCCCCTTTGCTGTCTACATGATCGATCGTTTCCTTCCGGTAAAGAACTCGAAAGCTACCTTGTTCATTGATGCGGAGGAGAGAGAACGGTATTGCCGTATCTCGGTTCAATTAAGCGGAGATGGCGTATATTCGGAGTACCGTATGGGAACGGTTTCAGACCGGTATGATATTGAAGAACAGATTGAAGATACCAGAAAAAGGCTGTTGCATGAGTTCCATAGTGACTTCATGATCAATTTCCAGCCCAATATTATTATTCTGGAAATCCCTATGAGGAGTTGATATTATGACAGATGTTTTATTAATTGATCAGGATTCTCTGTTTCAGCAGGCCTTTGCAAAGATGATCGACGGCAACCGGAGCTGCCGGCTGGTCGGCGTAGCTGAGAACGAGGTGGAAGCAAAAGAGTATTTTTCCAACTGGCATCCGAATATTGTATTCTGCGATGTGATGCTGGGCCTGGAAAACGGATTAAAACTGTGCCAGAAGATCAAAAAACAATTTCCGGAGACCTTGTGCTTTATTCTCTCCAACTACTGTGATGTCAATCTGATCTATTCTGCCATGAAATCAGGGATTGAGGAGTATCTGCTGAAGCCGATCTCCAGGAGCAAGCTGTCAGGGATCATCTCGGACTATACCAGCCGTTCAACAGTGGCCCGGGTGAATCCAAGATATGAATATCTCTGCAACACGATCGAGGAGAGAAACTACAAGAAATCCTACGATGCCTGCTGGGATCTGGCCCAGTGGTTATTTGACCACATGGATAAGAATGAAAGACAAAAACAGCTGATCGAGTTCATGACCGGCCTCTTCTTCATGATCCCGGGCATGGATGGCGTGCAGAAAAGCTATTTTCAGAAAAAGTATGAGCTGAACAACCGGATCATCAGCAAGCAGGTCCTGTGTTATCATTGGCTGGTTGAGATCGTGACGGAAGTCTACTCCCAGATCTGCACCACCCGTTACGTGTACATGAAGAAAATATTCAAGTACATAGAAGAGAATAAGAACAATGAGATCTCCCTCGCTGACCTGTCCAGACAGGCCGGGATCAGTAGCGGATACCTGAGCAGGATCTTCAAGAAGTATTACAATATCAGCGTTGTTGATTACATGCATCTGCGAAAGCTTCTGCAGGCCAAGTATTACATGACAGTCAGTGAGATGAATATATCAGACATTTCATTCTTGCTGGGCTACAGTGAAGCAGGATATTTCTGTAAGATCTTCAAGAAGTATGAAGGGATCACACCTTCCACTTTCCACAAAACTGCAAAGAATTAAGGGACTGTCCCGTGGATAGCCCATAGAAAAAGACCTGGGGAAACCCAGGTCTTAAATTATGCCTTCTTTATAAAATGAAACTCTTAAGTATTCTGCTCAGCTGCCCTTTTCGCAAGGGCTTTGTCCAGCACTTCCATAACCCGCTTGCCGTCAGTGACGGTGATCAGTTCAATATGATGGTCTTTCAGAGTCTGATAGAACTCAAACAGCAGATCCAGATCATTGGTGATCTTGCCAAGTGTATAGCAAACGATCACATCGATCCGCTCGTTCACAATATCATCCATCATTCGTTTAAACCCGGGACGGTCGAGATGCTCCGGCGGATAATCGCCAAGATCGGTATAATTGATAAACTCACAGTCTGTTCCGTATATGCCTTCCGCGCGGCTCTGGCACTTGGCAGCGTCCTGCATCATGCCGGTGACATAGGTATGCCGGCAAACCGGACAGGTTCCTACCATATGCTGATGGTTATATATTCCTATACGCATTCTATCTTCTCCTTCCGGGTGATCCACCAATACATTTTCCTAAGTACATTTTATCAAAATGACCATCAAAAATAGGTAAGATATCTATACAATAATAGGAAAAATCCACGTTCACATATTTCTAGATTAAGGTCACATTACTACCAAAGAAAAACATGGGCAAATGATAAAATGATAATCAGAGGAGGTAGGTCATGGTACGTAATGAACAAGAACAATTAATCGTTAAAAAAGAATGGGAAATGTTCCAGAACGTGACGAATATCGGCGGAAGAGCGGATTGCCAGGACGACTGGAAGACATTTCTTATCATGCGTCTCAGTCAGCTGAAAAGCTGGGAAGATAACGTGGTTGACAGCTACCTAAAAGATTTGATCGAGGCAGAGAAGGCGGAGAGGAACCTTGTCATGGAGAAATATGCCTACATGATGGAGGATACGGATCCCGCTTATTTTCAGGAGATCAAACATCTGCTTCCCGAGGTGCCGGAGAGAACCCTGAAGATGATCGACAAGATCGTGGATCAGTTCATGAAGTGGGAAGATGAAGTGGAAGCGCTGTATCCCCATGTGAGGGATAACGGCCGGCCGGCGGAAGGAATCGGGGCAGATGGCACGGTCAGTGTCAGAACGTATTTAAGAAGCGAACTGAAAACTTATTCTGAGCATACCATCATCGTATACATCGCTCAGATGCTTATGTATCCCGATAAAAACCGCTATCTGATCAGCCTGCAGCATATGGTCCAGGCCTATGGATACAAGTCCATCGAAGAGGCGGAGAAGGCTCTTTCCTGAGGGGGTATTATGAAGAAAATATTATTGCTCGCCGGAGATTATACGGAGGATTACGAGACGATGGTGCCTTTTCAGGCCTTATCCATGCTGGGCTACCAGGTGGATGCCGTATGTCCGGATAAGAAGGCGGGAGACCTGATCAGAACTTCCATCCATGATTTTGAAGGAGATCAGACTTATTCTGAGAAAAGGGGCCATAACTTTGCCCTGACCAAAACATTTGAGGAAGTGGAGTTCGATGACTATGTAGGGCTCTTTATCACGGGTGGCCGGTCTCCGGAATATATCCGCCTGAACAATAAAGTGCTCACCCTGGTTAAGATGTTCGTGAAGAGCGGAAAACCGGTTGCTGCAATCTGTCATGCAGTCCAGGTGCTGACTGCGGCGGATGTGCTGCACGGAAGAAAAGTGACATGTTATCCGGCCTGCAGTCCGGATGTAGCCCTTGCCGGCGGAACCTATGTGGAGGTGGCACCGGACCAGTCCGTGGTGGACGGCAACCTGATCACATCTCCGGCATGGCCCGGAAATACAGCAATCTTAAGAGATTTTGTCAAGGCTTTAGGCTGCCGGATCGAAATCTGAATTCATGTAAATGTAATATCGAGGAGGTATATTTTATGGGAACATTATTGGAGCAGTTACACAAGATGCGGATCAACGATGCAGTGGATGACCTTACCGCAAAAGGCGGCAACCAGAATGTGGCCGCTCATCCCTTAGATGGAATCTACTATTGCAAGGCCTGCGGATTTATCTTTGATGAGGCGAAAGAAGGAAAAGCTTTCACCACAATTTCCCATTGCCCGATCTGCAACATGGGTCAGCAGCAGTTTATCCGAATCAATTAATTGATCTGAGAATGAATAAATGACCGGAGCGTCCCTTTTTCCTGTTCATCCAATAACCCGTCGGATGAGAAGGAAAATGGGACGTTTTTTTCGATGCCTTTTTTGCAGATCTTGTCTGAAGAAATGTTCATAGAACTTTAGGCTGCTTTATGGTATTATTTAATTATATTGGAACGAGAAGACGATCAGTGTATGGTTCGGGAGGGGTGATGCTTTGAGCTATACGAAAAATAAAGATACAGGCACATTTTCAGACCTGGTATTAAACAGAAGAAGTATCCGAAGATATACCGGGGAGATCATCTCCGAGAAGAAACTGAATCAGATTGTAGATGCAGGTCTGCTGGCTCCCAGCAGCCGGGACCGGAAATCTGCGGAGATGATCCTGGTGACGGATCCTGAGATGCTTGGCAGGTTGTCTGAAGTAAAGGCAGGCACCGCTTCCATGCTTACAGAAGCAGCGGCAGCCGTTGTTGTGATCGGGGACCGGGAAAAATCGGATATGTGGATTGAGGATTGTGCAGCGGCCATGATCCAGATGCATCTGCAGGCCTTTGCTCTCGGTATCGGGAGCTGCTGGGTCCAGTGCCGGGGCCGCAAGACCGCAGACGGGAGAGATTCCGATGAGGCAGTCAGAGAGCTGATGCATTATCCGGACCGCTTCAGTGTGGAAGCGATCCTTTCCATCGGTATGCCCGATGAGAAGAAGAGTGGCTATTATCTCGAGACCCTGGACAGGTCAAGAGCTCATAAGGAGATTTTCTAGCAAGAAAGGAGAAAGAAGATGAATGATTCAGCATTAAATCGTGCAAGAATAATCATAGCAGTTATCATGTTCCTGATCGGAATATGCCTGGTCATCTGGCCCGGATCCTCCCTGCGGGTACTGGTCCGCGTTGTCGGAGGCCTGTTGATCCTGGGAGCAGTTGCCCAGCTGATCGCCTTTATCATAGGAGAGAGGACGCCTCTCAGCGTGTTCTTCCTGATCGTTCAGCTGTGTCTTGGAGGTTTTGGAGGATTTCTGCTGGCAAAGCCGGACTCCGTGATTTCTTTCCTGTATATCCTTCTAGGGGCTTCTGTCATACTCAGCGGAGCTGCAGGCATCTTTCAGGCTTTCACGATCCGAAGATTTCCGGGCTGGCTCGGCCTCCTGTTTACTTCGATCATCGTTACGGTCCTGGGCATTGTGATCATCCGTGATCCCTTCGGGACAGCTCAGACCCTGATCCGTTTTGTGGGTATTGTCATGATCTTTACCGCGATCGTTCGCTTTGCCTTTGTGATCGGCCGCAGAAAGCATATGAAAGAGCTGGAGATCGAAGTGTATGATGCTTCTCCGGACAGGGAGGAAGAGATCTGACCGGACTATGCCTTAAAGGGAATCATCGATCTATTCTGAAAATAAAGGGATCCTTCTCCGTGAAGGATCCTTTTTTTATGTGACAGATTTGTGATAGTACTCCTGTTATACTCAGGCCATAAAACAAATCATTCAAAAAAAAATCAACCAAAAAAAATTAACCGAAAGGAGTAACTATCATGAAAGAAATGAACACAATTAATGTAGAGGCACTTGAGGACGTAATCGGCGGAGCAAAAAGAACTGTACACACAGGCACCACACAGAATGCAGCTGTAAGAGTAAAACCGGGCGTAAGCTCCAAGCAGATCGGATCTTTACCGAACGGAACCAAAGTAAATGCTACAGGCGCATTCAAGAGAGCCGGCGGACGTAACTGGGCACAGATCAATGCACCGGTTAAGGGCTGGATCAAAGCCAGCATCATCGGTTACGCAAGATAATGCTACCAAATAAAAAGTCGCAGTAACGATAATCCCCATCCTTAACAGAAGGAGAAGATCGTTACTGCGACTTTTTTTGTTTTTATTATTTCAGGGCATGGTTACATGGGTAACCATGCCCTCAGACCTGGGGACCAGGTCTAAAGCTCTTCAGAACTTCCGTCATTCCGGATGATCTCGAACTTACAGTCAAGTCCATAGGCGGCAACTGCCCCGAAGATCATAGCCCAGGGAGCTACTGCGATTCCGAGGATACCTCCTACAAATCCAACGTTTACCGGGATGGTCAGGATCTCTTTGCCTTTACGGGAGATGCGGATCTTGTTGACATTTCCTTCATCAATCTTTTTCTTGAGGGTTCTTTTCAGCTCTTCAGCGCGTTGCTCTGTCTGGGCTGCATCCCTGTCTGCGGAAGAGGTGAAATCGTCTGCGGCGTCCACTTCTTCTTCCGGTTTGATCTCTTCGTCAACGGCATCTACTTCTTCCTGCGGAATGTCAACTTCATCGACAGCATCTACTTCCGCTGCCGGAGCTGCTTCTTTTTCTGCTTCTTCTGCTCCCGGCTGAAGGGAAAGGTCCGGATGTTTGATCAGAGAATCTTCTTTATTATCTGCTGTGTTCCCGATGATCGGATCTGTTGTTTCAAATGTTTCATTTGTCATTATGTTCAACTCCTTTATTATAATAAAATCTTAAAACTGCTTTCATAGGTCCGGTGGATCAGTCTCCGGTCGGACTCAGTCACTGCTGGGGATCATGGCGATGATCCTTGCTGCAAGATTATTGAACGGCATCGTTTGAAGATAAACTTTACCGGGTCCCTCAACGGTTGTGTTGAACAGACCTTCTCCTCCAAACATGATATTTTTAACACCTTTGATCCGTTCGATGTTCATCTTACAACTGGCATCCATCATAGCAAGATGGGCAGTGTCGATGATTTTCTTCTGCCCGGCCTGTAAGGTGTATTCTGCTACTGAACCGTCGATCTCAAAGAAAACAAGGCCGTTTCCTTTGAACTCCTGCATGATGAAGCCTTCCCCGCCAAAAACACCGGTTCCTAATCTTTTCTGGAAGAAGACATTCATCTCGATATCACCAAAGGAAGCAAGAAAGGCTCCTTTCTGGGCGATCACAGACTGGCCGGGAGTGATCTCCCTGGCAATGATCGATCCCGGGTAGCTGGAGGCAAATGCAATCTCTCCGTTCTGCTGAGCAGTGTAAGTGTTGAGCATCATTGTCTCACCGCTGACCAGACGCCCGAATACTTTGCCGATTCCGCCGCCTTTTGTTTCCATCCGGATGCAGTCATCCATCCAGCTCATTGCACCGGCTTCACATTTTACGGCCTCTCCCTTGTTCAGATTGATGCATACCACAGGTAAGTTGCCGCCTTTGATCGTGTAGTCCATAGTATACCTCCTGTATCACAATTGTAGTTCAGATTAACTGTCACCATTCTAACATATTTAAGGAGCCGATGAAAGGAATTGGGGAAAAATGAGGTTTTGTAAATTTACATAACTTTTCTCCCTTTGAAATACGGGTTCATTAGTGCTATAATTTCATAGACTGTAATAATAAGAGGTGAATATATCATGAAAGGATTAACTGCACAGGAAGTGACGGAAGCCCGGGCCAGGGGAAAAGTGAATGTCCAGGTTTCCTCCTCTTCCAAGACGACCGGTGATATCGTCCGGGAGAATGTGTGTACATACTTTAACCTGATCTTTCTGATCATCGCAATCCTGGTGATCATCGCAGGAGATTACCGGAGTCTGACATTTCTGCCAGTCGTTATTGTGAATACCCTGATCGGAATCTATCAGGAGCTGAATGCCAAAAAGGTTCTGGACCAGCTGAATGTGCTGAATGAGCCGACTGCGATCGTTGTCCGTGACGGGGCAAAACATAAAATCTCCATCCATGATCTGGTGGAGAGTGATATCATCCTTTTGTCGGAAGGGAATCAGATCCCTGCGGACGCGGTGGTCATTGCCGGGGAAGTGAGTTGTAATGAGGCTCTGCTGACCGGTGAGGCGGATGAGATCCTCCACAAGAAAGGTGAGAAGCTGATGTCCGGAAGCTTTATCGTTTCCGGAAGATGCTATGCGAAACTGACCGCTGTCGGCGAGGAATCCTACATTTCCAGGCTTATGATCGAAGCCAAGGGGATGGAGAGCAAAGAGCAGTCGGAGATGGTCCGCTCCATTAATGCTATCGTGAAATTAGCAGGTCTTATGCTGATCCCGATCGGATTGGCTCTTTTCTTCCAGAGTTATATCAGCCAGGGGAATACTTTCCGGCAAAGCGTTTCCTCCATGGTTGCAGCGGTGATCGGCATGATCCCGGAAGGACTGTACCTGCTGGTGAGTGTGACTCTGGCCCTTGGGGCTATGAAGCTGGCCAAGAGGAAGGTCATGCTCCATGATATGAAGAGTATCGAAACGCTGGCCCGCGTTGATGTCCTTTGCGTGGATAAAACCGGAACCATCACGGACAATGCCATGCTGGTGGCAGACACCAATGTGCCGGACCAGATCGGGGAGGCGGAGAAAATCCGCCGATTCGATCTGATCGCTGATTATATCCGGGCGGTGCCGGATCAGAATATTACCATGCAGGCCCTGCGGGATTATTTCCCTGCTGCCTCCGGGCGGGAGCCGGAGAAAGCGCTGAAAGTGATGCCATTTTCTTCCAAATATAAGTATTCCTCGGTGAAGTTTTCATCCGGTGTGTATGTGCTGGGAGCTCCGGATATTGTTCTTGGAAGTAATTATGAAGCCTGCCGGACCCTTGTAGAAGAAAATGCAGGCGCCGGCTACCGGGTCCTGGCCTTTGTCAAGGCGCAGGGGGCAGAAGAGCTTCCGGAGAGAGGGATCAGCAAAGAGGATACCGGTATCAGAATGCAGCCGATCCTGTTCATCCTGTTGGAGAACCCGATCCGGGAGAATGCAAAAACAACGTTCGAGTACTTTAAAGCACAGGGAGTAGAAGTGAAAGTGATCTCGGGAGATAACGCGATCACGGTATCCAGAGTGGCAAGAAATGCCGGCGTGCAGGGGGCGGAGGCTTTCGTTGATGCCGGCCAACTGAAGACAGATGAGGATGTTGCCCAGGCTGTAGAGAAGTATACGGTGTTTGGCCGCGTGAAACCGGAGCAAAAGCAGCAGATTGTAAGAGCCCTTCAGAGTCAGGGGCATACCGTCGCCATGACCGGAGACGGTGTCAACGATATCCTGGCCATGAAAGATGCGGATTGTTCCATCGCCATGGCAGCCGGGTCCGACGCGGCGGTGCAGGCTTCTCAGGTAGTCCTGCTGGATTCTGATTTTTCCCATATGCCGCAGATCGTGGGCGAGGGAAGGCAGATCATCAACAATATCGAACGATCCGCAACGCTGTTCCTTGTGAAAAACATTTTCTCCATGCTGCTGGCCATATTCTCCATAGTCAGCGTTATGGTCTATCCTCTGAGACCCGCCCAGATCTCCCTGATCTCCGGTTTCAATATCGGTATCCCGGCCTTCTTCCTGGCCCTGGAACCAAATGAGCAGAGGATCCAGGGGCGTTTTATCCGCAAGGTCCTTCTTCGGGCTTTGCCTGCGGCTCTGACAGACTTCCTGATCATCGCAGCCCTGGTTGTCTTTGGCAATACCTTTGGGGTGAAACCGGGAGATATCTCTGTGGCGGCAACCGTCCTGCTGGCTATTGTAGGATTTATCATTCTCTATAATATCAGCGCACCGATGAACCGATACCGCAGGCTGGTGATCTCAGGCTGTATGTTTGGAATGGTAGTATGTGCTCTCGTCCTGCATGACCTTTACGGGATCACCTACGTTTCCGTGAAATGTACCATGCTTTTTGTGATCTTCGCGATCGTGACGGAACCGATGATGCGGTACCTGACCAAACTGGCCATGTGGCTGGACAGCCATTTTGATAAAAGAGAAAACAAAAAACAGGCTTGAGGGGTCAAGCCTGAAAAAGCGGCAGGCATTTCAATCGAATGATGTGCCTGCCGCATTTTTGTATTTTTATTATTCTTCTTCCTCCTCCTCTTCCCGCACGTCGGAGAGGGTCAGGGAGGTTAACTGGCGGTCGGTCGGATTCGCCTTGCCTGCCAGCCGGTTAGCCTGACGGACGATCGCATTCTCGAAATAGTTTCGGACTGCCCGGCCGTTGGCGGAGCTGTTATCTTTGCTATGTTCAAGGTAGTATTCTTCAAAGTATTCGGTCACTGCTTTCCGAGCTTTGTTGGTGAGCGTGTATCCGGAGCGTTTGCACATGGAGAGGAAGATTTTCATCAGTTCCTCTGCGGAGTAGTCATCAAATTCAATAAATTTGTTGAAACGGGACCGCATGCCCGGATTGGAATCCAGGAAACGGTTCATCAGGTCCGGGTAGCCGGCCACGATGACGATCAGATCATCCCGGTTGTCTTCCATGGCCTTTAAAAGAGTGTCTATGGCTTCCTGGCCGAAGTCATTTCCTTCTTTAACGAGGGTGTAGGCTTCGTCGATAAAAAGGATGCCGCCCATGGCTTCATTGACCTTTTCCTGGGTTTTCATGGCGGTCTGGCCCACATAGCCTGCTACCAGACCGGCCCGGTCTACTTCCACCAGCTGTCCTCTGGAGAGGACGCCGATCTCCCGGTATATACCGGACAGCAGACGGGCGACAGTGGTCTTGCCGGTTCCCGGATTCCCGGTGAAGACCAGGTGAAGGGAGACCGGTGTGGCTTTCATTCCCCGTTCTTCCCGGAGCTTGGAAACCCTTACCAGGTTGATCAGGGAGTTCACCTCTTTTTTGACATTTTTTAGGCCAACCAGCTCATTTAGTTTCAGCATCAGCTCCTCCAGGGTAGCTTC
>CAMOYC010000042.1 GCA_946629665.1 uncultured Lachnospiraceae bacterium
CTGAATCATGCCTGCAGCGACCCCTATTACCGAAGGGCCAGCCGGGTAGCCATGGGTACTGTGTTCCAGGTTCCCTGGACTTATCTGGAATGCAGGGAAACGGAAAAGCCGATCCATTTTACCAGGCTCCTGCAAAGACAGGGCTTTAAGCTGGCTGCCATGGCCCTGAAAGAGGATACGGTCGGGATAGACCATCCGGACCTGCGAAAAGAAGAGAAGCTGGCAGTGATCCTGGGGGCAGAGGGAGACGGTCTTACCGAGGAAACCATACAGGCCTGCGATTACACCGTTAAAATCCCCATGTCAAACAATGTGGATTCCCTGAATGTAGCTGCCGCGTCAGCTGTAGCCTTCTGGGAACTGGGAAGGAGAGGATAGATCATTAATACTTTACTGGACTTGTATTTGACTTTTTTGAGGATTGGCCTTGTTAACTTCGGAGGCGGTTATGCCATGCTGCCGCTGCTGGAGGAGGACCTGGTCAACAGAAAACAATGGATCAGCAAGGAAGAGCTTCTTGATTATTTTGCCATCGGCCAGTGTACCCCGGGCATCATCGCCCTTAACGTCTCTACCTTTATTGGAAATAAAAGGAAAGGGATTATTGGCGGAATCGTGGGAACAGCCGGTTTCCTGACCGGCCCAATCCTTGTCATTCTGATCATCGCCATGTTCCTGACGAACTTTGCTGACCTTGCCATCGTAAAAAATGCTTTCGCCGGCATCCGGGTCTGTGTCTGCGTCCTTATTCTTCAGGCAGTGCTAAAGCTCTGGAAGAATTCCATTGTAGACAGAACGACCCTGATCCTTTACCTGGTCATTTTCTTATTGGCTGTTTTTGGAAAGCAGCTGCCCTTCGCTATACCTACAGCGTTTCTGGTCATTATCTCCGGTGTCTTCGGCGTGGTATTCGGTAAAGAAGGAGGGAAAGGATCTTGATGACTTTATTAAACCTCTGTGTACAGTTTTTCAAGACCGGTCTCTTTGCGGTAGGCGGAGGGCTGGCTACGCTTCCTTTTCTTTATGAGATCTCTGACCGGTTTGGCTGGTTCAGCCATTCTGACATCGCGGATATGATCGCAATTTCCGAGTCAACACCCGGGGCGATCGGAATTAATATCTCAACCTATGCGGGTTATATGACTGCAGGGATACCCGGAGGGATCCTGGCAACCATATCCCTGGCCGCCCCTTCAGTGATCATCATCCTGATCATTGCCCAGTTTTTAAGGAATTTCAGAGACAATAAACATGTGCAGAATGCGTTTTACGGATTGAGACCAGCCTCCATTGCCATGATCTCCGCAGCAGGAATCAATGTGGTGCTGATCGCCCTGATCAATATTCCGGCTTTTAAGACTTCCGGCAATCCTAATGACCTTTTTATCTGGAGAGGGATCATCCTTGCCCTTCTTTTGTTTATTGCCATGAGAAAAGTGAAACTGCATCCGGTTGTTTATATCGCCTTGTCTGCAGTCGTTGGGATCCTCTTTCATTTCGGGGGAGTTTAGAAAAGAATCCTGAAAATGACCTATACAATCTTGACATAATAATCTCCGTGGAGTAGACTGAAATTGTATATATTAACCTATATGTAATGATTATTTGGGAGGTTCATTATGAAGACTTGTAATATTTTGTGCGTCTGCAGTGTAGGTATCATGACTTCGAATATGGTGGCTGCAAGATTGACAGATAAACTTGCCGAAAAAGGCTGGGAAGCGAATACGATCGTAACTACACCGGATGGGATTCCTTCTGATATTGCTGATGCAGACTACACGTTTGACCTTATGGCATGTGTTACTCACGTTTATGAAGATTATGGTATTCCTAAAGTGAATGCATTAGGTCTCCTGGCAGGAACAGACGTGGATAAAGTTGTGGATGATTGCATTAAGATTCTTGAGAACAAGTAGGAAGCTCGTTTTTGAAACTTAATTATTCATAAAGCATTTTAAAAGGGAAGTTCAAAAGAACTTCCCTTCTCTGTTATTTATCATCATTGTTCATTCTTGATCAGATCGCGCATGTAGCTGCGAAGGATCCTGTGAACCATTTCCTTCAGGTCAATATCATTGGAGATCATACACCATCTGGTTATACAGCCGACAACGATCGTTGCAATGTCGAGACATGCTTCCCGGATATTGATATCCTCTTTCAGCAATCCCTGTTCAGAGGCCCTGAGCAGTTCAATTTCAGAGCACTTGATGTAAGTGGGATGGTCAGTGTCAAAAACATTCTCTCCTTTATTATTCTTGTAGGATTCTACATCCATATTGGAGGAATGATAAAACTGCCTCATGAATTCCCAGCCGAGATTCACAACAATATCAAGATAATTGTCATATAGCTCGCAGATCCTGCCTATGATATCATCTTCTGGCGTACTTAAAGTTCCGTTAAAATAGTAGATTTCCCGTATGAAATACATCATCAGTTCATTTTTGTTTCTGAAATAATGATAAAAAGTTCCGATGGAGACGGATGCTTTCTCACACACTTTGCGGATGGTGATCGATGCGGGATCGAGTTTGTTTACCAGACGAATCGTAGCATGTATGATTTTAGCTCTGCTGTCGCCTTGCTCTTCTTTTCTTGGCCTGCCGCTTTTTCCTCTCATATTATTTCCCTCATTGCACATAATAATTCACGACTATTTTAACAAATCATGTTTAGAAAAGCAAATCTTTTTATAAATTTCTTTTATTTTTTATTAACTATTTTTAATCTCAGATTTCTTACAGATTTTATAAAAAAAAATTAAGATATCTTTTGCTTGATAAATTATTATTTTGTGCTACAATCATGTGAGGTATAAAAGCAATATCATGATCTATGATCTATGGTACTACTGAGATAAAGTTAATGAGGAGATATTATTATGATAGTTGCACAGGTCTTATCAATGATCATCTTTGTAGTGATGTTCATCCTGATCGTTATGGATCGGATTGAGAAACAATACGTCACTCTTGGATGTGGATTATTAACATTTATTCTTGTTTTCGGGATCGCCATGCACAGCGGGTCAGCAATCCTGGAAACGTTGAATTTAAAGAGTATTTTTGAACCGACCTTCTGGTATGCTGCAGGAGAAGGGGAGAGTGCCTCCACCGGTGTCAACTGGTCCACAATCATATTTTTACTTGGTATGATGATCATGGTGGAAGGTATGGCTAAGGCAGGTTTTTTCCGGTGGCTTTGCCTGTGGCTGGCCAAGCTGGTGGACTATAAGCCGATTCCTTTATTTGTTGGTTTTATGATCATGTCGTCTGTTCTTGCAATGTTTATTGACAGCATAACCGTAATTTTGTTCCTGGCTGCCGTAACGGTAGAACTGGCAAGATTGTTAAAGATCGACCCGATCCCAATGATCCTGACGGAGATCTTCTGTGCGAATCTCGGAGGATCCGCCACCATGTGCGGAGATCCCCCGAATATCATCATCGGAACATCCCTGGGATATTCCTTCTCGGACTTCCTGCTTAACACTGGTCTCTGTGCTTTAGTCGGTCTTATCTTTGTCATCACATATTATTATCTGGTTTACCGAAAAGAACTTCAGCAGGAGAGCCATGAGACAGTTGATACCAGTTCAATCCCGGATCCGTCTACTGCAATCCACAGCGTTCGTGATTTTGTTACGGCAACCGTGATCTTTGCGATTGCTGTCGTTCTTCTTGTCACCCATGCGGTGACCGGATTGACCGTCGCTTTTATCGGTACTTTTATTGCTCTGCTGACCTTGCTGATCTACCATAAAGATGCGAAGGAATTACTTACTAAAGTGGATTATAAGACACTGCTTTTCTTCGTCGGCCTTTTTATCGTTGTCGGCGGGCTTGAGAAAACCGGTATTCTGGTTGTCATTGCAGAATTTATCGGTAAGTTGTCCGGAGGTAATCTGAAACTGATGGTAGCGATCATCATCTGGATCTCGGCCGTAGCCAGTGCCTTTGTGGATAATATTCCTTTTTCCGCAACCATGATCCCGATCATCAAAAGTCTGGCTGCCACTCAGGGAGTCGACGTGCAGACTCTTGCCTGGGCCCTTTCCATGGGTACAGATATCGGAGGCAGTGCAACCCCGATCGGTGCATCTGCCAATGTTGTTGGTGTTTCCGTAGCCGGAAAAAATGGTTATCCGATCGACTGGGGTACCTACTGTAAAGCATCGGCACCCGCAACGGTGATCGTGATCACTCTTTCCATGCTGATCATTTTTGTAAGATACTGCTAAGAATTATCCTTTTCCTTTGGACTATTCTATGTTAGAATAACCGGGTCAGACATTTCCATGTCTGGCCCTCTTTAAATGAACAAACAATCTTTACTTAATATCTGGCAAATAGAGGCATAGTCATCATATGCCGTTTTTTTGTGGAGTAAATGTATGAAAGAAACAATGATTAAATTTGACTTTACACAGATCATGGACCGGAGCGGCAAAGATGCGATCGCCGTAGACGCGATCGGAGCGAACGTCAGTTGGGCAACCGCTCCATCTGCTCCAAAGGAGGGCTTTACCAAGATTCCCATGTGGGTAGCTGATATGAACTTTCCGACAGCACCCTCCATCCAGGAGGAAGTGATCCGTCGGACACAGCATCCGGCTTTTGGCTATTTTGCGCCTACGGAGGAATATTATAACTCGATCATTGACTGGCACAAAAAAAGAAATCAGGTGACCGGATTAACACGGAAAGAGATCGGATATGAAAACGGAGTTCTGGGCTGCGTCTGTTCTGCGATCACGGCCTTTACCTCCCCCGGAGAAAAGATCCTTCTCCACAGTCCTACCTACATCGGGTTTACTCATTCTTTGGAAGATACCGGCCGAAGGGCTGTACTGAGTCCGCTGAAAAGAGATGCAGAGGGTGTCTGGAGGATGGATTATGAAGATATGGACCGCCGTCTGTCAGAAAACCGGATCCACCTTGCTATCTTTTGTTCTCCCCACAATCCCTGTGGAAGAGTATGGGAGGCCTGGGAGATTGAGAAGGCCCTGGAAGTGTTCCGGAAAAACCAATGTATTGTCATCTCTGATGAGATATGGTCTGACATCCTGCTGAATGGTCATAAACACATCACGACCCAGAGTATCAGTGAAGATGCGAAAAAAAGAACGATCGCTATTTACGCCCCCAGCAAGACTTTTAACCTGGCGGGTCTGATCGGTAGCTATCATGTTATTTACAATCCTTACCTGCGAGACAGATTGAACCGGGCAGCGGCAGCCAGCCACTACAATGATATGAACGTGCTTTCCATGCATGCTTTGATCGGGGCCTACAGACCGGTCGGACATGCGTGGCTGGATCAGCTGAATCAGGTCCTGTCACAGAACATAAACTATGCCTATGACTTTATCTGCAGTCATTTTAAAGGGATATCCGTGGCAAAGCCGGAAGGCACCTACATGATGTTCCTCCACTGTGAAGAATACTGCAGATTACATCAGATCAGCATTGATGAGCTGATCAGGGCCGGCTGGGATGTCGGTGTGGCCTGGCAGCAGGGTGCCCCTTTCCATGACCCGTGGGGAATCCGCATGAACTTTGCCCTGCCTTTTAGCCTGGTGAAGGAAGCCATGAGAAGGCTGTCAGCCTATGTATTTAAAGATTGAAACAAAATGAAAGCATTTAATATAGTTCCTTCATTTTACTAAGTTTTCAGCGCAAAACAGATAATTTTATGAAATGTTAATATTTCCTTTATTTTCTGATTATTTTCTATTGTAATCTGCGGTGTTTTTTGGTATTATCTACTGGTATATGAATATTACTTAAATGAAAGTTTCATGCTTCACAGTGATATGACACAAGCTATTCCCGAAGCAAAGGAGTGAATGACAATGAGCAAATTATATATTCCCGAAGGTTACAGGCCATCCCTTAATCTGAAACAGACCCAGGTTGCCATCAAGCAGGTGAAAGATTTCTTCCAGAGAGAACTTGCTGCAGAACTGAATCTCAAACGAGTTTCCGCGCCTCTGTTTGTATCCCCTGACTCCGGTTTGAACGACAACTTAAACGGTGTTGAGCGGCCGGTCAGCTTCGGTGTGAAAGAGCAGGATGATGCTCCCTTTGAAATTGTTCATTCTCTTGCCAAGTGGAAGAGACTTGCTCTGAAACGTTATGGTTTCAATGAAGGAGAAGGGCTTTATACAGATATGAATGCGATCCGGCGGGATGAGGAGACAGACAACATCCATTCCATCTTTGTAGACCAGTGGGACTGGGAGAAGATCATCTCCCCGGAAGCAAGGAATGAGCACACACTCCGTGATACCGTTAAAGCAGTATATGAGGCTCTGCGGATCACTGAAAAGTATATTGCCAACAAGTATGAATATGTGGAGTGTTTTCTCCCGGAGGAGATCAAGTTCATTTCTTCTGAAGAGCTGATCTCTCTTTACCCCAGAATGACTCCCAAGGAAAGGGAATACGAGATCGTTAAAAAGTATGGCGCAGTATTCCTCACCCAGATCGGTGACATTCTCTCCGACGGAGAAAAGCATGATGGCAGAGCACCGGATTATGACGACTGGTCTCTGAATGGAGACATTCTTGTATACTATCCGGTCCTGGACATCGCTTTGGAGCTCTCCTCCATGGGGATCCGTGTGGATGCGAAAACCCTGGAAGAACAGCTGAAAAAGGCCGGCTGTGAGGAGAGAGCAGAACTTCCCTTCCAGAAAGCATTGCTGGAAGGCAGACTTCCCCAGACCATAGGCGGAGGAATCGGCCAGTCCAGGATCTGTATGTTCTTCTTAAGAAAATGTCATATCGGAGAGATCCAGGTTTCCGTCTGGCCGGATGAGATCTATGAGGAAGCAGCGGAGCATGGCATCACAATCTTATAGATCATAATTCTTATAGATTATAATTAAAGCAATAAAGCACTTGCCGGAGCACTATGATCACATAGTGTTTCGGTTTTTTTAATGGAAAAATACAGTCAATCCGACCGTCAAAATACTGTAGACAAACCAAGGGGATTTCTATATAATCAATTTAGTAAAATCAATTTTGTACAATTAATTCAGGGGGATCAGCTATGACCAAGTCTAACACTTTAGAAGAATGGAATGATAAAGATTATTGTATTCCCTTATATATATGGACCAAGGAATTTTCCAGGCTCCATCAAAACTACTTGAAAACGATCGACCTGACCTTCACTCAGTATATTGTGATGAGTGTTTTGTGGATCCACGGGGATATGCTGGTAAAGGAGATTGGGAAGATCCTGCGCCTGGATTCCGGCACTTTGACCCCGGTCCTGAAAAAACTGGAACAAAAAGGCTTTGTGATCCGACAAAAGTCTGCCAAAGATGCCAGGGATAAGATGATCCTTCTGACCCAGGGAGGCAGGGAGCTGAAAAAACAGGCCTCTGCTATCAGAAACCGGTATGTGCGGGATCTGGATCTGGATCCGGAAGTGATCCGGAAACTGATCTACCATGTAAAAGCAGCCTCAGAGATTATGATAAAGGAGATAAAGATCTATGACCTTGAAGAAAATGAATAGGAAAAGCAATCTGAAAAAACCTGTGGTCTTTCTTCTGGCCTTTTGTCTGGCTGCAGGAGGCCTCTCCGGATGCGGGAAAAGCGAAGCAGAGAAGATGGACAGTAAAGTCCTTGTTGATATAGAGACGGCTGCCCCCGGAACTCTGAGTGTCAGAACCGATTATATCGGTTCCGTGGAACCTGGTCAGTCCGTCGATGTGACGCCGCTGGTATCCGGTACCGTCAAAAAAGTTAATGTTAAAGTAGGCGATAAGGTAAAAGCCGGGGATGTTCTGTGTAAGTTTGACGATACTTCCGCAGATCTGTCCGTAAAAAGTGCCGAGGATGCTGTGAATACAGCAAAGGCAGGGAAAAGTTCCGCCCAGGACCAGCAGGCGGCTGCGAAAGCACAGAGCAAGTCCAGCATCAATACATTAAAAGCAACCCTGAAAAGCTATGAGGAAGCTTTAGATAAGTCAAGAAAACAGTTAAAGAAGATGAAATCCGCCAAGAAAAAAGTGATCAAGGCTGCCAAAAAGGCTCAAAAAGCCTACGCGGACGCCAAGACTATGTATAAGACCGCTCAGGCTCTTTACATCAACTATCAAAGTTTTCTGGAGGCGAATCCTGACTGCAGGACTTCTGTAGGTCTGAACAATGCTGCTAGTGGCTTTAATCCGGAAGATGTGGAAGTGGAGATTCCGGATGTGGATGTCACAGATCCCGATTCAGATGAGGGAGACAGCACACAGGCGGAAGAGACTACCCAGGCTCCGGTGGACAAAACCAAGCAGAAGACTGCCCAGGCCCTGTTAAAAAGCCTTTCCAAGGCCGGCCTGACTGTGGAATACCTGTCTGAAACCGGACTGGAAGCCTTAAAAGAAAATGTGTCCGATGCGGAATCTGCCTACAATGCAGCTTCCGGAGGCACATCCCAGCTGGACGGGACGATAGCCAGTCTGGAATCATCCATCGAACAGCTGAAGTCCCAGATCAAGTCCACGAGAGCGAGTCTGAAATCCGCGAAAGACGTGGCTAATGCTTCTTCCATCGGCTCTGAGGTTTATGACGCTCAGATCGATGCGGCGGAAACCGGTGTGGAAGCAGCCGAATATCAGAAAGATATGTATATCATAAAAGCCCCGATTTCCGGTATTATTGATGCGGTCAATGTGACGGAAAACGAGATGGGAGCACAGGGATATGCCGCCTTTACCATCTCGGAGAGCGAGACCATGCTGGCAACCTTCTATGTGACGGAGGAAGTGAAAAACTATGTCAGGATCGGGGATGTCGTGAACCTGAAAAAGGCTGACGGAACCGTTGATACCGACACAGAAGGTGCGATCACCAATATCGGTACAGTGGTGGATCCTCAAAAAGGACTGTTTAAGATCACAGCCCTCATTGTTCCTTCTGACCGAAAAGCCCTGTCAGGTGGGACCAGCGTGACATTTTCTATTATAAGCAATGCGGCAAAGAACCAGATCCTGATCCCTTTTGACGCAGTGTATTATGAGGATGGGCAGGCTTATATTTATATCGTGGATGGAGATAATATCGCCAGAAGGACAGATGTAACGACCGGTCTTTATAATGAAGACCAGATTGCGGTGCTCAGCGGCATACAGGTCGGTGACAGAGTAGTAACCAGCTGGGCTTCCGGCCTGAAGGACGGAGCGCAGGTTGAAGAGCCCTCAAAGTCTGAAGAACAGTCAACGGAGAAGTAGGAGGACAGTATGAACCTGACAAAATTAGTGCTGCGAAGGCCTGTCTCAACGGCCCTTGTCATTCTGGGGATCGTTGTGTTCGGCGCAGTATCGATCTTCAATTTTGATATGGAGCTCATGCCGGATATCCAGCTTCCCATGATGCTTGTAAATACTGTTTATCCGGGCGCAAACCCCGACAGCATGGACAAGCTCGTCACTAAAAAGATAGAGGATTCCGGTGCCGCCTTAAGCGGGGTGGACAGCGTGATGTCCTATTCCTATGATAATTACTCCATGGTTGCGCTGACCTATGATTATGACACGGACATGAATGATGCTTACACCGACTTGTCTGCAGCGCTTGATCTTCTGGATCTGCCGGAAGATGCCCAGGAACCCAGGATCATCCAGATGGATGTGGCAGCGATGGATACGGTGCTGATCTCCGCTACCAATGACGGGTCTTCCGACATGCTGGCATACATCAATGACACATTAGTTCCTGAGTTGGAATCTGTGCCTAATGTTGCCAGAGTTCAGGTTACCGGAGGTCGTGAGAACTATATCCGTGTTCAGTTAAATGAAGACAAGCTGAACCAGTACGGGCTGAATATCGCTGCGATCTCTGCATCGATCGGGGCGGCGGATTACAATGTGCCTGCGGGTAAGATCAGTGGCGGAAACCAGGATATCTCCGTGAATACCAGCGCGGATTTCCTTTCGTTGGATGATATCCGGAATACCACCCTGACGACCGCCCAGGGATCCCAGATCAAGCTGGATGATGTGGCAGATATCAATATGGCCTCAAAGGATCCGGAAAGTATCAGCCGCTATAATGGAGAAGACAATGTAACCGTGGGTGTAGCCAAGAACCAGAATGCTTCTACGGTGAAAGTAGCCAGAGCGATCAGAAATAAACTGAAAAAACTGGAAAAGACAGACCCCGGCGTGAAGTTTGATATCAGTTATGATGCCGGAGAAAGTATCGTGGATTCCCTGAAATCAGTCGGTGAAACTCTGATCATCGGTGTGATCCTGGCCATGCTCGTGCTTTTTATTTTCTTCGGAGACTGGAAAGCCAGCCTGATCGTAGGCAGTTCCATGCCTCTTTCCATCTTTGCGACCATGGTCCTGATGTTTGTGCTGGGATTCAACCTGAATGTTATTACGACAGGAGCTCTGGTCATTGCGATCGGTATGATCGTAGACAGTTCCATCGTTGTCATTGAAAGCTGTTTCCGGGCCAGATCCCATACTGCAGATATCCGGGAAGCAGCGGTGCAGGGAGCGGGAACTGTAATGATGAGTATCACTGCCTCAACGATTACCACCTGTGTAGTTTATCTGCCCCTTTGTATGATCAAAGGCCTGGCCGGACAGATGTTCAGCCAGCTGGGACTGATCATCGTTTTTGCAATGATCTCCTCCTTGATATCTGCCCTGTGTGTCGTTCCGCTTCTCTACGTTACCGTAAACCCGGAGGAGAAGGAGAGCAGCAAGGTCAACCATGGCCTTGACAAAACCAGGAATTTCTATGACAGGCTCCTGAGAAAACTTCTCTACAGAAAGAAGACAACGCTCATTGTGAGCGTTCTGCTTCTTGTGTTGTCCGGCTACCTTGCATCCACTCTGGAGTTCGAATTGATTCCGACGACCTATGACGGCAGCATCAAGATCACTACAACCTTCCGGTCAGGTACGAAGCTTTCCAGCATGGGCGATACCATGAAAGAACTGGAATCCATGGTGGCGGAAGATAAGAATTTTGAGAATTACAGCCTCAGTATCCAGCAAAATCAGGCTGTCCTGACAGCTTATGCCATTGACCACTGCAAGAGAAGCAGCCAGAAGGCGGTAGAGGAGTATACGAAACAACTGGCCTCGATGACCGGGGTGGACATCTTTGTGGAAGCAACCGGAGGAGGCAGTGAAATGACCTCCACTTATTCCACCGACCTGGTCAGCGTTGTTTTGGAAGGAAAAGATCTGACAAATCTTGGGAAGGGAGCAGCCCAGGTGGAAGAGATGATCCGGGAAGTTCCCGGTGTTATCCATATTTCCTCTGATGCAGCTGACACCCAGACCAGCGCCCACATTATCGTGGATCCTTTGAAAGCGTCCTATGCTGGCCTGGCTCCGGCTCAGATCGCAGGTGAGTTATATCAGACTCTGACCGGTGTGACTGCCGGATCCATGGAGCAGGATGGGGAAGAGTATGATATCATCCTCAATTATCCGGATGGAGCTTATGAGAACGAGAACCAGCTGATGAGCAAAGTCTTCACCAACCAGATGGGTAAGCAGGTTGTTCTGTCCAGCATAGCCAGGATCGAATATACCCAGCAGCCCCAGATGATCCAGAAGAATAACGGAAATTATCAGGAGACCATATCTGCGACTGTCACAAGCGACCAAAAGTCCAGAGCCAGCAAAAGGATCCGGGAGAAGGCTGCGAAGATCAAATATCCCGAGGGAGTCAAAGTTTCTTCTTCCTTCATTGATGATATGAGGGGGGATAATCTGAGATCCATTTTCCTGTCAATCCTTGCCGGTATCTTCCTGGTGTTCCTGGTGATGGCTATGCAGTTTGAATCTCCCAGATTCTCCCTCATGGTCATGACCTGCATTCCTTTTTCCCTGATCGGTTCCTTCTTTATGCTCTTCATTACCAGGAGCAGCATGAACATGGTATCCATGATGGGCTTCCTAATGCTGATGGGTATTGTTGTTAACAACGGTATCCTGCTTGTGGATACGATCAACCAGGAGAGGCAGAATATGCCCTTGGAAGATGCCCTGGTAGAAGCCGGAAAGATCCGTCTGCGGCCAATCCTGATGACCACATTGACTACGATCCTGGCTATGGTTCCCATGGCCTGGTTCAGTGATAATGAGATGATGTCCGGAATGGCTTTCGTGATCATCGGCGGACTGGTGGCTTCCACCTTGCTCTGCCTGCTGATGATGCCGACTTTCTATCTGATCCTTGATCGGAGAGAAAAAAGAGAAAAAAGAAAGTCCCGAAGACGAAAAAAAGAGGAAAAAGATACATAAAAACGTGCTATAATGATCATAAGGATCAAAAGTAAAACTCGATTATTAGTATGGGAGGTTTCAATATGGCAGAGATTACGATCACACAGGATAACTTTGAGCAGGAAGTGCTTAATTCAGATGTTCCGGTGCTGTTGGATTTCTGGGCTCCCTGGTGCGGCCCCTGCAAGATGATGGGAAAAGTGCTGGATGAGCTGGACAAGGAACAGGGGAATACCCTGAAGATCGGTAAGATCAATATTGACGAAGAAAAAGAATTGCAGCGTGCCTTTCGTGTTCGTTCCATCCCTACGATGGTAGTCTATAAAAAAGGTCATATCACGGCTTCTACCATGGGATTTCAGCCCAAGGGCAATATTGAAAAGCTGCTTCTGATGGAGTGATCTCCGGAACAATATTCATAGGGAAGAGTAAGAGCTGCGGTACCGTCAGGCGATACCGCAGCTCATTTTCTTTTGGTATAATGTAATGATAACGATCAGGATCGGAACATATCTTCTTTTGCCCTGCGGGCGCTGTCCAGGATGCTTTGATAAAGGCTGCAGTCACCGAAGACTTTTAAGATGATCTCTGCCGCCTTGTTAAAGTACTCATGAGCGTTCGCATAATCACCCATTCTGTGATATACAATACCGATACTGTTGCAGATCGCCCCGGAATGGTAGGAGACTTCGGCACCGATGGAATCCAGCAGGTCCAGGCCTTTAAAAGCCATGTCCAGGGCCAGTTCGTACTTGCCTTTTGCACTGTATATATTGGAAAGGTTCTGATAAGTAACCGCTGTTTCATCCTCTGCTTCACGAAGGTGTTTCAGGATACGCAGGGCCATCTTGAAGTAGACTTCCGCCTGGTCAAGATCCTTTAACTTGATCAGGACAACTGCCTTATTGTTGTAGAGGGAAGCAAGCCGAAAATCATGTTTGTCAAGGATCTTTTTATACTGGGCTTCCACATCACAGAGAATGTCGTAGGATTGCTCTAACATATCAAATGCCTGATAGGCATTGGCGATATTCAGATACAAAGTCGCCTTGGAAGCCGGATCCAGATCCTGGTCTGCTGCTTCCATCCAGGCTTTCTGCATCTCAACTCGTTTCATGCAATTGAGGGCATCCCCCTTGTTCCGGTAGATTCCCATCAGCTCATTGTTGAGGGAGATCTTTACGGTGATCGAATTCTCCAGGTTGCCTTCCGCGGTCTCCGCCAGGAGAAATTCCTCCGCTTCGTCTATTTTGTTCTGCGCATACAGGTTATCCAGATGCTGCAGCTTCTGCTGAACTGTCATAGGTATCCCTCCTTACATTTTCTGTGCGCGGCCTGCAATCTCAGGCACATAGCTTTCCAGGAACTTCTCCTGTCCGCTGATGATGTTCTGCCTGTTCAGTTCCTGTACGATATGGTCCGCAATCTCTTCAACTGCCGCAATGACCGGGTCGTTTTCATTCACCTTGGTCGCATCATATTCCCAGCCTTCCCAGACAGTCAGATCGATGGGAAGGGACACAAGATCCTCCAGAAGGGGAGAGAGTTCTGAGAGCACCGGCAGCTGCTCTAAGCCCTTGCGCATCCATTTGTAATAAGGTGCATATTTTCTGCTCAGCATATAAGCAATGTTCATGGCAGCAGTCACTGTCTGGTTAATACATAAGGCTGCTGTCACCTTATCTTTCCTGGCCATCATCCTGGGATAGTTGCTCTGGCCTCCGTGGGAGAAGAGATGCAGCTGTTCAGCCAGCTTGAGCAGGAAGACCTTCTCCGGATAGTAAGCCAGGATCTCATTTCTGACCCTGGTAAAGGTGCCTTCATCGTCCCGGAATACCTGACCGTTTACCGCAGTTGCGATCCATTTTTCATCTGCGTAAAGCCAGTAATGCTTGCCAAGGATCAGATCCAGATCCGGACGCAGTTTTAAAGTGCTGCCGTAGAATCCGGCAATGTCCATGACACCCCTTCTCTGGTCGATGCGGGGATTGTATCTGGAGATGGATTCTCCCCAGACCTGGGATGCGAAACGGATTCCCTGCCTTACGATCAGGTCGTTATAAGCATTCTGGAGCTGAGCACCAATCGCCTGATAGTCTACTGTATTCAGCCACATGCAAAAACCCAGACCGAAATCATGGTCTCTGGATATCTCATCGTCAAAACCGAAACATTCTGACCCTTCCCCGACAAGGCCTACGGCAATCCTGTTTTCGAACTGGGGAAAGTTACGATGAATCATATCCGCCCCGTACTTCTCATAAAAGGCACGGCATACGGACAGAGTATCTTTGCTTTTCAAATTTGTTAAATCGCTCATAAATAACCACCCTATATCATTTTATGTGAAAATACAGATTTTCCTAAGCTAATTATATAAGAATGTCCATACTACATATTGGCTTAAACTGGTATAATATTGGTAACTTTTCACAATCACAAAACATAAGATAATCTCTTTTTAAATGATAAAGAATATTGTAGAATAGGATTAATACTTATTCATGGACTTTTAATATGGAAAGGAGTAAATATGGACAAAACCATTAGACCCGGTAAGGGCGGCAATCATTACATCCCGATGGAAGAAAGAAGCGGAAGAGAGTCTGTAGTATATTTCACCAGAGATCTTTCTGAGCAGGGCCTTTTAAAGATTTATGACAAAATATCTTATGCACTGAAAGGAAAGATTGCAGTAAAACTCCACACCGGAGAGCAGTTCGGACCGAATATCATCCCTCGTCCCTGGGTGCGGGAACTTTTTGAAAAGAGACTGCAGGGACAGACCATTATTGAAACCAACACTTATTATGAAGGAGACCGATACACTACGGACCTTCACAGAGAAACTCTTGAAGTGAATGGCTGGACCTTTGCACCTGTGGACATTACAGATGAATTTGCTACTGCAAAGCTCCCTGTCAAGGGCGGCAAGTGGTTTAGGACCATGTCTGTGGGATCCGGTATGCTGGCTTATGATTCCATGCTGGCGCTTACCCACTTTAAGGGGCATATGATGGGTGGTTTCGGAGGATCCAACTGGAACGGATCACGGAATCCACCAAGGCTTCCATTGACTATTTTGGCAAAAATGTTGCTTACATCAATGTCATGAGAAACATGTCCGTTTCCTGTGACTGCGAAGGAACTGCAGCAGCGCCGGTTGTAACACCGGATGTAGGAATCCTGGCTTCTCTGGATATCCTGGCAGTTGACCAGGCTTGTGTAGACCTTGTTTACGCTCTGCCGGAAGAGAGCAAAAAAGACCTGGTAGAAAGGATGGAAACCCGGCACGGCCTTCGCCAGCTCACCTATATGGACGAGATGGGTATGGGTAATAACCGGTATGTACTGATCGACCTTGATCAGGATGAGAAGGTGATCCGGCCGAAAGATGCGGTTGACGGTTTGCCCAAATCCTGGATACCGGATAAGTATAATATTAAAAAGATCAAACCCTGAT
>CAMOYC010000043.1 GCA_946629665.1 uncultured Lachnospiraceae bacterium
TCTGCAATGATTTTACCTAACATAAATAATAGTCTCCTCTCCTTTTGTTTTTCGGAAAAATAATCGCTGAACATAAGTCGGTCAAATCTATGTTCAAAAAATGGGCAACAGTGATCCCCGTTGCCCTATTATCCTTTCATTATTATAACATGCTCTCAAACAATGTCAATATTCTTTCAATCTTTTTAAGATGGTTTTTGCATAATCCGGCTTTGGATACTTCAAAACACAGCCAGTCCAAAGGGATAAATCCCGCAACCAGTCCCTTTTTTTTCCGGAAAGCCTGTAGAAACAAATGAAGGGAAGGACTTTTTTGATGACATATCCGGGCCAAAACCCCATTGTTTTCTTTCCCGGTCTCATAAAAAATAAATAATAAATATGAAAGTATTTGATCAATTCCCTTCACAAACCAGATAAAGAATGCTATAATTGAAACGTTGTCTATCCGCACATTTTTTCTTTCTGCGGCGGACAGTAGTTTTCAACCCAAAGACATTTCCTTAAGAAATGTGAGTAGAATGGAGGATAACATGAAAGACTTAATTGAGATCAGATGGCATGGCCGGGGCGGTCAGGGTGCAAAGACCGCGGCTCTGTTGCTGGCTGACGTGGCTTTCAGTACCGGGATGTACGTCCAGGGATTTCCGGAATATGGTCCGGAACGTATGGGTGCTCCCATCACAGCCTACAATCGTCTGAGTTCCAGCAAGATCCGCGTGCATTCTAATATTTATGACCCGGATTATGTTGTTGTGGTCGATGAAACTCTTTTAGACTCCGTTGATGTCACCAACGGTCTGAAAGAGAATGGTGCCATCATTATTAACACGGATCGTCCAAAGGAGGATATCCTCCCCCGACTGAAAGGGTATCAGGGAAAGGTCTACACGATCGACGCCCGCAAGATTTCCATCAACGCCCTGGGAAGTTATTTTCCGAACTCCCCTATGCTGGCTTCCGTTGTAAAAGTAACCGGAATCATGGATGATGACACCTTCCTTTCCGAGATGCGCAAGTCCTACGCGCACAAATTTGCTTCAAAACCAGAGGTGATCGAGGGTAATATGATGGCCCTCTCCCTCGCATTACAGGAGGTAAGATAATGGCATCAGATATCAGCAAGCTCGGGCTTGATGTAAAGTGGCAGGATCTCACACTGGGCTGTACGATCGTCGGCAGCTGCACCGCCGAAGAATTTGACACCGGCGAGTGGCGTGTGGATACCCCGAAATTTATAAAAGAAAAATGTAAACAATGTCTCCTTTGTGCACCGGTATGCCCGGACAGCGCAATCCCCGTTGAGAACGGAAAGAGACTCGAATTTGACCTAAAGCACTGCAAGGGCTGCGGCATCTGCGTGAAAGCATGTCCTTTCGATGCGATCATCATGTTTAAGGGGGTAAAATAAGATGGCTATCCGAGATCGTTTATCCGGCAACGAAGCCGTTGCCAACGCTATGCGCCAGATCAATCCGGACGTCATGGCTGCCTATCCGATCACTCCTTCCACAGAGATCCCCCAGTATTTTACCACCTTCGTCTCCAACGGCCAGGTGGATACCGAGTTTATCCCGGTGGAAAGTGAACACAGCGCCATGAGTGCCTGCATCGGCTCCGAAGCAGCCGGCGCCCGCACCATCACGGCAACTTCCTCCTGCGGCCTTGCCCTCATGTGGGAAGTTCTGAATGTCGCCGCTTCCGATCGTCTTCCGATCTGCGTGGCATTAGTAAACCGTGCTCTTTCCGGCCCGATCAACATCAACTGTGACCATTCCGACGCCATGGGTGCAAGGAATACCGGCTGGATCCAGGTTTTTTCAGAGAATAACCAGGAAGCCTACGACAATATGGTCATGGCTTACCGGATTGCGGAACACCCTTCTGTCATGACCCCGATCATGGTCTGCCAGGATGGCTTCATCACCAGCCACGCGGTGGAGAATATCGAGCTCTTAGAAGACAAGGTCGTAAAAGACTTTGTCGGCGAGTATGAGCCGGAGCACTACCTGTTAAAAGACAATGAGTCCATCGCCTACGGCCCCTACGCGGTAACCAACTATGTGATGGAAGCCCGCCGGGCCCAGCTGGAGGGTCTTCGCAACGCCAAGCAAGTTGCCCTGGATGTGGCCAGGGAATTCGAGCAGATTTCCGGCCGGTCCTACGGACTTTTCGAGGAATACCGTCTCGAGGACGCGGACTTTGCCATGGTGATCATCGGCTCCGCAGCCGGAACCGCCAAAGATACCGTGGACCTGCTCAGAGACAAGGGCATCAAGGCCGGCATCCTGAAGATCCGCCTCTTCCGTCCCTTCCCTGCTGAGGAGATTGCCGAAGCACTAAAGGGCGTTAAGTATCTGGCGATCATGGACCGCTGCGAAGATTTCAACGGCAACTGCGGCCCCCTGGGTGCAGAGGTTCGTTCCGCTCTTTACAATAAGAATTACTTCCCGAAAACCATCAATTACTGCTATGGTCTCGGCGGCCGCGACGTTACCGTGGACAGCCTGACCTCAGTATTTGATGACCTGAGAAAGATTGAAGAGACAGGCGAGGTCGGCGATGTATACCGCTACCTGTCCGTCAGAGAATAGGAGTTTAATATGGCTTATAATTTAAAACAGACTTTAAATAAAGAAGAGAGACTGTCACCGGGCCATAGAATGTGCTCCGGCTGCGGCGCCACCATCGGCGTAAGAAATGTCCTCCGCGGTCTCCACGAGGGGGACGAGGCAGTCATCACCTGTGCCACCAGCTGTCTTGAAGTATCTTCCTACATGTATCCCTACACAGCATGGAAAGATTCCTTCATCCACGACGCTTTTGAGAATGCAGGGGCAACCTGCGGCGGTGTGGAGGCAGCTTACCGGGCCCTGAGAAAAAAAGGCAAAGTAAAGAACACACACAAATTCATTGCTTTCGGCGGCGACGGCGGAACCTACGACATCGGTTTCCAGTCCCTGTCCGGCGCCATGGAAAGAAACCATGACATGGTCTACGTGTGCTACGATAACGAAGCCTACATGAATACCGGTATTCAGCGGTCCTCCGCAACTCCCATGTATGCGGACACCACCACGACCCCGGTAGGGTCCGTCTCCGAAGGAAAGCCCCAGAACCGGAAGGATCTTGCCCAGGTCATCGCTGCCCACAACATTCCTTACGTTGCCCAGACAACCTTCGTAAAGAACTTCCGTGATCTTCACGTCAAGTCCGAGAAGGCTATCTACACGCCGGGCGCAGCCTTCCTCAATGTCCTGGCTCCCTGCCCGAGAGGCTGGAGATACAACACCCCGGACATCCTCGACATTTGCCAGCTGGCGGTAGACACCTGCTTCTGGCCCCTCTTTGAGGTCATCGAAGGAGAATGGATCGTAAACTACACACCGAAAAAGAAACTGCCGATCGAAGATTTCCTTCGTCCGCAGGGCAGATTCAAACATCTCTTCAAGCCGGGTAAGGAACATCTTATCGCTGATATCCAGGATGAGGTTGACCGCCGTTGGGACGACCTGCTGAAGCGGGCAAAATAAAATACTGGCGGTTACGCGCCTGATGCAGAAAGATAATGACAAGGGGTGTCGCAAATGCGACACCCCTTTTTTTATATATGAGTGATGTATATGGTGGTTGTAGATGAGTGATGTATATGATGGGCAGCCGGAGCGAGCCTCTGTATTCACTGAGAAAACTATTATCCTAAAAAAGCCGTGACGGTATCAAAATCGCCTTGAAAACCCATTTTTTGCTACCTTTTTCGCAAATAATGAGCTTTAGTTCCCTTTTTTGATACCCCCAGTATTTTCCAATCGAACGCTCGTCAGTGAATAGCCTACGCTGGTCAGATTCCTGTTTTCCCCACGCCCTGTCAAGGGTAGCAAAAAAATGAGATTCTGATGGTTTTTGCGAATATTTTCGCAAAATTGCCCTGAAAATCCCAGTTTTGCTACCGTTACGACTATTTTAACTTTTTAGTCAGGCGCTATCCTTGGCTCCCCGCCCCCTCATCCGGCCCCGGGCGTGGCGGGGACCGTCAGGTGTTCAACAGCCTTGATGGAATCCTGACATATTTCTGTTGAAAGGAAAAGACATCAGGATTCCACATAACATGGAATCCTGACGATTGGGTTTTAATTATTTTGCAACGATGTTAACGATCTTATTGGGTACGTAGATCTCCTTGCGGATCGTCTTGTCGCCGATCGCTTTCTGTACCCGGAACTCTTCCAATGCAAGCTTGATGGCAGTCTCCTTGTCACAGTCACGAGGGATTGTGATCGTTGCCTTCACCTTGCCGTTGACCTGGACACCGATCTCGATGGTGGCTTCCACGGTCTTAGCCTCATCATAAGACGGCCACTGTGCAGTGGAGATCATGCCTTCTCCGCCGATCGCCTCCCACATCTCTTCTGCAAGATGCGGAGCGAAAGGTGCCATCAGCTTTAAGAAGATGCCAAGGTCTTCTTTGTTGATGGAGCCTACGTTATAGATTTCATTTAAGAGGGCCATTAAAGTAGCGATCGCGGTGTTGAACTTCATGTTCTCGATGTCGCCGCTCACCTTCTTGATGGTCATGTGGATCTTGGTCTCAAAACTCTTGCTGTGCTCTTCTTCCGTGAGCATATCCGTGAGGGCAGCAACCCTCTCCAGGAATCTCTTACAGCCCTTCATGGAACTGTCGTTCCATGGAGTCGCTACGCCATAGTCACCCATGAAAAGGACGTAAGTCCGCAGGGTGTCTGCTCCGAATTCGGAAACAATGTCCAGGGGATCGATCACATTTCCTTTGGACTTGCTCATCTTGTCTCCGTCCGGTCCGAGGATCAGACCCTGGGCAGACCGCTTCGCATAGGGTTCCGGTGTGTTCACAACACCGATGTCATACAAGAAATGATGCCAGAATCTGGAATAGATCATATGTCTGGTTACATGCTCCATTCCGCCGTTATACCAGTCAACGGGCATCCAGTATTCGAGCTTATCCATGTCTGCGAGACACTTGTCGTTGTGAGGATCGATATATCTTAAATAGTACCAGGAAGATCCTGCCCACTGAGGCATGGTATCAGTCTCTCTCTTGGCGTCTCTTCCACACTTGGGACACTTGCAGGCTACGAAGGAATCAATCCTTGCCAGCGGGGACTCACCGCCCTGGCCGGGCTCAAAGTCTTCCATATCAGGCAGGCGGAGCGGAAGCTCTTCGTAAGGTACTCCTACGTCGCCGCAGTACTCGCAGTGAACGATCGGGATGGGTTCTCCCCAGTATCTCTGACGGTTGAAAGCCCAGTCTTTCATCTTGTACTGAACGCCGGCCCTGCCGATTCCCAATTTCTCGAGTTCTTCGATCATGCGGGCGATGGAGTCTTTCTTGTTGTCATAGCCGTTTAAGTATTCGGAGTTCACCATCTGGCCGTCGCCGGTGTAAGCACATTCTTCGATGTTTCCGCCCTTGATGACTTCGATGATATCGATGCCGAAGGTCTTTGCAAAATCATAGTCTCTCTGGTCATGTCCCGGTACAGCCATGATCGCGCCGGTACCATATCCCATCATTACGTAGTCGGCGATAAAGATCGGGATCTCTTTTCCATTTACCGGGTTGATCGCTGTGAGTCCATCGATCTTCACACCGGTCTTGTCTTTTACAAGCTGGGTTCTCTCAAACTCTGTCTTCTTATTACATTCAGCCCGGTAAGCCTCGATCTCATCCATGTTGGCTACCATATCCCGGTACTTGTCGATCAGCGGATGTTCCGGTGCGATTACCATGAAGGTTACGCCGAATAAGGTATCCGGTCTTGTTGTGTAGATCTCAAGCTTGTCCTCGATTCCCTTTACGGAGAAATCAACAAAAGCTCCGGTGGACTTGCCGATCCAG
Source organism: uncultured Lachnospiraceae bacterium (assembly GCA_946629665.1). GTDB lineage: Bacteria > Bacillota > Clostridia > Lachnospirales > Lachnospiraceae > Anaerobutyricum. The sequence goes on from CAMOYC010000043.1 coordinate 5,879, forward strand.
TTGATCTGCTGCTGCTTGATGTTCTCCGGGTAATCTACCTGCTCTAAACCTTCCAGCAGCTTGTCTGCATACTGGGTGATGCGGAGATACCATACATCCTTGGACTTCTGAACGACATCGCTATGGCAGATATCACATTTTCCGCCCTGGCTGTCCTCATTGGAAAGTACAACCTTACAGGACGGACAGTAATTCACCCACGCCTTGTCCCGGTACACGAGGCCCTTGTCAAACATCTTCAGGAAGATCCACTGGGTCCAGCGGTAGAAATCTTCCTGGGTCGTGTCAACCACACGGTCCCAGTCAAAGGAAAAGCCTACTTTCTTAAGCTGGTTGCTGAACTTTTCAATATTCCTGTCCGTGATGATCCTGGGATGGGTCTTTGTCTTGATCGCATAGTTTTCAGTCGGCAGACCGTAAGCGTCAAAGCCGATTGGGAAGAGGACATTGTATCCTTCCATGCGGCGCTTTCTGGCAACTACCTCGATGCTGGAGTAAGCTTTGATATGGCCTACATGCATGCCGGCTCCGCTGGGGTAAGGGAATTCTACCAGACCGTAGAATTTGGGCTTGTCGGAATAGTCGACCGCCTTAAAAACACCGGTCTGCTCCCATTTCTCCTGCCACTTCGGCTCAATCTTCTTAAAATTATGTCTCATGATATCCTCACTTTCTATTCTTCCGGTGCCTCTCCCACAACAAAAGAAAATGTTTTTGTTGTCTGAAGGGTCGTGTTGGGATCTGTCACCGTAACTTTCACCTTGTAGGTTCCCGGTTTTTTCGTATTCACCTTGCCCTTAGCCTTCATATGATCGAGCAACTCCGGCTTGTCAGTATATTCGGATCTGGCGCTGACCATTTTTTTGATATCGAACTTACTGCCGTACTCAACCGTTTTTTTGCCCATGGCTGTCCTGCCAAGTTTTGGCCGGTAAGGATTTCCGGGAGCCGGATCCGTCGGATCCCAGGAATACTTTTTGCCGTTAGTGATCTTTAATTTTTTTCTGGTCGGCTTAGTCATCTTCCGGCTGTCGCCGATCACCACTTTGGTGCCGATGGGCGTGTGGTCATACAGCCACTTCTCATCGCAAACAGCCATTCTAACACAACCCATGGAGTCCTGCCTGCCGAGCTTATTGTAATTCGATACCTTGACCCTGGAGCGGGATGTTCTTCCGTAGGGAACGGAGTGGAACAGATAATGGCCGTGGAAACGGATCGCATACTGGCCGAAGGTGTGTCCGAAAAGGGCCCGCCATCTGTACTTGTTTGTCGTATGGAAAGTCCCTTTCACTGTACTGTAATGTTCTCCGGTCGAACAATACATCGATCTTGCCAGCTTATGTTTGCGGTTATCGACAACATTCACAATGTTGGTCCTGCGGTTCACATAGATCGTATACCTCGACGAAGCCTGGACCCGGACCGGTCCTGTGCTTCCGGCCAGGAGTCCTGCCAGCAGGGTGGCTGCAAGCAGCTTCCTGATCATTTTCTTCATATTAATATTCCCCTTTAAAAAAATACAAAAAAATAAATTGATATTATGAAATATCGCCTGTTTCTTATTATATTAAATTCCGGAGTTTTGTAAAGAGTTTTTCGTAAATCCGGTCATTTGCCTAGATAAGTTTAGTATGTTATAATGCACTTTGACAGCGATATAGGACTTGATGAAACACATTGTCTAAACATACCATTCATATGGGAGGTATCTGTATGATTGAGTTCGCTCATTTTAATTTCAATGTACTGGATCTGGAGAAAAGCATTGCTTTTTATAAGGAAGCGATCGGCCTGGAAGTTGTCCGTGAAAAGGAAGCTTCCGATGGGAGCTACAAGATTGTCTTCCTTGGAGACGGCCGCACTGCCTTCAGGCTGGAACTGACATGGATGAGAGATCAGAAGGAACCTTACAATCTGGGCGATGAAGAATTCCATCTCGCCTTTCAGACAGATGAGCTGGACAAGTATCATGAGCATCATAAGAAAATGGGCTGCATCTGTTTTGAGAACCCGTCCATGGGTGTTTACTTTATTAATGATCCTGACGGTTACTGGATCGAGATCGTTCCTGTCAGGTAGCACGCCGCAAGGGAAACTCTTTATGCGCGGCCTGCTGACAGGGCTGGCCGCGTGTCATTATGACTGATATGGTATAAAGCATGAATTACAATAACGATAACATCAAAGAAAAAAGAAAAGAGATCCGGTCTAAGAAGACGAAAAAGCGGAATTCCATTCTTCTGGGGATCGCCAAGGCTCTGCTTGTCCTGATTCTCGCCTTTTCTGTGTGGGGAGCAGCGTTTGCCTACGGAGCCTACAACGGCATTCAGGCAAGTGCGCCGGAGGATATCAATCTCACTCCCCAGAACTCTGCGTCCATCCTCTATGACGATGCTGGGAAGGAGATCCAGGAACTGTCGGATTATTCCTCCAACCGGATTCCGGTGGAGTTCGAACAGCTTCCGGATAACCTGAAGAATGCTTTTATTGCGATCGAGGATGAGCGCTTTTACGAACATAACGGTGTGGATTTTCGTGGAGTGCTCCGTGCGATCTGGACAGACCTCACGGACGGAACCGTGCAGGGAGGCAGCACCATCACCCAGCAGCTGATCAAGAACAGTGTCTTCAACACCGGAGGCGAGCGGCATAAACTTGCCAAGGTCCGGAGGAAGATCCAGGAACAGTACATGGCGATCCGGGAAGAAAAACTTCATTCCAAAGACTGGATTCTGACCAACTACCTGAACACGATCAACCTGGGCAAGGGAACCCTGGGGGTCCAGGCTGCGGCCAACTACTATTTCAACAAAAATGTGGAGGACCTGACGCTCACGGAGTGCGCCGTGCTGGCCAGCATCACCAAGAATCCGGCCATGCTGAATCCGGTCGATTACCCGGAATCCAACAAGGACCGCATGGAACTGATCCTTCAGAAAATGTACAGCCTCAACTTCATCACCAACGACCAGTACCAGGAGGCGCTCAAGGATGATGTCTATACCCGCATCTCCGAGAATCAGGAGAAGAAGGACACCGAAAACATTTACTCCTATTTCACGGATGCGGTCATCACGCAGATCGTAAAAGACCTGGAGGAGCAGAAAGGCTACACCCACGAGGAAGCCTTCAACCAGGTGTACCGGGGCGGACTTCGCATCTACACGACCCAGAATACCCAGATGCAGAACATTGCGGATAATATCATCAATGATGCCGATAATTATCCGGTAAAAACCGAGTATTCCCTGGAGTACCGGCTTGTGGTCCACCACGCAGACGACACGGATACGACTTACACGGAAAAAAATCTGGTCAGATATTTCCGTAAGAAAAATAAAGATAAGGATTACGATTCCCTCTTCTCCTCCAAGAAGAATCTGGAGAAGGCGGCAAAGAAGTTCCGGAAAGCCAAGGTGAAAGACGGGGACGTCGTCGCCGAGGAAGTGATCCACTATTCCCTGGAGCCCCAGCTCTCCTACTCCCTGATCGACCAGACCAGCGGACAGGTCAAAGTCCTGGTCGGCGGCCGCGGAGAAAAACAGGATAACCTGGCCTTAAACCGGGCAACCGATATGAAGAGACAGCCCGGATCCACTTTCAAGCCTCTGGCTGCCTACGCGCCGGGGCTGGATTCCGGCGAAATGACCCTGGCAACTGTCTTTGATGATGCCCCTTACAAATATGAAAGCGGCGTCAAGGTAAGAAACTTTGAAAGAGACAAGTACAGGGGTCTGATCACCGTGCGGGACGCCATCATTGACTCCAACAACATCGTTGCGGTAAAGGCTCTGACCCAGATCACGCCCCGTGCAGGATTTGATTTTCTTCAGAAACTTGGTTTTACGACCCTGGTTGACAGCCGGACCAACACGGATGGCGCTCTGGAAAGTGACGTAAACCAGTCTCTTTCCCTCGGCGGTATCACGGACGGCGTCACTAATGTCGAGCTCACCGCAGCCTACGCGGCACTCGCCAACAAGGGAGTTTACAACCGGCCCATCCTCTACACGGTTGTGGAAGATGCTTACGGCAACGAGATCCTGAAGAATGAATCTTCCGCCACCCAGGTAATGAAAGATACCACGGCATGGCTGCTCACGGACGCGATGGAGGATGTCGTAAAACGCGGCACCGGCCGGGAAGCCCAGCTAAGCAGCAAGATGGGCGTCGCGGGTAAGACCGGAACCACCTCCAACAACTACGATTTCTGGTTTGCCGGTTATACCCCTTACTACACGGCCTCCATCTGGACAGGCTATGACTACAATACTTCTTTTGATAATGAAGATGATTACCACAAAGTGATCTGGAAGAAGATCATGGACAAGATCATCAGCAAGACAGATCAGAAGGTCAAGGGCTTCGGAAAATGCAAGGGCATAGAGAAATCACAGATCTGTATCAAATCCGGCAAGCTTGCGGTAGATCATGTCTGCTCCAACGATCCGCAAAAATCCATGGTCCGCACGGAGTATTTTGAAGCCGGAACGGTACCGACGGACAGCTGCGACACCCATGTTGCGGTTACCCTGTGTGCGAAATCCGGCAGAGTCGTTGGCAAGTATTGTCCGAAGAAGCACCGTTATACCAGGATCTTCCGAATCCGGCCCAAGAATGCCAAGGGAACCACCGAAGATTCCAGATACGAGCTTACCTTTAATATTGACTCCTACATCTGTGATATCCATACAGAGGAATGGCACGAGAAGCAGGAGCAGAAGAAACTGGAAAAAAAGATGCAGGAAGAGCAGGAAAAAATAAAACAACAAACCCAGCCGACCACAGCCGCTAAAAAACCGACGCAAAAGGCACGCTGATCTGCTGACCTGATATTGAATCAAATAAAAAGGGAACCGGCCCTTTGATCCAGGCGGTTCCCTTTTTTGTGTTCTTTTATCATTTTCTTGCCTGCTCAGTAGTCGACTTTGATCAGGCACAGGCCGCCGGGAGGGGCCGTGGGGCCTGCCTTGCCCCGGTCCCGGGCTTCCAGGAGCTCCGTCATCTCCTCCGGCTTCCGCTTCCCCTTTCCGACTTCCAGAAGGGTCCCTGCCAGGATCCTGACCATATTCTGCAGAAAACCGGTGCCATGGAAATCCATGTAGATATAAGATCCCTTTCTGGTAATCTCGATCCGGTCCACGATCCTCACCGTCGATTTCTTCATCCGGGGGTTCCCGCAAAAACTTTTATAATCGTTCTTTCCTTCCAGCAGTTTTGCCGCCTGCCTCATGGCATCCAGGTCCGGCCGGTAATCCAGGACAGTGACATATTTTCTTTGAAAGACCGGCTTCACCGGCCCATCATAACAGGTATAGCGATAAAGCTTTCCCACCGCCTTGTATCTGGCATGGAACCGGTCGGCTGCCTCCCTGACATCTTTTACCGCAATGTCATCCGGCAGATAACGGTTCATGTAATCCCTGAGCTCATCCGGATCCAGCTCCGTATCAAAAACTGCATTGGCGGTCATGGCTCTCGCATGCACCCCGGCATCGGTCCGGCCCGCTCCGATCACCTTGATCTCCTCCCCGCACAGCCGGGAAAGAACATTCTCCAGCCGCCCCTGGATCGTATCCCGGTCAGGCTGATGTTCCCAGCCATAATATCGGCTTCCGTCATAGCATATGGTAAACTTATAATTCTTTGTCATTTTCCCCCTGCTTTCTATGCGATGTAAGAATTTCGTTAATATTACATGGATACAGGTCCTGTTGAGCGATCCGGCTGTTTTCAGCTGTCAAAAAAGTCTTGTCAAAAGAAAATGTGTCCGTTTAATAATTCTTGCCGCAAACAATTAATTATCCGAAGGCAGCATTTTTTTCCCATGCCCTTTAAGCCTGTTTTATCCATATATTTTATAGTTTATAACGATAGTATCATAGCCTTTTTTTCTTCTTTTTTCAACCGATCCCGAATAAATCCCTGAAACCCATCTACCTGCCGGATGTTATGTCCCTGCTTACGCCACAACTAAAAGTTGTTTTTACGATAACTTTTGTCTGTTTTTACGATTTTCTTTCGAGCGTTATAATAGCATTGTAAATCAAGTTTAAATGGATCCATAATTGCACTTGAAAATCGTACTTTGAAAAAAGGAGAAGATATTATGAATATTTTTATGTTAATTGCTGCTTTTGGTGGCGGATGCTTCGCTGCAGCTATCGGTGGACTTCCGGCATTTATCATGACTGGTGTATTCTCAGTAGTTGGTGCAGTTGCAGGTATGTGCGGAGCAGGCGATGCTTGTAACATCCTTGTTAACTTCATTGCATTCGGTTCCTTCTTCGGACCTCACATCTCCTTCGCTGGTGGCGTTGGTGCTGCTGCATACGCTAAGAAAAAAGGCATCCTTGACAATGGTGCTGACATCGCAACAGCTTTAGCAGGACTTAATGATCCTACTACAATCCTTGTTGGTGGTGTATTTGGTGTTATTGGTTTCTTATTCAAAGAATTAGTAGTTGCTAATCTGTTCGGCGGAACTATTTCTCCTCGTCTCGTAACAGACGGCCCTGGATTCACAGTATTCTGTTCTGCAATCCTTGCTCGTCTTGTATTCGGTGGAGCTCTTAGAACCGGTACAGAGACAATCAGCTCCGGAAACGCTCTTGCTAACACAATCGTTATCGGTGCTACATACTCCTTAGTAGTTGGCGGAATCTACGTTGGTGCTCTTTCTGCAGGCGTTCCTATGGAAGCATTTGGCGGATTATACCACGTTCTGATCTTCGGTACAGCTGCTATAGGTCTTGTATTTGCTGAGATGGGTGTTGCATTCTTCGGATGCCACCATATCGTTATCATTGCTGCTGAAGCTGCTGTTCAGGGCTACAACACAACTGGAAGCCTTGGCGCTGCTTTAATCGCTGCAATCATCATGGGTACTCTCGCTGCTATCATCTGTGACGTTGAGACTAAGCTCATCAACAGTGGTACAGACTCCCACATCGATGGTCCTGCTTGTGCAATCTTAATCATGACATTCGTTGTCAATGCAGTTTTCCCTAACATTCCTGCATAATAAGTTTGTGACAAGCATACAAAAAAAGTTTAATTATAAAGGCGTTGCCCATCGGGCAGCGCCTTTATTTTTGTATTCACTTATTTAGTTTCTTATACTTCATCTTCTCCGATTCGATATAATCTTCCACTTCTTTCCGGAAACCGGCCTGTTTCATCGTCACCAGTACGATCTCCGTCTGGATCATATTCCCTTTCTCATCACAAAGAGGTACATATCGGATGCCGGGATACCGATAATAGCGATACTGGCCTTTCAGGCCAAAGCCGATCAGATCACTGTCATAGATGTAATGCAGGTAGGTGGAACCTACCGGCTTGGCCATCGCCCGGTGGTAAGCAAGCCCGCCCGCTTCCAGCTGCTGACAGATCGCTTTCGTCGTCCGCTGATAATCATCCAGGAAGAGCAGGTTACAGCCGTAGAGGTCTGCGAACCTCAGCCTCTCCCGTCCAGACAAGGGATGGCGGGAACTCAGAATGGCGCACAGGGGCTCTCTGCGGACCGTACAGTGCCTTTGCAGGTCTGCATCAAGGTAACTGGCCATCTGATAGCCCAGGTCCGCCCTGCCCATTCTGAGGGCTTGTGGGATATCATCATGGGCCATCTCTTCATATTGAAAATCCACTTCCGCATTATTATGGGTAAACCGCATGAATTCTTTTTTATCGCAGGACATGGCGTATCCTTCCGGAGCTACCACTCGTAAAACGGATACTCCCCGCAGATAATCTGCTGTCTCCTGAAGCCCTCTGTAATCCTGCATAACCCTGGCAAAGGATTCATGGAGCTTCTCTGCCTCCTCTGTGGGAACAACCCCCTGGACGCCCCGGGTAAACAGTTTGATACCCATCTCCTGTTCCAGCTTGCTGATCGACTTGCTAAGGCCCTGCTGGGAAATAAATAAATTACCGCTGGCCTTGGTAATATTCCGATCTTCATAGAGCTGAAGAAAATATTGAATCTGTCTTAATTCCATAATACAACCTTCCTCCGCTTTCATTATAGCATAAAAAAACCGGGATACCTAATGGTATCCCGGCAAATTGTCTGATCGAAGATCATTTTTATTCTTCTGTCGTCGCCTCGCTAGTCGTATCCTGGCCGGCTGCTTTCTTAGCCGCCTCTTCTGCATCGCCTACCAGGGAATCGAGTCCGTAGTTTGCAGCTTTTACAACCAGCTCACGGTCATCGCATTCTCTGATGATCTTATAGAAATACTCCTTACCACCGTCTCCCTTGTTGAGACGCTTATAGCACATACCTACCTGATAAAGAGTATCATAGGATTCCTCATACTTGTAAGAGGTCTCGAAGTCTTCCAAAGCATCCTCGAACTTGTTGGCATTGAAGGAAACCATTCCGCTCTCATATAGCTGGGAAGCTGCGCTCGGGAAAGCGGTCTCCTTCATGGAGCTGTAGAGGTCTTTAGCCGTATCGGAAGGAAGCTCGTCCTTATCTACTTTCAGCAGATACTTGGAACATTCTACGTAATCACTCTGCTGGAAAGCAATGTTCGCTTTCAGCATGCAGTCATACATGCTGTCCTCGCCGTCAGATCCTTCGTAAACCTTCAGGCTCTTCTTGAGATCAGCATTCTCATTTTTGAGCTTCTTCTTGTCACTCTTGAGGTCGCTGATCTCTGCATCCTTCTCATCGACAGTCTCGTTATACTGCTTCTTCAACTTGTTATATTCTACGCTGACGCCGGCTTTCACGCTGGGGATGACCAGGACGAACATCGCCACGATGCCGATGGCCAGACCGATCAGCATGTAAACGAACTGTTTCCAGGTTTCCTTATTGGGGTCCTCGTAATGATCTACCGGGCGGACGTTCTTCAGATTATCATTGTCCGGCTTGACAATTTCCGCCGGCACGATGGTGTCCGGCTGTTCTGTGTTGCCGCCGATCTCCTGCAGATATCTTCTTGCAGTAGTATTATAAGGATCGACTGCAAGGGCATTGTTCAGATCGATCTTGGCAGCTTCTGTATCTCCCGCTCTCATGTGGAGGAGGGCAAACAAGAGGTGACCTCTTACAAAATTCGGAGTGATACTGAGGACTTTCTTGATCTGGATCATTGCCAGATCGTCACTGCCCTGTTTCGCATAGGAAAGAGCCAGGTTAAACTTCTTGGCGGTCTCATTGATCTCATCGAAGACTGCCGGATGCTCCTCCATCTCCTTGACATAGAGTCTTGCCACATTCTCTTCTACGGAGTTCGTATTCTCGCTGATCTTCCACTGGATGTAGGCCTTGCCCTTCTCTCCCATCTGCTGGTATACCAGACCGAGCAGATTCCTGGCATCCTTGTGAGCCTTATTGTAGGAAAGGGCTTTCTTCAGCATCTCCTCCGCACCGAAAAGATCATGCATCTGCGCTTTCTCCAGACCGGCATTATAGTAGTAATTCGCAGTGTTCACTGCTTTCCTTATGTGTTTATTATCAAAACCACAGGCCGTGCAGAAGCTTCCGGCTCCCACATTCCGACCACATTTTATACATTTCATAATACTTATCTCCTGAATGATAAAAGTATGACCCTGTTAACCGTTAAGCCTTCTGTTAATTAGATCCTTTCAGTTCCTCAACCATTTCACTGACCAGATCAGTGATATCCTTGATGTCATCTTCAAAAAGGTCATTCTCTCCGACTTCCACGCCGATCGCAGGTTTAAATTTCTTTAATTCCAGATCAAAATCTATCATTTTATCCTCTCTTTCTTC
>CAMOYC010000044.1 GCA_946629665.1 uncultured Lachnospiraceae bacterium
TAAGACGGATATCTCCTAGGAGAGAACGCAGTTCTCAGAGAAGCAGGAATCCCCCGCTTCAAATCCGTTTTATCGGATTAAGTGGAGGGAGCGTTCAATTACCTGTTCTCTGGTGTGTAAACAAAAAACCGGCATATCCACAAAATGTGAACATGCCGGTTCTCCTGCTATTTATGTGAGAAGGTTTGGATCATTCTATGTAATTGCCGTTAACCCATCCGCAGCATCCAAGTTTATCGGAATACGCCCAGACGTATTTTCCGTCCCAGGGGCCGATCACTTCCACCTCATCGCCATTGTGGAGTTCACCGATGATATTGTCATCCACATATTCAGGCTCTGTCCTCAGTGCCAGAAAATGTTTTGTCCCGGTTACTTTCTCACAACTTGAAATTTCATAATGGTCGATCTCGTCCAGATTCTTTGCGGATACAGAAACTGCTGTTCCGGAAAAAGCGATTGCGGTGATCGTAAGGATGATTGCCATGGATGCGATTATTTTTTTCATTTTTTTCTCTCTCCTTGTGTTTATATGCCTTTTTCTGCTTTTTCTTTTTATGTGGCCATGTTATCATATGTTTAGTCACAGAAATATCACACAGTTTATCACAGCGATAACATAGGATAAAACGATGAATGAGAACAATCTGAAAAATAAACCTACATTGAAAGAAAAGATACAGTACAGATTTGACAACGTTATGTCCTCGGGGATGAGGGCCAAGATCGGAATCCTCTTTCTGGTCACCCTTATTATAGGCCTGTTCTCCGGAATCATGCTGCTCCTCTTTGCCGGGAAAAGCGGCCATGGCTTTTGGGATGCGATATGGATCTCTTATATGCACGTGATCGACCCTGGTACATTAGCCGGAGACGACGGCCAAAAGAGCTTCATCTTTATTATGCTGTTTGCCACCATAGCAGGTATGATCCTCACATCCACCCTGGTCGGTGTTGTCAATAATGGATTGGAATCCAAGATGAATGAACTGCGGCAGGGAAGGTCCAGGGTTCTTGAGAAAAGGCATACCATTGTCCTTGGCTTTAATGAGATCACGTTTACGATCCTTGAGGAGCTGATCGAAGCGAATTCAAATCATACAGGCTGTGCCATTGTTGTTATGGATGAAGTGGAAAAAGTGGAGATGGAAGATGCGATCCAGAGACGGATCCCTGATACCAGAACAACAAAGATCATCTGCAGAAAAGGCTCTGCATTCCGGATGGATGACATCAGGATTTGTTCTCCGGAGACATGTAAAGCGATCGTCCTGAACACGGAGGATGATTTTAATACGATCAAGAGTCTGCTGGCATGCAGTACGGTGCTCAACGCATCCGATAATGATAAGGCTTTTATCACTGCCTGCGTCAGGGACGAGTCGAATATTGAGGCGGCCAGGATCGCTGCGCAGGGCAGAGCAGAACTGCTCTATTTCAAGACAGCCTTATCAAGGATCATGGCCCAGACCTGTCGTGAGCCGGGCCTTACTCACGTGTTTACGGAATTATTTAATTTTGACGGTGATGAGCTGTACCGTGAGTACGTGGAGGGAATGGAAGGTAAAACGCTTGGAGAGATCAATCTCTACTTTAAAAAGTCAACTGCAATCGGTTTTGTGCGACCGGACCCGGAGAATCCGGATAAGGATATGGTACTGGTCAATCCGGATGCACTGCCGGGAGTGGATCCCCACATGCAGCCCGGGGATGATCTGATCCTGCTTGAGGAGGATGACGGTTCAACGAAAGCGGAAAAAAGGCCGGGTATCGTCCAGACAGAATATTTCAGTGAAGTGGGGCACAGCAGTGAGGATAAGGACATTTTCCTTGTTCTGGGAAGCAGTCCGATCCTGAAGGATGTCCTGCTGGAGGAAGACCATTATGTGCTAAAAGGTTCCACGGCCTACATCTTTGATTCGGACCGGATCAAAGACAATCTGCCGGATCCGGATTCGCTGGAGAATCTTCAGGTGGTATCTGCTCTGGTGCAGGGGGATATCGTTACCAAGGATGACCTGGAATATATCCTCGTTTCCGAAAAAGAGAAAAACATAACCAGCATCCTTGTTTTATCAAATCCGGACCTTGATGATGAAGAGGCAGACTCCAGAACGCTGACGACCCTTTTGAACCTGCGTAATATTGCGGATATGAACCCTGATCTGAATTATACGATCACCAGTCAGATGAACAGTGTTAAGAATCAGGAGCTGGCAGAGATTGCCCGTGTAAACGACTTTGTTGTCAGTAACAATATAGTAGCCCTTCTGATGTCTCAGATCTCCGAAACGCGGGAATTAAATGAGATCTTTGAAATTCTGCTCAGTGACCGTGATTCGGAAATTTACATGAAAAAGGCGAAGGACTACGTAAAGCTCGGCGTCCCGGTCAATACCTACACGGTAACTGCATCCGCAGCCCGTTACAAGGAGGTTCCGATCGGATATAAGATATATGACAATGATACGGACTATCGTGTGATCATTAATCCGGAGAAGAGTATGGAGATTTGCTTTACCGATAGAGACCATGTGATCGTAGTTGCCTGAAAAAAACCGGCATTTCCGGGTACTGATGATGTTATCAGTTTACCGCGGATCTGCCGGTCTGTTTTTTATATATGGTTGTTTATATGTATCTGATCGTCTAAACGGATTGATTATCTTAAGTAGTTGGCATTAACCCAGCCGTTGCAGCCATAGTCGGGGGAGTAAACTTTTACGTAGTTTCCTTTTCTGCTTCCGAGGAGCTGTACTTCGTTCCCGTTGTAAAGTGGTCCGATAACGTTGCGGCTGTTGTCAGCCGGCTGAGATCTGAAAGCCAGGTAATGTTTTGTTCCTGTAACCCTTGCAGTTCCTTTTCTTGTGCCGGTGTGGTTAGCCTGTGCTGCATCGTTTGTGCTGTTTGCCAAGTCTGCATCATAGTAGAACTGACCGTTATGGTAGGTGCCTGTCTGGTCTAAGCTCATTGCGGATACGGGTGCTGCGATTCCTGTGAATGCTGTTGCTGCCATTGTAAGTGCCATTGCGATTGCTACGATTGTTTTTTTCATTTTCTTTTCCTCCTGATCATTTCATTTTTATGATTCGGGACCTCGGTGAGGCCCTGTGTTCTTTTGTTTACATGCCTATCCTAACACAGGCTTTATCACACCAGTATCACACGAAAAAAAGAAAATGTATGAGCCTGAAAAATTATTTACGATGGCAGGCACAGGACCGTCCATATTGAAAAACAATTGGAAATAAGTTACTATAAAGGGGAAGAAAAACTATGTTTGACCGATAAGGACAGATGATATGAACAGAATGAGAGACAGTGTTGTATTTAAAAGTATATTTGGAATCGTATTGTTGCTGGTGGTGTACAGCGTGGTCGTCAGCATCATAGGTATCCGTAATTTCAGTGAAGTTATGCTGGAACAGTATGCGGACGGAGCCTTCCGTACGGCCAATACCGCTGCATATGTGTTCAACCCGGATGATCTGGATGATTTTCTGGCGACGAGATGCCAGACGAAGGAAGCAAAGGAAGCAGTTAAAAAGGTGGAGCAGATCTGCCATTCTTCCGGTGCGACCTTCATCTATGTGATCCAACCCGATCAAACGGATTACAAACATATTACCTTTGTTTTTTCCACGGTGAACAAAAATTACGATTATGACGTATATGAACCAGGTTATGTGCGGGAGACGACCAACGACGATTACCGGAACAAATACAGGGAGCTGTATGAAGAGAATTCCCGGGGAGAGCTGGTCCTGCGCGACAAAGGCTATATTGAGACGGACTCCCATATCACGGCAATGATCCCCCTGAAGGGTGCAAAAGGAAGGGTTCGGGGGATTCTATGCGTCCAGAGACAGTTGGATAAAATGATGGATGCCCGCATGCAGTATATGAAAAAGGTTGGTTTTTTCTTCTGCCTGCTGGCCCTGATCGTGATCATCGGTCAGGGACTCTACCTGAATCAGGTGCTTCTGTTCCCGATGATGGCGATCACAAGGGAGGCGGACCGCTTTGCGGAAGAGAGTACGGTGCCGGACCAGAAACTCACGGATCTTATTCATAATAAGGATGAGATCGGCAGGCTTGCCCAGACACTGGACCAGATGGAAGAAGAGATTGTTGGGCGTGTGGATGAGATGACCAGGATGACAGCGGCCAGAGAAAGGATCACCACGGAATTATCGCTTGCCAAGAGGATCCAGGCTTCCATGCTGCCCAGCAGTTTTCCGGCTTTTCCGAACCGGACAGAATTCGATATCTATGCATCCATGATCCCGGCCAGGGACGTCGGCGGTGATTTTTATGATTTTTTCCTGCTGGATGAAGACCACCTTTACATTGTAATGGCGGATGTATCAGGCAAGGGAATCCCTGCAGCGCTTTTTATGATGATTTGCCGGGTCATCATGGCCAGTAATGCAAATATGGCACTGTCGCCTTCCGAGTTGTTAAAAAGAACGAATGACCTGATCTCTCCTAAGAATCAGGAAGACATGTTTGTGACAGTATGGCTGGGAATCCTCGAGATCTCAACCGGTAAGATCATCGCAGCCAACGCCGGACATGAGTATCCGGTCATCATGGAACCCGATGGTGGATTTTACCTCTATAAAGATAAACACAGTTTTATCGTCGGAGCAATGGAAGGAATCAGCTACCATGATTATGAGATCGTACTAAAGCCGGGCTCTAAGCTTTTCCTTTATACTGACGGAGTGCCGGAGGCTTGTAATGAAACCAATACCATGTTTGGCACTGACCGGATGATCGCAGCCCTGAACATGGGCAGGAAGAAGAATCCGGAAGAGCTGATCCATCATGTGCAGAATGCGGTGGACCGGTATAAAGGTGAGGCCGAGCAGTTCGATGATGAGACCATGCTGTGTCTGGAATATAAAGGACGTTAAGGATATTAAGGATATTAAAGATATTAAGCAGGCAGCCTTCCGGCTACCTGCTTTCTTCTATGAAACGCTCCAGAGTGGCAAGTGCTTTTCCGCTGTCGATGATCTTAGCGGCGAGCGCGATGCCATCTGCCATGGAATCCGCTTTTTCTCCTATGTAGAGGGAAGCGCCGGCATTCATGAGTACAGCGTCCCGCATGGGGCCTTTTTTCCCGCTTAATATAGCACGGGTAATCTCTGCATTTTCTTCCGGAGTTCCCCCTTTCAGTTCTTCTTTGGTGCATCGTTCAAAACCGAAATCTTCAGGCTTGATCGTATAGATCTTATACCAGCCGTCACGGAATTCGCAGACGGTGGTTGGGGCACTCATGCTGATCTCGTCTAATTTGTCCTGGCCGTATACTACCATACCTCTCTTTACTCCCAGATTGATCAGAACCTGGGTCAGAGGCAGTACCAGATACTCATCATAGACTCCCAGCAGCTGCATGGAGGGGGTGGCAGGGTTGGTTAAGGGGCCGAGGATGTTGAATACCGTCCGGAAGCCCAGTTCTTTGCGGATCGCTCCAACATATTTCATGGAGGTGTGGTACTGCTGAGCGAAGAAGAAGCACATGCCTACCTTCTCCAGAAGCTCGACACATTTTTCAGGATCCTGGCGGATGTTGACGCCAAGAGCCTCCAGACAATCCGCTGTCCCCGAGAGAGAAGATGCGGCACGATTGCCGTGCTTGGCAACCTTCATGCCGCCTGCGGCGGCAACGAGGGCCGAAGTGGTAGAGATATTGAAAGAACCGGCGTTGTCTCCTCCGGTACCTACGATCTCAAATACTTCCATATCAGTCCGGACTCTGGTTGCGTGATCCCGCATGGCTGCGGCACAACCTGCGATCTCATCCGTGGTCTCCGCCTTGGCACTCTTGGTGGAAAGGGCGGAAAGGAAGGCTGCGTTCTGGGTAGGTGTGGTTTCCCCATTCATGATCTCGTTCATTACCTCGTAGGCTTCCTCATAATTCAGGTCTTCTTTATTTACTATTTTTACGATTGCTTCTTTGATCATTTTTTTTACCTCTTTCAATCTGTACTTTAACAGTTTATAGTGCTAAACCTATCACATAATTATGCAACTGTCAAGAATATTGTGCCGGGAAAGTTCGCTTTTACAGAAAGAGTTAATGATGCTATAATCTTAAGTAGGACCAGGAGGGGTGTATTATGAAAAAACGGATGTTTGCAGTAATGTTTATTCTGCTGTTGTTCAGCCTCAGTGCATGCAGACCGGAAATCGGACCTGCTTCATCGGGGAACGGACCGGCCCAGGAGAACCAGACAAGTGCTGATGATTCCACAGAAGATCCGGCCCAGGTAGGCGGCAATATTGATCATGTGGTGGTAAAGGATGTGGCGTCGGATATTTATTCCGCAGATGATATCAACGCCGCGATCACAGTGATCGAAGAGGAATTTGCCGCAAATTGGGACAGGTGTACCTTAAAGGAGATCGGTTACGCCGGAGATAAAGTGGTAAAGAAGAATAAGAGCTACAAGGATGATTACAAGGCAGATGAGGTTATGGTACTTCTCTCCAGCTTTGATGTCGGGGAGTCTGACGGCTCTTTGGAACCCGGCAACAGCTACGACGAGTGGAAATGGATTCTTGTCAGGAAAGATGGTGGAGAATGGGAACATGTTGATCACGGTTATTGATGCCGTAGGATAAGGAGGAGATTAAGCATGAACAATTTGATCGATCGGGCATTTTATGAGGCAATCGTTAACTTTGAAGATTCGGAAGAAGCGCAGGAATATTATTACAAGATCATGGATACGGAGACGGAAAGGCGCGGGAAAAAGGACACGATAAGGAACCAGATCTTAAGGACCTACGCGATGCTCTTCTGTGAGGATGTGGGAGCGGTTCCCGGACAGGCTGCCGGACCGGACGAGGTGGAAGCGACTGCTGACCGGCTTTACACGGGCAGCATGCAGTTTGATCCCAAGCACTGGTACCGGATGCGGTATCATTTTCCGGTGATCGACGATGACAACTATGACCGCTTTGCCGCTCTGGTTATCGCCGATCTGAATGCGGGACCTCTTCGGGATGCCGTTGTGAACGGAGGGGACATGCTTCTTGTCGGAGATCTCGATCCGCTGCACATGACAAGGGAACAGAGGAAGAACCAGAAGATCAGGACCATTGATTTGGGTTTTAAAGGAGAGATGGAATGACAGTACTTGTAGTGATCGAACAAGAGAAAGATAAAAAGAAGGTCGAATCATATATCCGGGAATTCCTGCCGGAGTCAGATATCCTTTGCTTCAGCAGCAGTCTGGAAGCCCTGGCGACAGCCAGAAAGCAGGAGGTCGACATTGCTTTTATCGCTGTCGAGATGTCTGAGCTGGGCGGCCTGGACCTGGGACGTTACCTCACAGACCTCTATCCTCTTATCAATGTGATATTCCTTGCCAAAAATAAGGATGGGGCTTATGAGGCCATGGATATCCATGCCAGCGGCTACCTGCTGGATCCGGTTAAGAAAGCAGGCGTAAGGAGGGAGCTGGAGGATCTGAGACATCCTGCGGTACAGAAAAATGAGAAGCGTGTATTTGCCCAGACTTTCGGCAATTTTGAATTGTTTGTGGATGGGGAACCGGTGGTTTTCAAGTATTCCAAGACCAAGGAGATCGTTGCGATCCTGGTGAATAACAGTGGCGCCCAGACATCAAACGGTGAGCTGATCGCCTGCCTGTGGGAGGATGACGGAAGCCCGAAGAAAGCTTCCTACCTCGGTAATCTTCGTCAGGATCTTCAGAATACATTTAACCGTCTGAAATTAAACGGGATCATCCTGAAACAGCGAGGAAGCATGGCGATTGCCAAAGAGAAGATTTCCTGCGACGTTTATGAGTGGCTGGAGAAGAAAAAAGAATCCCGTTACCAGTATCTTGGGGACTATATGAACCAGTACAGCTGGGCGGAGTTCCGCCATGCCGAACTTGATGAGATCAGCTATGCTATGGAGGATTACTAAGCATGGATTTTATCCGCAAACCGAAAGAGGATAAGCCGGTACTGGCGATCTGCTATGATTTTGACCGGACCCTGTCTCCTGACGATATGCAGGCCCAGGGCTACATCCAGTCGGTCGGTTTTGACGTGGACCAGTTCTGGAAGGAATCCAATGAGGTTGCTGTCGCCAACGACATGGACAGCAATCTGGCCTACATGCTCAAGATGGTCCAGGAAGCGGAGGGAAATCTGGTCTTAACGAGGAAAGCCCTGGCTGAGTATGGTTCCCATGTCCGCCTTTTTCCCGGGGTCGCGGAATGGTTTGGCCGTATCCGGGATTACGGGAAAGACCATGATGTGATCGTGGAGCACTATATTATTTCTTCCGGGCTGAAAGAGATGATCGAAGGGACCGCGATTGCGGGAGAGTTCGAAAAGATATATGCCAGCTCATTTTATTACAATGAGCGCGGGGTAGCCAAATGGCCCGCTCAGGCGATCAATTACACGACCAAGACCCAGCTCCTGTTCCGGATCGAGAAGGGAGTGCTGGACGTAAACGATCAGGCGGTCAACCACTATTTTCCTCCGGATAAGATGCGGGTGCCCTTTCGGAATATTGTCTATCTGGGGGACAGTGCGACGGATATTCCCTGCATGAAGCTGGTGAACATCAACGGCGGTCACGCGATCGGAGTCTACAATCCGGAGACCGGAGATAAGAGTATGGTGAAGAAAATGCTCCGGGAAGACCGGATCAAGTACTTTGCTCCGGCAGATTACCGGGAGAACTCCCCTCTGGATATCCTGGTCAGGCAGATCATCCGGAAAACCGCGGAATATGAGAAGCTGGAAGATTGGCATAATGCCAATCTGAATGAAAAAGACTAATTGAGTAAAAAGAATGCCGCACCGTTTGGTGCGGCACTTTTCATGTACTTGGGATTGGTTTTAAGGCTACCGGCTAAATATCGATCTCCAGCAGGAGCGGAGTATGGTCCTGGCGGGGGCCGGAATCCATCATCTCGGACCTTATGATCTTGTCCTTGATCCTGTCACTGACAAGAAAATAGTCGATCCTCCAGCCGCTGTTGTTGATCTTGCTGGTCTTCACCCTCTGAGCCCACCAGGAGTAGACTCTTTCCACATCTCCGTGGATGTGACGGAAACTGTCAATGAAGCCGGCAGAGAGGAGATTCGTGAATCCTTCCCGCTCTTCATCGGTGAATCCTGGAGACTTATGGTTATTCTCGGGGTGGGCGAGGTCGATCTCTTTGTGGGCTACATTATAGTCACCACAGGAGATGACAGGCTTTTTCGAGTCAAGTTCATGCAGGTATTCGGCATATCTCTGATCCCAGATCTGGCGTTCATCCAGTCTTCTCAGTCCGTCTCCCGCATTGGGAGTGTAGACCAGATTGAAGTAGAAGTCCGGCAGTTCCAGTGTGATCAGGCGGCCTTCCAGGTCCATGGGTTCCGGAGCCTGGATCGCCGGGTAACTGGCTTCTGCTTTAAGTCCTTTCCTGTAGAGGGCCATGGTGCCGGCATACCCTTTTCTGGCCGGTTCTCTGGAGCTGACCCAGGCAACCTCATACTCCGGGAAATATTCGGATAAGGCTGCAGCCTGCTTTTTGTTCATACCCCTGGCGGGGAGTTTGGTCTCCTGAAGGGCAATGATGTCGGCATTCTCTTTCGCGATCGATTCTAACACATTCCGGGATAATTCTGCCCTGGGGCTGGCTCCGGTGAGGGCAGCGTTCAATGAATCTATGTTCCATGAGATAAATTTCATAATTTTTCCTCCTGTATTCCGTTTTATTATAGCAAATCTTCCTCTCTTTGGAAATGATTTTTGCACCCTGCTACATAATCTTTCCGATGATTCATAAAAATTTATCCTGTTTTTCTCCTTTACATGTGATAATATGGAAGGGACACATGTATAGCTCAATCAGGAGGATTAACATATGTACTATAAAGATGATCCGAGATATCAGGAGGCGTTGGCATTTGCTTCGAAGGCCCATGAGGGCGTGTGCAGGAAAGGCTGTGACATACCCTATATCACCCATCCCATCGAGGTGGCGGATATTGTGGCGGAGATGACCGACGATATGGATCTGATCGTGGCTGCCCTGCTCCACGACGTGGCGGAAGATACGGACTATACTCTGGAAGATATCCGGGAGTTATTCGGCCAGGAGGTCTATGAGCTGGTTGCCTACGAGACGGAGGATAAAAGAAGAGATCGTCCCGCTGCGGAGACCTGGGTGATCAGAAAGCAGGAGACGATCGATAAGATCCGTAATCCTGAGGGTTCCGAGGAGTTTGCCAGACAGGCAAGAATGCTGGCCCTGGCGGATAAGCTGGCCAACATCAGAGCTCTGGACCGGGATTATATAGGACTTGGCGATGAACTGTGGAATCGTTTTAATCAGAAAGACAAGAGCAAGCATGCCTGGTATTACCGGAGCGTAGCGGATGCTGCCTCTTCCCTGAAGGACTATGAAGCCTGGCAGGAATACAGGGCGCTGTGCGATAAAGTCTTTGGCGATCAGACGGTGCCCATAGAGTCCTGATCAAGAGAAAAAGTGTTTTAAGGAGGAGAAAATGAAACTGACGAAAGAAGAACAACACAAACAGTGTATGAAGGAGATCAGGGCTACCCTGATCATAGTCGTCATATGCTGTATCTGGCACGTGGGATCTGCATTCCTGCTCAATGGGACCGGCCTGTATTTTATCGGAATGCCGGCATGGTTCAGTGTATCCACTCTGGGTACGATCGTGCTTGCGCTGGCAGGCGTCGCATTTCTTTTAAAGAAAGTGTTTATTAATTTCGAGTACGACGCGGAGGAGGAGACCAATGAGCAGTAATCAAATGATCATTCTCGCCATATTTATTGGCTATCTTGCTTTTAACGTCATCATCGGGCTCTGGTTCAGCCACCGGGTGAACGTTAAGAGCAATCTTTCTGATGAGAAGAATTATTTTATCGGAGGCCGGAATATGGGAGGTCTGGTGCTTGCCATGACGACCATGGCTACCTACACTTCCGTTAGTTCTTTCGTGTCCGGTCCGGGTGCTGCCGGACTGACTTACGGTTATGCCCAGGCCTGGGTAGCCACCGTGCAGGTGCCGGTGACATTTCTGGTGCTGGGTGTTCTGGGCAACAAGCTGGCTCTCGTGTCCCGGAGGACCGGGGCGGTGACAGTGGCAGGCTATCTGCGGGCAAGGTATAAGAACGATCTGCTTGTGATCGTTACGAGCCTTCTGATGGTTGCCTTTTTTATTGCGCAGATGATCGCCCAGTTTACCGGCGGAGCGACTCTGATCGCTTCCATTACCGGGCTTGACCACAAGGCGGCCCTGCTTATTTTCGGCATTGTAGTCATCATCTATACTGCCTTTGGAGGGTTTTCCGCGGTGGCGATCACGGATACCATCCAGGGACTGATCATGTGCGTCGGCACTTTCCTGTTCCTGTTCTATGTTTTGAAGGCCGGCGGAGGATTATCCGGAATTGATGCAGGTCTTTCCAAAAATCTTCCTGATGTTTATGATAACCTGTTTTCCATGTATCCTCCGGGAACTCTCTTAAGTTTCTGGATCCTGGTAGGATTCGGTACCCTGGGTTTGCCCCAGACAGCGGTCCGGGCGATGGGCTTTAAGAATACGAAAAGTCTTCATTCTGCGATGTGGATCGGTGCGGTAACCTGCAGTTTCGTTATCGTCGGAATGCACCTGGCGGGAACATGGGCCGGTGCGCTGGTGGATACATCCAATCTGCCCACATCAGACTATTTTGTTCCTTACATTGTCCAGAAGATCATGCCGGTCGGCGTCGCCGGTATTTTCCTGGCAGCTCCCATGGCAGCGGTCATGTCTACCGTGGACTCCATCCTGATCCTGGCATCTGCAGCGATCATCAAGGACCTGTGGAAGACCTATGTTGTGAAGGATGACCCGGTTAAGGTGGAGAAGTACGAACGAAATGTCAAGAAGATCAGCATGGTTATCACCTTTGCTCTGGGTATCGGTGTTATGCTTTTGACCATCAAACCGCCGGATATCATCTTTTTCCTGAACCTCTTTGCCTTCGGCGGACTGGAATGTACCTTCTTCTGGCCTCTGGTAGGCGGACTCTTCTGGAAGAAAGGAACCGGGACGGCTGCATTGGTAAGCTCGATCGGGGCAGCGGCGACTTACATTTTCTGCTATTACAATGTTGCGGTCGCCGGGATCAATGCGGTGATCTGGGGCCTGCTGGCAGGGGGAATCCTCTACTTTATCGTGGGATCCGTTACTTCAGCCGGAAAGCCTCTGGACCAGGATATCATTGATAATTGTTTCTAGACCGGAATTATGATAAAGGCAAGAAAGTACCGGTAAAAAAGTATATGGATCCAGGGAAATAGTCTCTTTTTATACAGACACGCTTATGGTATAATACGATAAATTGGGGAATTATGAGATTATTTCAATAGACTTGGTGAGGTTACTATGATCACGATAACGAAGGATAACATCATTCCATATCTGAAAGAGCACATTCCTTCTTTTGATGATTCGGTTCCGGTGCATGTTTCCATGATCGGAGAGGGTTCGGAGGAAGAGGATGGCGACGGTTATGTGAACCATATATTCCGGGTGGATAACGGGAAGGATTCCTATGTGTTAAAGCAGGGTCTGTCCACAGCCCGCGTTTCCGGAGAGACCATGGACATGATGCGGAACCATCTGGAGTATGATGTCATGCGCATCCGTTATTCCATCGTCCCGGAATACACGCCTTATCTGGTGTTCCTGGATGAGGAAAATCATCTCTTTGTGATGGAGAATGTTTCAGATCTGAAGATATCCAGATTCCAGTTCAATAAGAACCGGATCTATGAGGATTACGGACGGCAGTGCGGAGAGTGCGCTGCGAAAAGCGAGTTCTATACCTCGGAGATCTATCTTGACCGGGAAGCATTCCGCAAGCTGATCTGCCGCTTTGATAATACACCGATGCGGAAGATCATGGAAGACGGGATGTTCCTTGATATGTTTGACCGTCCCATCGATGATCAGTTCGGAGAAGGGTTTGAAGAGTTTGCAGAGAGATTCAGCAGAGACAGCCGTTATGTTACGGAGCTCCACAAGCTGCGCCGGTCCTATATGACCCACACGGACGCTCTGATCCATGCGGATTACCATACTTCCAACATCCTGGTTTCCGATGATGCCATGAAGGTGATCGACATGGAGTTTTCCTTCATAGGTCCCTTCGGGTATGATATCGGCTATCTGGCCGGCAACCTGATCTCCCAGTACTGTGCCGCATGTTTCAAACCATTTCCTTCCGAGGAGGAGAGAAAGACCTTTAAGGCCTATCTTCTGGCAACCATCAAGAGTATGTATTACACTTACTTCCTGACCTTTACGGATTGCTGGAATAAGGATTGCAAGCCCCGCTACAGAGACCAGAACGGACTTCGCCGGAGCATCCTTGACGAGGTGATGGTGGATTCCGTCGGTTATGCTTCCATGGTAAACTGGTTCAGAAGTGCCAGCAACATCCCTTATCCGGATTTCGATGCCATTGAAGACAAGAATGCCAGACGCTGTGCGGTTGTGCTATCCTTGCTGATCGATTGGCAGATCATGTTCTCCAGATACCAGTATCAGTCTGCGGGAGATCTGATCGACACGATCCTCTACGTGGAGAGGAACTTCTACAAGAATCTGAAGTAGGAATAATCGATAAAAGGAGAAAAAATGACTCTGGAATTATTCAAGTTTGACACCTGTCCTTATTGCAGAAAGGTCATGAATTACATTGCTTCCACCGGAAGAAAGGATATCATCTACCGGGATATCATGAGGAGTAAGACGGCGGAACAAAGACTCATCCAGGAAGGCGGAAAAAGGCAGGTTCCCTGTCTGTTCATTGATGGGAAGCCCCTGTATGAGAGTGATGATATCATCGCATGGCTTTCTGAGAATCCGCCTTGTGAATAAGTTGAATTTGCCAAAGGAAAAAGCTGCCCGCCGGGCAGCTTTTTTTGCGATGACCATATGGCCTTATCATACGTTATGGATTATTTCATCTTGTCCATGCTCTTCTTGCGGAGACCTTCTAAGATAGAGGTCGGCTTGGCAGCGGCTCCTGCCTGAGAGTCCTTATATTTCTGAATGTACTCCCGGGAGACGTCGCTGGTCGCAAGACTGTTGTCGAAGCCAAGATTCGTTGTTGTGTGATGCAGATTCTTTGCCCGCATTGCTTCCAGGATCGAGGCATCGCCTCCGTTGGCCTGTGCACTCTTATACTTGGCGATAAAGTCCTTGGAAATCTTGCTTGCCGCACCTGCATTGCTGAAGTTAAGCTTGCCGGATGCCTGGATCATTTTTTCCATACGTAATTCTTCAAGAATGGAACTCATAATTCACCTCTCAATCTGATGATAATGATTTCGAATAATGTGCTAATTTAATTATATCCTTTTTTTCATCAGAGAATGATAAATATGTTCCTTAGGACTTGTAGAATCATACAGTTTGTGACTCCCCATCCACAACAGACATGTGATATAATCAATTGTATACAGTACGATCAATAAAAAATGTCAGGAGGACAGCTATGGCAAAGATAATTTTATTAAACGGAAGCCCCCATCAAAACGGATGTACCGCAACCGCTTTAGATGAGATGGTCAGGACCTTCGAGAGTGAAGGTGTGGAGACAGAACTGATCCAGGTTGGGAATAAAGCCATCCGCGGCTGTATCGGTTGCGGAACCTGTGTCAAAAGGGGAAAATGTGTTTTTGATGACCTGGTAAACGAGGTGGCCCCGAAGTTCGAGGCAGCAGATGGCCTTGTGGTAGGCAGCCCGGTTTATTACGGATCCCCTAACGGAACGATCCTGTCTTTCATGGACAGACTGTTCTACAGCACTTCCTTCTCAAAACATATGAAGGTAGGAGCAGCGGTGGTAAGCTGCCGGCGGGGCGGTAATTCTGCAAGCTTCGATGTGCTGAACAAGTATTTTACGATCAGCGGCATGCCCGTGGCATCCAGCACTTACTGGAACCAGGTTCATGGCTTTGCAGCGGAGGATGTGAAGAAAGACCTGGAAGGACTCCAGACCATGCGCAACCTCGCCAAAAACATGGCTTTTATGGCCAAGGCTTTTGCCAAGGCGAAGGAAGAAGGCGGTTATCCGGAGATGGAAACCGGCGCATTCACCAGCTTCCCGGATGGCAAGTAGAATAGAAAGTAATCTACAGAATCATAAGAAAGAGTGCCTCGCAGCTGCGACACTCTTTTTTTCAGATTATTCCGGCTTCTTTTGCCTCATCCCGCAGCTGGTCCCTGTAATCCGGA
>CAMOYC010000045.1 GCA_946629665.1 uncultured Lachnospiraceae bacterium
ATCGCTGACTGGGACCTTTCCGTAAAGGCAAACGGCGACTATCGCTGCGATACCTGCGTAGAGCTCACCAACAGAGCTATGAAGATCACTTTTGATACCGCTGACGGACTGCCAAAGAGAGACCCGGTTGCTCTTGGAAACCTATTGGAAGGTCTGACACTGACCGGTGTAGCGATGGCTCTGGTCAATATTTCCCGTCCTGCTTCAGGCGCAGAGCATATGCTTTCTCATTTCTGGGAGATGGATTATGTAGAAAGAGGACTTAACCCGAACCACCACGGTATTCAGGTAGGTGTTGCAACTCCTGTGATCGCCCGTTTCTTTGAACTCTGTGAAGATATTCTTCCCGAGGGTGTAAAGGAACTTTGCCCGAGTCCGGCAGAGATTGAAGCATTGCTGCAGCGCGCCAACGCACCTTATCGGCCTGACCAGATTGGCATCAGCAAGGAGCTTTTCTACCAGAGCCTGTTAGAAGGTTATACCGTACGTCCTCGTTACTCCATCATGCAGTTCGCTAAAGATAACGGAAGACTGGAACAGATTGCGAAACAGATCACAGAAGAACTTTACGGCTAGAATAAGAGGTAAGTTATGTTAAATAAAGAAGACGCTTTAAAAGGAGTAAAACTGTTTGTTCTTGATATGGACGGAACAGTGTATCTGGGACCCGAGCTGATCGAAGGCTCCCTTGATTTTATCCGCGAGGTGGATGCTGACCCGGACAGAGACTACATTTTCTTCACAAACAATGCTTCCCGTGTCCCTTCCGTATATGTGGAAAAGCTTCACAAACTTGGGCTGGATGTGACAGAAGATAAGGTTGTTACAGCCGGTGATGTATGCGCAGAGTTTCTGAAAGTGAATTATCCCGGCGCGAAGATCTTCCTGAACGGAACTCCGGTCCTGGTTGAAAACTGGAAAGAAAAGGGACTTCAGATCGTGGAAGAAGATCCTGACGTTTGCGTGCAGAGTTTTGATACCACATTAACCTATCATAAACTGGACCGGATCTGTCACTATATCCGGAACGGTGCACCTTTTATCGCTACGCATATGGATACGAACTGTCCGACAGAATACGGCTTTATGCCTGACTGTGGAGCCATGTGCAGCCTGATCACGGATTCCACCGGTGTGAAACCCCGCTTTCTGGGCAAGCCCTGGAAAGAGACAGTGGACATGATCACGGAGATCACCGGAGTCCCGGCCGCTGAGATGGCCTTTGTGGGAGACCGCCTTTACACAGATGTAAGAACCGGTGTAGACAATGGAGCAAAAGGATTCCTGGTCCTGACCGGAGAAGCTGACATGCAGACTGTGGCAGAGTCAGATGTGGAACCCACCTGCATCTATGATTCTCTCAATGAGATGAGAAAATATCTTTAGATAGATACATAATTTCTCTTAGTTAAAAATGAAGCACTATATGTAACATTATTTACAAAAGCCAGTAAGGAGGATAAAATGAAGATAGCATTTGGATGCGATCCTAACGCAGATGATTTTAAAAAACACTTAATGAAATATGTGGAAGAACTCGGCCATGAGACTGCTGATTTCGGCAGTGACGATCCGATCTACGCGAATGTAGCAATCGAAGTTGCCAAAGCAGTGGCTGACGGCCAGTATGACCGCGGAATCGTAGTATGCGGAACCGGCATCGGCGTTTCCATCGCAGCTAACAAGGTAAAAGGTGCTTACGCTGCCTGCATCCATGACGTATACCAGGCACAGAGAGCAGCTCTTTCCAACAATGCGAACATTATCACTATGGGATCCCAGGTAATCGGTACCAAGCTTGCAGAATGCATGGTAAAGGAATACCTTTCCTGTACCTATGATCCCAACAGCCGTTCAAAGGATAAAGTACAGAGGATCGTTGATTTCGAGAATGAGTAATCTGTAGTCCCTGTCTTTTGAACATGATGAATCTTTGGAGGAGAATATGAACACATTAGAACTTCAAAAAAAAGCGAATGAAGTAAGAAAAGGTATCATTGAAGGCGTCCATGCTGCTAAGGCAGGACATCCGGGCGGATCTTTATCTGCTGCTGAAGTGTTTACTTATCTTTATTTCAAGGAGATGAACATCGATCCGGCCAATCCGGATGATCCCGATCGTGACCGCTTTGTCTTATCCAAGGGTCACACAGCCCCGGGCCTTTATGCAGCCCTTGCTCTGCGCGGCTACTTCCCCAGGGAAGACCTGCTGACTCTAAGACATCTTGGTTCTCATCTTCAGGGACATCCTTCCATGCGCAAGACTCCCGGCGTCGATATGTCAACAGGCTCTCTGGGCCAGGGAATCTCCACTGCCGCAGGTATGGCACTGGGTGCAAAGATTCAGAATAAGGATTTCCGCGTTTACACTCTGTTAGGAGACGGCGAGATCCAGGAAGGCCAGGTTTGGGAAGCAGCGATGTTTGCCGGTGCGAAGCACCTGGATAACCTGGTGGTGATCGTGGACAACAACAATCTGCAGATTGATGGAGAGATCTCAGAAGTTAACTCTCCTTATCCGATCGACAAAAAGTTCGAAGCCTTCAATTTCCATGTGATCAACGTAGAAGATGGAAATGACATGGAGCAGATCGCTGCAGCCTTCGAAGAGGCAAAGCAGACCAAGGGAGTTCCTACTGCCATCATCATGAAAACATTAAAGGGAAAAGGAGTTTCCTTTATGGAGAATCAGGCCGGATGGCATGGAAAAGCTCCGAATGATGAAGAATATGCGATTGCCATGAAAGATCTTGAGAAAGTGGGGGAAGCATTATGTCAGAAGTAAAGAAGATGGCTACCAGAGAGGCTTATGGCCAGGCACTTGTTGAGTTAGGAAAAGAGTGTCCCGATCTTGTTGTTCTTGACGCTGACCTTGCCGGAGCAACCAAGACAGGCATGTTTAAAAAGGCATATCCTGACCGGTTTTTTGACTGCGGTATTGCAGAATCCAACCTGATGGGTGTGGCAGCAGGTTTGTCCGTGACCGGACTGGTTCCTTTTGCCAGCACATTTGCCATGTTCGCTGCAGGACGTGCTTTCGAGCAGGTCCGCAACACCATCGGATATCCTCATCTGAACGTCAAGATCGGTGCAACCCACGCCGGAATCTCTGTCGGAGAGGATGGAGCATCCCACCAGTGTAATGAAGATATTGCGCTGATGAGATCGATCCCGGGAATGACGATCATCAATCCTGCCGATGCGGTAGAGGCGAAGGCAGCTGTCAAGGCAGCCTATGAGATGGAAGGTCCTGTTTATCTTCGTTTCGGACGTTTTGCTGTTCCGGTATTCAATGATCATCCCGGATACCAGTTTGAAATCGGAAAAGGCGTTGAGCTGAAAGAGGGTAAGGATGTCACCATCATCGCCACCGGTCTTTGCGTGGATTCCGCTTTAAACGCTGCAAAGATGTTAGAAGAAGACGGCATTGATGCTCAGGTGATCAATATTCACACGATCAAACCGATCGACAAGGAGATCATCATCAACGCAGCGAAGACGACCGGTAAGATTGTGACGGTGGAAGAGCATTCTGTGATCGGCGGACTCGGATCTGCCGTATGTGAAGTATTAGGGGAAAACTGTCCGGTTCCCGTAAAGAGAATTGGCATTTACGATGTCTTTGGAGAGTCCGGTCCCGCAGCAAAACTGCTCGAGAAATATGGATTGGACAAGAATGGTGTTTATAAAGCTGTAAAAGAGTTTGCAAATAAATAAGGATCTAAATGTATTGAAAGGAGTTACATTATGAAGTATTTAATGGGTATTGACTGTGGAACCGGTAGTGTTCGTGTAGCCATCTTTGACTTAAGAGGCCAGAATCGTGCTTACGACATCGCAGAGTATCCTACCACTTATCCGCAGAACGGATGGGCTGAGCAGGATGACAAGGACTGGTATGCAGCATTAAAGAAAGCAATCCCCGGTGCAATCAAGAAATCCGGCGTTAATCCGGACGATATCGTTGCAGTGACCTGCGATGCTACCACATCCACAATCGTATTCTTAGATGAGAACAATCAGTCTGTTCGCAAGCCTATGTTATGGCCGGACGTACGTGCCGCTGCTGAGGCTGCAGAGATTGACAAGATCCGCGATGATTACCCGGCAACCAGATTCTATAAGCCGAGCTTCCGTGCGGATACCATGATCCCCAAGCTGATGTGGACCAAGAGAAATCAGCCTGAGGTATGGGCAGCTGCAAAGACCATCTTTGACTTTGAGGACTGGTTAAACCTTCAGCTCACCGGCAAACTCACTGTCTGCAAGTCCATCGCTGCATTCCGCTGGAACTACGATGACAGAAACGGCGGATACCCGACAGACCTCTTAAAGGCAGTAGGTCTTGAGGATGCTGTAGACAAGTTCCCGGAGGAAATCCTTCCCGTTGGTGCGGTGATCGCCCATGTAAGCCCGGAAGCTTCCAAGGAATTCGGTCTTTCCGAGAAAACCATCGTTGTAGAGGGAACTGCTGACTGTAACGCTTGTATGTTTGGTGTAGGCGGCGTTAAGCCGAATGGAATGACCCTGATCGGCGGAACATCCAGCTGTCTCTTAGGCCTGTCCGAGACAGACTTCCATGAGAACGGCGTTAACGGAACTTATCCGAACTGTATGTATGAAGGAACCAGCCTGCTCGAGGGTGGACAGACATCTTCCGGCGCTATCCTGACCTGGTTCAGAAATAATCTGCTTCCGGGTTCCTGGCTGCAGGAAGCTGCTGAGCGCGAGATGAACATTTATGATCTGATCACAGAGAAAGCTTCCAATATCCCGATCGGCTGCGAAGGCGTTGTTATGAACTCTGACTTCCAGGGCAACCGTGCTCCTTACGCTGATTCCAAGGCTCGTGGCATCTTCTGGGGACTTTCCATCGGAACCTCTACCGCTCATATCGCAAGAGCAGTTTATGAGGGTGTTGCATATGGTGCAAACCACTGTATCATCAGCATGAAGGAAGCTGGCTATGATGTAAAAGAGATTTACGCAGCAGGCGGAATCTGTACTTCCGATTTCTGGATGCAGATGCACTGTGATATCATCGGCGTTCCGATGTACACAACCGTAGAGAACCAGAGTGCAGGCTGTCTTGGTGATGCGATCATCGCCAGTGTAGGAGCAGGCCTCTTCAAGGATTTCACAGAAGCAGCCGAGACACTTGTTCGTGTAGATAAGACATTTACTCCGAACATGGAGAACCATGAGAAGTATAAGTTCTATATGGATCGCTACATGGAGACATGGCCGCAGATGCGTGAAATCGTTCACAAGACAGTTGAGCACAACAACTAATCTTGACAGACTTACTTCACATTGAGTATACTTATTGATGTAAACCAGTCTAAGGCACAGCAGCTTTACGCTGCTGTGCCTTTGTTCTAAGTGACAGAGTTTTTGGGAGGGATGAAAAATGGCTGAGATCAAAACAATCGGTATCGGCAATGACCATGCCGCAGTCGATATGAAACAGGAGATTACGGAATATCTTAAAGAACTTGGCTACCAGGTAGTGAACTTTGGAACAGATACTGCCGAGAGCTGTGACTACCCGGAGTATGGCGCTAAGGTAGGGCGCGCAGTGGCCAGCGGCCAGGTGGATGCCGGCGTACTGATCTGCGGAACGGGTATCGGAATTTCCATCGCTGCCAATAAGATCCGGGGAATCCGGGCAGCCGTATGCTCCGATCCGGTTTCTGCCAGACTGACCAAGGAACATAACAATGCCAACATCATTGCCTTCGGCTCCAGGATCGTTGGAATCGAAACCGCTAAGGCCATCGTATCTGCCTGGCTTGATGCTGATTATATCGGCAGCGGACGGCATGAGAGAAGAGTTGGGCAGCTTCACGCACTGGAAGAAGAGTAGCAGGCCTTGATCTGCCGGAAAGGAGAAGAGATGAAAAATATACTGGCACCATCTATTTTATCTGCAGATTTCGCAAATCTGGGAAGAGATGTTCTGGCAGCGGTAAATGCCGGAGCCGAATATGTACATATTGATGTCATGGACGGCATGTTTGTCCCCCAGATTTCCTTCGGACATCCGATCGTCAAGTCTATCCGGCCATTGACCGATGCCATCTTTGACGCTCATCTCATGGTAGAGGAACCCGGCCGCTATGTGGAGGAGTTTGCAAAGGCAGGCTGTGATATCATTTCGGTCCATGCAGAAGCATGCACTCATCTTGACCGGGTGGTCCATCAGATCAAGGATGCGGGAGCGAGAGCTGCTGTGGCCCTGAATCCTTCGACGCCGCTGAATGTGATCGAATATCTGCTTCCGGAACTGGATATGGTACTGATCATGACCGTCAATCCGGGATTCGGCAATCAGAAGTATATCCCTTACTGTGACGAGAAGATCAGACAGCTCAGGACCATGATCAATGAAAAGGGGCTTTCTGTAAGAATCCAGGTGGATGGTGGCATCAAAGCCGGCAACATCGCCCATGTCGCGGAATGCGGGGCAGATACCTTTGTCGCCGGATCCGCGGTATTCGGAGGGGATATCAAAGCCAACGTCGAAGCTCTTTTAAAAGAGATAAGATAAAGGAATAAGATAGAAGAGTAGAATGGACAGGAAAAGGCGCCGGTGTTCAGGAGTGATAAAACACCGGCGCCTTTCCGTATTGTAAGAATCAAAAGGTTTGACAATGATCATTCAAGAAAATAGGAGGGGAGATCACAGAGGCGGTTGAAATCCTCATTATGGATCTTGTCCATCACATACCCCACCTTATGTTTGGTATGTTTGATCTTAAGAAAATCGATAATATCATCCACACCCTGTCCGGTGTAGGAACTCACATGGAAAATCTTCTTGCATCCGGTCAGCTCCAGCCATCTGGTAGCCTGAGCTACGTCGGCAGCCCAATGATCGATCTTGGTGACAATACCGACGATATCTCTGTTGGCATAGGGAGTTACATTGGGCGGGTAAAGGGAATAGGGCTCCGTGGCACTGATACACACGCCAACCACATCGGACTCTGAAGTATACAGAGCGATCGCATGGGCAAGGTCCAGGTTTTCAGCATATTCCCCGGGCATGTCGATCAGCACGTCATACTGGCTGACATACTGTGTCTTCTCATAGGTGATCTTTTCTCCCCGAAGGACCTGCTTTAGCGTCGTTTTTCCACATTCGCTCCGTCCTACAAGAACAAGCCTTCTCATATCTAATTCTGTATTGGTTTCTGTCAAATCTGCATATTCTGTTATATCGCTGGCCTGTAACATATAGTTCCCCCTTACATGTCTGTCTACGCTGATTGATATCTGTTGAAGTCGGTCGGATGGCTTACCAGTCTATCCGAGATACTTGTTCAAAACACAGAAAAGCTCGTTGGGATTGACCGGTTTCACAAGGTATTCATTAATACCGACCTCTTTACATAGATCAGTGGTCTCTTTTGTATCGTTGGAAGATAAGGCGATCAATGGAAGGTCTGGTGACACGTGCTCAGATTGCCGTATCTTTCGAGCAACTTCAATTCCGTTAACCCCGGGCATTCTGATATCCAGCAGGATCACATCGATCTTTCCATCCATCTCCTGGAAAAGGGCCATACCTTCTCTGCCGCTCGTGACGCCGAGCGCCTTCATGCCCATCTGTTCCAGCATCTTGACATTCACTTCGAGATTGATCACATCGTCATCAATGATCAGGGCTGTCTTGCCATCAAAGGATTTCCCTGTCGCTACCGCCTTGCTATGGTCTGGAACAGCCTGTACCTGATGAGCAGCAAAATGATCAAAAGAGAACTGCATGGACACATTGAGGGTCCCGGGCTCAGCCCGGTAGGGTACGATATCTCCTCCTAACAGTGCGATAAACCGCTTTAATACGATGACGCACAAGTCAATCTCATCCATATCTTTTTGCACCTCGCGGAGCATGCTGGTATATGGATCAAGGATCGGCATCAGTTTTTCTCTTACAATATCACACTTGTCCACCTGATAATTGAACTCGTAGATTGAGGAGGTGTCAGAATTGGTAATCTCATTCACACGGAGCACAATATTGGCTCCGGGGAGAGAGTAGTGGATCAGGATCTT
Source organism: uncultured Lachnospiraceae bacterium (assembly GCA_946629665.1). GTDB lineage: Bacteria > Bacillota > Clostridia > Lachnospirales > Lachnospiraceae > Anaerobutyricum. The sequence goes on from CAMOYC010000045.1 coordinate 8,062, forward strand.
CAGTGCTTTCAGCAGGATGTCATTGAGAAGTCTCTCATCACAGAAAAATTCCGGGTTCTGGATATTAATAGACTCGCTCATAAAATGAAGATCTTTCAGTTCCAGGCGGTCTTCCACAGGCCTGTCTAAATGGATCAGCATCTCATTCAATGAGATATGGTTTCTTGAAACATGTTCCGTATCATGCACCAGATCGCTGAGTTCCATAACATCATTGAGGATATCATGCATAACACTCTCGGAAATATATATTCTTTCAAAGAGTTCCCCTGCCGAATCAGTGTCATAACTTAAAGCGTTCATATATATCTCGGAAAGACCCATGATCGAATGAAGATGAGTCCGGATATCTCTGCCGAGAATCGATAGGAGCCGGTAAGCAATCGTCACCTTCTCCGATTCCTCCTGTAATTGTGCTTTAAGCTTTTCATATTCAGCAGAAGAAATAACTTCCTTTTTTGAATCCATGTCTATTCCTCTCTTAAAAACTAATTACTGGTTCAGATCTGTCTATCCACTGTTGCTCATTTTGGTCTAACAACCACTTCCATTATATAGTTTGTAGGGAGGGATTTCAAGGGCAAATCATTGTGCACTTGGAAATATCACTAAAAACTGTATTTTATTATTCCATTCTATTGTAAAAAGGGTTATAATAATAATGGACAATAATTATAAGAAAGAGGATTTTTTACAAATGATGAATGCTTTATTAGTTAAACTTGAACAATGGGGTTGTGATATCAAGGAAAGTATGGACAGAATGATGAATGATGAGGCCTTTTATATTCATCTGTTAAAAGAATTCTCCGAAGACGACAGTATAGAGATTGCAAACAGGGCACTGGAAGCCTCTGATTATGATACGGCTTTCGAAGCGATCCACAAACTGAAGGGGACCACGTCCACTCTGGGGCTGACTCCGCTTTACATCGATGCGGAGCTGCTGACAAGGGACCTGACGCCGAGGCCTCCTTTAAGGGAAACGGAAAAGCATTTTCGTCATCTTAAAAAACACTATCAGGAATGTTCATCCATTATACTCGAATAATTATCTGATCAGAATTAGAAGAAGGAGGAAATTATTTTGGAATATCAATCTTCTGAAAACAAAGGGGATGTCCGGCCTAACTGTGTTGTCGGCATCGGTGCATCTGCAGGCGGCCTGGAGGCTCTGCAGCAGTTTCTTACATTTCTTCCGAGCAATACAGGCATGGCTTTTGTGATCATTCAGCATCTCGCACCAAATCATAAAAGCATGCTCTCCAACATCCTGGGAAAATACACCGTCCTGCCTGTCGTGGAAGCAGAAGATGGAATGCGGATGGAGCGGAATCATATTTACATGATCCCTCCCAAGTATAATCTGGAAATCATCTCGGATGTGATCATCCTTAAAGAATACGACCATGCCAAGATCAATCATCCGGTTGATATTTTCTTCAGGTCCCTGGCTAACTCCTATGAGAACCGGGCAGTAGCAGTGATCCTTTCCGGAACCGGGTCCGATGGTACAAACGGAATTCGGACCATCAAGGAGAGAAACGGACTGATCATTGTTCAGTCTCCGGAAAGTGCCAAGTTTGATGGAATGCCGAGAAGTGCGATCGCTACAGGCTTTGTGGATATGATCCAGAGCCCTGACAGCATTGCAAGGGAGATGGCTCATATCGCTTCCTCCATCGGCAATTCCGGTCATCGGATCCAGGAGACGGACCATGATCTGATGACCCAGATCTTTGAGATATTAAAAAGAGTTACGAACATTAACTATGCCTACTATAAGCAGACTACGATTCTGCGACGGATTGAGCGTCGTCTGGTCGTCACCCATAACCGTAATCTGAAAGAGTATGTAAACTATGTCAAAAACAATCCGGAAGAAGCCAAGCTCCTGGCCAAGGAAGTACTGATCGGGGTAACCAGCTTTTTCCGGGATGAAGAATACTTTGAAGTACTGAAAGAAAAGGTGATCGACCCGCTTGTCACTTCAGACCCCCGGTCAAAACCGATCCGGGTCTGGGTGCCGGGGTGTTCCACCGGTGAGGAGGCTTACTCCATCGCCATCCTGTTTACGGAAGTGATGGAAGAGCGGAACATACATAGAGAGATCAAGATCTTTGCAACAGACCTGGATGCGGAAGCGATCGCGGTTGCAGGACGGGGGATCTACGGAGATAACATCATCGATGATGTCAGCGTCACCAGGCTGAGCCGTTACTTTACCCGAAAGGGGAACAAATATATCGTGCGGCACGACATCCGGAAGATGATCATTTTCGCCCAGCACAATGTGTTCCAGGATCCTCCTTTCGGCAAGCTGGACCTGATCAGCTGCCGAAACCTGCTGATCTATTTCCAGTCCGTACTGCAGCGGAATCTGTTTGCCATATTCCATGCCTCACTGAATGATAAGGGCTACCTGTTCTTAGGCCGTTCAGAGTCTGTGATCGATTACGATGACATTTTCCGCACAGTGAGCTCCAACGAGAAGATCTTCATACATAATATTGGCGGAAAAGTGCCGGCAAACCATAAGTATAACTATTCCATGCAGACCATGGACAACAGTTTTGAAACACTGCCGATCAGCACCTACTCCGACGTGGAGATCCAGTATGATACCAAGGATATTGACACCAGTGTCTTAGAGACCCTGATGCCCACGACCATTCTTATCAATGATAAGAATGAGGTGTGGAGGACTTACGGTGACTGCCACAGTTTCCTGTCGATCCCCGCCGGGGTACTCACCACGAATGTTTTCAGTCTGATCCGCACCGACCTGAAGATCGCGGTTTCCACGGTACTGAAGGAGGCTCGTGAGAAAAACAAGAAGGTGATCTATGATTCTGTTCCTGTCATGTTTGAATCCGGAGCAGAGTATATCATGATCATTGCCCAGCCGATCTATGACAATCATGGAGCGGTCACGGAATTCTATGCGATCACTTTGATGCGGGAGAAAAGGGCCATCGAAGGGGACATTGCTGATTTCCAGATCGACACCGCCGCCGCGCAGCGCATCTCCAATCTGGAAAGAGAGCTCAATGTGTCCCAGGATAACCTGAGCCATACCGTGACGGAGCTTGAGTCCGTGAATGCGGAACTGCAGGCGGCCAACGAAGAACTGCTGACGGCCAACGAAGAATTACAGAGTTCCAACGAGGAGCTTCAGTCGGTTAACGAAGAGCTTTATACCGTGAACTCCGAATACCAGTCCAAAGTAAATGAGCTGGCAGGTCTGAATGATGACATGGCAAACTTCCTGGCTACCACCCTTGTCGGAATCATTATGGTAGACCGGGACCTGAACATCAGAAAATTTACGGAATATATTGCTACCGAGTTCCATGTAGCAGACCAGGACGTAGGACGGTCCCTGCGGTATCTTTCCTTCAACTTCCTGACCATTGATCTGCTTGAACTCTGCCGGGATGTGCTTGCTTCCAACGAGCCCATCGAAAAGCACTGTGCAGCCGTCAACGGGCGGACTTACCTGATCCGTATCGCGCCCTACTATGCCCAGGCATCCGGCGTTGCTGCGCCCATCAAAACTCCGCTTTCCGGCGATTACAATATGAATGGCCTGGTCCTTACTTTTGTGGATACCAGCAAGCAGATCGACGACCAGGAACAGATTGATGAGATGGCCAACGCGTTGCGCCAGGCAGTTCAGACCAGCCGCGAGAAGGAAACATTTCTTTCTCATATGAGTCACGACATGCGCACACCGATGACGGCGATCATCGGCCTCGTACAGCTGAGTATGGAAAGCGAGGACCTGTCCCCGGAACTGCGGGATAACCTGGAGAAGATCTACCATTCCAGCAATTATCTCATGAGCCTGATCGAGGAGATTCTTGAAACCAGCCGGATCAATGCCGGCAAGGTTGTTTCCATCAGCAACACGATCAAGGAGAAGGACCTGCTCGAAGAGATCCAGATCATCATCGGGGAGAGAGCCCGGGAAGCAGGCCTCGCCTTCCAGTTTACCCTGGAAGGATGTGAGAACCGTTATGTGCTTATTGACACGGAACATGTAGAGAGGATCCTGATGAATCTTCTCACCAATGCGATCAAGTTTACGCCGGCCGGAGGCAGGGTCGGCCTGGATGTCAGGGTAACCTACCTGCCGGAAGAGCGTGTCAAGCATGTTTACACGATCAGCGATACCGGAAGAGGAATCAGCGAACTGTTCCAGAAGATAATGTTCCGGCCTTTCGAGCAGGAATACAGTGATGAGGGCACAAGATCCGGAACAGGCCTGGGCCTCTATATCTGCAAGAGCCTGCTGGACCTGCTCGGCGGAACCATAAGCTGTGAGAGCACGGTGGGAGAGGGCACAACCTTCACAGTGACCCTGACCTACACCCTCGCAAACTCAGAGCAGATCCGCCTGCTCACCAATAAAGCGACTACCTATGAGGACAACCTTCTCTACGGAAAAAATGTACTGGTAGCAGAAGATAATCCGATCGTCGCGGAGGTGATCATTAAGATTCTGGGTTCCAAGGGAATCCATGCAGAACTGGCAATGGATGGCCAGGAAGCCATTGACCTCTACCAGAGCCAGGGCGCCTACCATTTCCAGGCCATCCTGATGGATATCCGTATGCCGGTCAAGAACGGTATGGTTGCATCAAGAACGATCCGCCAAAGCGGAATGGAAGATTCCTCTTACATTCCGATCATTGCTCTGACAGCGGATATTCAGGAAGAGACGGAGAACAGCTGTATCGATGCGGGCATGAACGCCTGTCTCACAAAACCGATCGGTCAGGAGAAACTTTTCTCCCTGCTGGTCAAAGTATTTAATGAAACCTTGAATCCCTGAAGTTGTAATTGACTAACCACATGAGTTTCGATATACTCAACTTCGAATAGGAATCGAAAAGTAGCCGGTCAGGGCACGGATCATGTGTTCCTGCCGGCTGTTTTTATGCTGACTTCTCATGAAAGGATTTCATTATGGCGCTCTCATTCTTCTTTATCTTTCAATCCGCCCTGCTGGGAGTAGGGCTGGCTATGGACGCCTTCACAGTATCCGCGGCCAATGGGCTGGCTGACCCCTATATGTCCCGCAAAAGGCATATGATCATCGCCCTCGGTTTTGGCTTCTTTCAGTTCCTGATGCCGATCATAGGCTGGGTCTGTGTCTCAACGATTGCAAGATATTTCACTCTGTTTCAAAGAGCCATTCCCTTTATCAGTCTGATCCTGCTTTGCTGGATCGGCGGCAAGATGATCATAGAAGGGATCAGGGCAAGGGAGGAGAGTGCAGATCAATCAGAATCCGTGAAAAAAAGGGATTATCTGACAGCCGGAACCCTCCTGGTCCAGTGCATTGCCACATCCATCGATGCCCTGTCCGTGGGGTTTGCAATCGCAGATTACCCTTTCCCCATGGCGTTGCTTTCTTCTTTCATCATCGGAGGTGTGACCTTTCTTCTTTGTTATCTTGGAGTCAGCCTGGGAAAAACAGCCGGTTCTAGGCTTGAAAGTACCGCCTCCATTCTTGGAGGATTCATCTTGTTGTTTATCGGGTTTGAGATTTTTATCCGCGGCTTTTTCTTTTAAGCCGCTTTTTTAATTGTATTTTCTAATTAAAAAATGAAGTTTTCATTGCTCATTTTTTCATTCAGTGATAAGATAACATGGAGCTTTACGAAAGCAAATACTGATGAATGAAGTTTTATGGAGGAAGATATGTCGGAAAAGATCCATGAAAAAAAAGAAAGCTTTTTTGCTAAAAAAAATGTAATCATATCGTTTAAAAGATACGGAATCGATGCCATGGGTTCCATGGCCCTCGGCCTTTTTGCATCTTTGCTGATCGGAACGATCATCAAAACACTGGCGGAAAATATCTGTACGCCAGGTCTGATGGCGGCCCTGAATGCTGTCGCAGCAGATCCTGCAGCCCTTGCCCAGCAGGTTGCCGGCCTTTCCGGCTATGAACACTTTTGCTGGATCCTTTATCAGATCGGCGGCTTTGCAACATCGGTAACCGGCGCGGCTATGGCAGTGGCGATCGGCTCCGCCCTGCAGGCTCCGCCCCTCGTGCTTTTCTCCCTCGCGGCCGTTGGCCAGGGAGCGAATGCTTTAGGCGGTTCCGGCGGACCTCTGGCTGTACTTTTTGTTGCCATCATTGCCTGTGAAATAGGTAAGCTGGTCTCCAAAGAGACGAAGATTGATATCCTGGTAACTCCTGCAGTTACTGTCATCGTCGGTGGGATCTGTTCCTTTATTCTTTGCCCGGTATTCAAATATGTATGCAATGCCCTGGGAACTTTTATCGGATGGTCTACCAACCTCCAGCCATTCCTGATGGGTATTGTAATTTCTGCCGTGGTAGGTATCTGCCTGACACTGCCGATCAGTTCCGCAGCCATCTGTGCAGCGATCGGTATTTCCGGCGGGGCGGTACTGGCAGGCCTTGCTGACGGCACCACTACCATGGAAGTCTGGAACGGGCTGAGCCTGGCCGGCGGTGCTGCAACGGTAGGATGCTGCGCCCATATGCTTGGCTTTGCGATCCTGAGCTATCCGGACAACGGAATCGGCGGCTTTGTAGCCCAGGGTCTGGGAACTTCCATGCTGCAGGTTCCGAACCTGATGAAAAAGCCACTCCTCTGGCTGCCGCCGGTGATCACTTCCGTGAT
>CAMOYC010000046.1 GCA_946629665.1 uncultured Lachnospiraceae bacterium
ATTGAGCACCCGGCTGTCCACCTTTCTGGAATAGGTCTGGCCGGAAACCGGATAACAGGACTCAAAGCCCATCTTCTTGGCGATCATGCCGTCAATCTTCTTGATCGTCTCCTGGTCCCCGTCAAAAAGCTCCATAAAGCTTGCCTGGGTTCCGGTGGTTCCCTTGGAACCAAGAAGTTTCATGGACCCGATCACGTAATCCAGGTCCTCCAGGTCAAGCATGAGTTCCTGCAGCCAGAGGGTGGCACGCTTGCCAACCGTGGTAGGCTGCGCAGGCTGGAAATGGGTAAATGCCAGGGTAGGCAGGTTCCGGTATTCCATCGCAAAGCCGGCAAGTTCCGCGATCACATTGATCAGTTTCCTGCGGACAAGCTTCAGGGCCTCCGTCATGATAATGATATCTGTATTGTCCCCGACATAGCAGGATGTTGCACCCAGGTGGATGATCCCCTTGGCATTCGGACACTGCTGGCCGTAAGCGTACACGTGGGACATTACATCATGTCTGACTTCCTTCTCTCTGGCCTTCGCGACCTCGAAGTTAATATCCTCTGCATTTGCTTTTAATTCGTCGATCTGTTCTTTTGACACGCTGGAAAGTCCCAGCTCATATTCTGTCTCCGCGAGAGCGATCCATAATCTTCTCCAGGTTTTGAATTTCTTATCCGGTGAGAAAATGTACTGCATTTCCTTGCTGGCATATCTCTCTGAAAGCGGGCTCTGATATTTATCGTACATTGATGTCCTCCTGATTTCTCTTCTTTTATAGTCCTATTATAATATACATGCAGTAAAGAAAGCAATCATTCACTTTCTTCCGGGATCCGGATCAGCCCGGATGACAGCGGCAGGATACCCCGTCGGATCTTGACAGTAAGGATCCTGGCAACCGCTCGGTCGATCTGCTCCTCGGAAAGCGTACCGTCTTCCACCGCATCCAGAACACCCTGGAAGGCTTCCTCAAAATTATCCGGCATCAGGATCACGTCATTTCCGGCCTGGATCGCCAGCACCGCTGCGGTATCGGGATCGTAGAACTTAGTGATCCCCTTCATATTCAAAGCATCGGTGATGATCACGTTCTCATATTGAAGCTCATCCCTTAGGATATCATTGACCATCAGGCTCGATAAGGAAGCAGGTACATCCTGACCGGTAACGGAACTCACGGATACATGAGATACCATCACAAAGTCCGCCCCGGCTTTGATCCCTGCTTCAAAAGGAAGAAATTCCACATCCCGGAGCCGGTCGATGGTGGTATCTAAGTCCACATAACCCCGGTGAGTATCCTCCCCGGAATCTCCCTGGCCCGGGAAATGCTTGAGGGTAGCGCAAACGCCTCCTTCATGGAGACCTTTTACGACTTCCGTTACCATATCGGAAACCAGCTTCGGATCAGCGCCGAAACTCCGGTCACCGATCTCTGTGTTTTTATCATTGGTCGTGACATCCGCGACCGGGGCAAAATCCAGGTTGATGCCCAGTTCACTGATCTCGCTTCCTATGGTTTTTCCAACATTTCTGGCAGCCTGCGTATCTCCTTCCGCCCCGATCTGCGACATGGGAGGGAATTTAGTGGTCTTCATCTTTTCGGTATTGGCGATCCGAGCGACATTGCCCCCTTCTTCATCCACTGCCATGAAAAGAGGAAGCTCGTTGGTAGCCTGCATCTTCTTGATGAAGGTTTTCAGCTGCTTTCTTCCCTTCAGGTTGAAACCGAAGAATACAACGCCGCCCGGCTTGTAGTTCTTCAGTCTCTCTTCCATCTGGTCTGTCATTTTCGTCTCTGCATCAAAATCCAGATTATCCGTGCTGACGATAAAGATCTGGCCGACCTTTTCTTCCAGGCTCATATTTCCCATAAGATCAGAGACGATCCCTTCCATGGTGATCTCGTCCAGATTTTCCGGATTCATATCCCGGATGGATGTCGTTTCCTCCGCCTTATCCTTCTTATCCTCTTTTTTACTGCTCCCGCAGGCTGCCAGTGGCAGGAGCATGCTCAGCAGCAGAAGAAATATTCCGTATTTCAAGGCACGATCTTTCATATCAGACCATCTCTCCTTCCTGGTCATTTTCTGTTTTATTCTTGCCTGTTACAAGGCTGTTTATTATTGCTTCCCTGCAGAAGATCTCCTGAGCTTCCGGCGAATCTTCCCTTCGTTTTTCCGGTCTTTTGTAGTGGCCGTCTGCCTGGAGGATCCTGGCCTTTCTCCTGTCAGCCAGCTGCAGGTCAAGTATATGGCATACTTTTTTCTTTAAAGTCCCCTCTGTCACCGGAAAAATGATCTCAACCCGGCGCGACAGATTTCTGGGCATCCAGTCCGCGCTTCCCAGGTAGACTTCTTCTGCTCCTCCGGCAAGGAAATAGAAGATCCTTGCATGTTCCAGATAATTACCCAATATGGACCGGACGCATATATTCTCGGATATTCCCTCCCGGCCCGGCAGAAGACAGCAGATCCCGCGAATGATCAGGTCAATGCGGACTCCCGCACAGGAGGCTTCATAGAGGGCTTCCATGATATCCGGCTCACAGAGGGCATTGCATTTTGCAATGATCCTGGCAGGTTTTCCCGCCTGCGCATTTTCTTTTTCTCTGCGGATCAGAGTCAGGAAACGGTCCTTCATCCAGCCCGGAGCCAGGATCAGCTGATTCCAGTGGCCGGGCTCCGAATAGCCGGAAAGCATGTTAAACACCGCTGTGGCATCTTCTCCGACCTCTTCCCGGCAGGTGAACATGCCCAGGTCCGTATACTGTCTTGCGGTGGTATCATTGTAGTTGCCGGTTCCCAGATGCACATAGCGTTTGATGCCATCCCCTTCCCGGCGGACCACCAGGGCAATCTTACAGTGGGTCTTCAGACCTGGCAGGCCGTATATGACATGGACGCCTGCCTCCTCCAGCCTTCTCGCCCAGTTTATATTATTTTCTTCATCAAAGCGGGCTTTCAGTTCCACCAGAACAGTAACCTGTTTCCCGTTTTCTGCCGCCCGCTCTAAGGCAGCGATGATCGGTGAATGACCGCTCACCCGGTACAGGGCCTGCTTGATGGCGAGCACATCCTTATCCTCAGAAGCCTGGCGGATAAAGGCCACCACCGGGTCAAAGCTCTCATAGGGATGGTGGAGCAGGGAATCCCCCTGTCGGATCTGGGCAAAGATGTCCCGGTCCGCCCTGATCTGTGGATTGATCTGAGGAGTGTAAGGTTCCGCTTTCAGCCGTTTAAACCCTTTTATCCCATAGCATTTGGCCAGAAAAGTCAGGTCCAGAGGTCCACGGCAGGGATAGACTGCTTCCTCCCGGACATTGAACTGTTTTTTCAGATATTTGACCAGCTTCCTGTCCATGCCCCGGGAGTACTCAAACTTGATGACCTGGCCCCTCTGCCGCAGTTTCAGCTGTTTCTCAATCTCTTTCAGCAGGTCGGATGCTTCCTCCTCATCGATGGAAAGATCCGCGTTTCGTACAACACGATAACAGCCGGAGGAGATGATCTCATGATTCAGGAACAAAACATCAAGAAAATGTTCGATCACCTGCTCCAGGAGAATGACTCTCCTTCTCTTCTTCTCCTGCTTGGGCAGGCGGATCACCCGGTCCAGCACCGAGGGGACCTGGACAGTTGCTATGTCATGCTCTTTTTGTGTTGGATCCCCATTGGCCCTGTTTGAGATCAGGGCTGCAATATTGAGGGTATCATTTTTGATCAGTGGAAAAGGCCTCGAGGAATCGATCGCCATGGGGGTGAGGACCGGATAGATATTCTTATAAAAATATTTCTCCAGAAACTTTTCTTCCTTCTTCCTAAGTTCCCGGTAGGTTACGATATGAAGCCCCTGCTCCTTCAGTTCCGGATGCAGGGAGTCATTATAGACCTCATACTGTTTCCGGCAAAACCGGTGGGTTTTCCTGAAGAGGGCCTCTAGCTGGTCTGCGGGTGTCATGCCGGAAATGTCCGGCTTGTCATAGCCGGCCTCCACCATATCCTGGAGAGACGCAATCCGCACCATAAAGAATTCATCCAGGTTGGAGGCACTGATACTTAAGAATTTCATCCTCTCAAACAGGGGATTCCTCCTGTCTCTCGCCTCCCCCAGCACCCGCTGGTTAAAGGCCAGCCAGGAGATTTCCCGATTCATATAGTTGTCCGGATCGCTAAAGTCTCTCGTCACTGTCTCACCTGTTCTCTTCTTTGTGATCTATTGTTTTTTCTTCTTCAGATAGAAGAAAGAATTCACCGTATGTTTGGTATCGATCAGGTTATTATACTGCATGATCTGGTACTCTTTCACCAGGTCATGGTACTCGGTATCCAGGCCGGATTCATAGTAATTGCCCTTCTTGTCGATACAGCCCATGGCGTTGAGCACCGGGAGCTTTTTGTATAGTTTATAGAGGAATTTCTGGTAAGGGCTCATCTCCAGACCGGCCTGCTTCATGATATAGGCGCTCAGATAGTTGGCGCTCATTTTCTTGATCTTTGTTTCCTTGATATCATAATTAGCCCAGATGATCACCGGTACGATGTACTTGTTCATCAACTCTTCCTTGGTCAGATCACCGGTAGACTTTCCGGCAATGCTTTCATAGAAAGATGTCTCCACCGAGGGCTGGTGGTCACCGAACATCACAATGATGGTAGGCTCATCCACCTTGGAAAAGTATTCCGTGAGTTTTTTGAAGGCCTCGTCGGATTTCTTCACCAGGGAAAGATACTGGTTGGCCTGCTCACTCTGGTGAACATCCGTTATCTTGATCTTATTCTCGAAATTGTCGTAGGTCTTGTCAAAACCACCGTGGTTCTGCATGGTGACCGTAAACAGATAAAATGGTTTATCTTTGTCTTCTCTGGCTTCGTACAGTTCCTCCAGTTTTTCATAGTTAGACTGGTCTGAGATATATTTGCGGTACATCAGAGGATTCTTAAAATCGGCTTCACTGTAAAAATGCTCGAAGCCCATCTCCTCATACACTTCCGGCCGGTTCCAGCCGCTGGCCAGATAAGGATGGAGGGCAAGGTTGCCTCCGTAACCCTGGGCCTTAAGAAGGTAAGTCATGTTGGGAACTTTGTCTTTGATCACCTGGGTGTAGGCAATGATCCCGCTCTGGAGGAATCCCATGGTGTTGCCGGTCAGAAATTCAAATTCTGAATTACAGGTGCCTGAACCAAAGATGGACATGTAGAGATTTCCCTTGATGGTATTCTTTTTCAGACTGTGGATGAAAGGCATATAGTCCTTGTTTGTCTCAAAGTCTCCTACCACGGAAAGGTCAGAAAAGGCTTCGTTCATGATCGCGATCACATTAGGATCGCTTCCGTCCGGTGTTTCGAGCCGGCCTTTCTTTTTGACCTCTTTATCATTCGCATACTCTTCTTCATACTTACCGGCAATGGACTTGGCGGCATCCGCAGAGTAATTCTCCGGCTTCTCCTGGAACAGGGAATTGAGATTCAGGACAAAACCGAAAAACAGCCCGTTTTTCGCATATCCCTTTTTCTGGTCCCAGACATTATTCTTCACGCCGACCGATTTAAAGGTCTTTTGCTCGATCACAAAATGTCCCAGAACGCCCGAGCAGACCAAAACCACAGCCAGGGCTGCAAGCCGGGGCTTCCATCCCCATTCCTTTGCCGTAGTACATCGCAGGACGACCGCAATATATAAGAGCGCAAACAAGGCATTCCAAACGAATACCGGCTGTATTGAGTAGCTGTAATTGGAAGCAACGCTGGCACCGGTAGAAGCGGACATGATATCGGAGGGAATGATTGGGATCCCCCGAAATTGCAGTATAAAATAATTGGCCAGACCGATCACATACCAGATAGCGATGCCCAGGCTCACGGACACTTTCCTGGAGTAGAAAACAATGTAGAGCAGGCAGAAAAACAGGTAGTAGACCAGGATATTCAGACCTCGCTCTATGGGAGCGATACTGGCTATTCCGTTATCCGTAAAACGCTCTACCATCCAGAAAGTAAAGAGGGGTGCTGCCAGAGGCAGGATGATCCCCAATGCTTTTTTTAATTTTTCAGGAAGGGGGATCCGGAACCATAACAGGATCAATATGATCAGGACACTCGCCACGATCCCGGCCCACTGCCGGTAGATGATGACCGGATAGTAGAACTTGGCTACCAGATATTTTTTCTGCTTCACATGATCTACCATCATATGGCCTTTGAAATCGGCCTGTTTTCTTTTTCTCTGGAAGATCAGCGGCTCCTTGCCGGCCTCCGCGTCTTCTGTGGTAAGACGGATGAGGTATTCCCGGCCCTGCTTAAGCTGCAAGTCAGTATTAAAATAAGTAAATTCATTGTTGACAAGCTCCGAAATCTCCACCTTCATCCGGATCAGCCTTCGGTCCTTGTCGTTTTTTCTGCCGGAAGTATCCTCATCGTCATCGGCCTCAAGGATATCCAGGATGACATCGCCCTTGGCGGTTCCGGCATAATCGTTGCCAAAGTATACCTTGACCGTCTTCAGGTGGGTATGCCTTGCCTTGAACCGCTGCTCCACGACCATCCCGTCCGAAAGCTGGGCAACCTGGTCGATTCTGTATTTGTTCACCTGGTCCGCGGCATTTCTTTCATATTCCATAAAATGAGCACAAATATAACCGGTCACCAGAATCAGAACTACCGTGATCAACAGTTTTAATGTAATGATCGGAATACGGGACCATTTCTTCCCGGTATCTTCCTGTTTCTTCACAGGATCCACCTCCTAGTAATTGCCTAATATCTTAAAATCTGCTACTTCTGCCCGAACACCCTGGAGGGCGTTGCGGACCTCTGTGTCATGCAGGTTTCCTGTGACATCAATGTAAAAACGGTATTCCCACTGTCGGTCAGGCAGCGGGACAGACTCAATATGGGACAGGTTCAGATCATTATAAAGAAAATGGGACAGAATATTGTAAAGAGTCCCGCTCTCATGGAGTAAGGAGAAGGAAATGCTGATCTTGCCCGCATCAGAAGTATACTGTCTTTTCTTTGATAAGATCACGAATCTTGTCTCATTGCTTGCTTCAAAATTAATATTCTCAGCCAGGATCTCCAGCCCATAATTCTCGGCTGCCCTCCGGCTGGCTACGGCTGCATGCCTGGGATTTCCGTCCCGGGCTACTCTTTCCGCAGCGATGGCTGTATTCTCCACACTTTTCAGCTCCACATCCAGGGTATCCAGGTAAGGAGCGCTCTGCATCAGGCCCTGAGGATGGGAAATTACCAGATCGATTTCCTCGACACGGCTCCCGGGAAGGCCCAGCAGACAGTGTTCTACTTTCACAAAGACTTCCCCTACGATACATACATCATTATCCAGCAGGATATTATAGACGCCGGTCACATCGCCGGCGGATGAATTCTCAATGGGAAGCACGCCGTAATCTGCATCTCCGTTATTCAGTGCAAAGGCAACCTCCTTAAAGGTTGTAACGCCGTAATGATCTGTCTCCTTCCCGAAAAACTTCTCACAAGCCATCTCGCTGAAGGAACCGGGCACACCGGGATAAACGACCCTGGTGTCCGGGAACATGACCAGTTCCGGGACCTCAGTGAAATAATTCTCAATATAACGGTCCCTCTGCCGGATCATATGGTACTGATACTTTCTGCTGATGGACATGATCTGGATAAAAACTTCCTCCAGTCCCTTCACAATGAAGGGATTGGAGCGATTCCTGGTGATGTCCGCCAGCTTTTCGTCCTCTCTGTTCTTATCATAAACAGGAGCTCCTTCCTCTTTTTTGGCAAGGGCCAGCTCCTCGGTATATCTCATTCTCTTTTCAAATAATTCTGCGATCCGCTGATCCAGTTCCTTGATGTCATCCCGGATCTCCTGGGCGGTTCTCATTTTTTTCTCCATTGGTCCGTCCTCAATTCTTCTCTTCGGGCAGGACTGCCTTCAATTCTTTCAGGATATCAATAAATCTGCGCCGGCTGACCGGATGAACTCCGTAGGGATTCAGCTGGCATAGGGGTTCCAGCACAAAAAGCCTGTTCTCCATGTCAGGATGGGGAATGATCAGCTCCGGCTTCTCGGAAACAAGGTCATCATACAGTAAAACATCAAGATCCAGCGTCCTGGGTCCCCAGTGAATCCCCTTCCGTTTGCGCTTGGCGCCCTGCTCGATCTTCTGCAGGCTTTCCAGCAGTTCTTCCGGCCATGCCAGAGTTTCAAAGGCAAAGACATTATTCAGGAAATCCCCCTGGTCTTCATAGCCGTAGGGTGCTGTCTCGATCTGCTCCGCCATCCGGAAATTACGGATATCCGGAAGACCGCTGACCTGCTCTTTCGCATAGTCCATATATTTTTCCCGGTCTCCCAGGTTGGAACCGACTCCCACATAAACCTGATGCCAGCCCCGGCGGATCTTAACGGAAGCATGGTCGATATGCATCATGACCGGAGCCCATGGTTTCTTCACTTCCAGCTCCACAAAACAAACGGAAGGAAAGGTCAGAAGGATGGTGGAAGCCAGTCTTTCTGCCACCCTCTCCAGAAGCTTATCATTTTGTTCTTTCATCCCGGCGGCGATGCACCGGCAGACGTTCCCATAGCTCACGGAATCACTGATCTCATCAGAGAGTCCGGCTTTTCTTGTGTTCAGATAAAGGGAACAGCTGACCAGGAACTTTTGTCCCAGTATATTTTCTTCCCGGTAAACTCCGTGATTACAGAAAACCTCCAGGTTTTCCACATGGATCCGGTCAAGTTCATCAATTCGGCTCGTGTTCACGTTTTTCTCCTTTTACAGACAGATCATCGGGTTTACCTGGATCCATCTTCTGCGTTCAGGATCTGATCGATCATTCTGAGCGCTCTGCAGTTTGTTCTTACGTCATGTACCCGGAAAACGGAAGCACCTTTCATCCTTCCGAGAACAGTCGTTGCGGCAGTGCCTTCTTCCCTCTGGTCTACGGGCAGGTCCAAAGCTTTTCCGATCACTGATTTTCTTGATGTGCCAAGCAGGACCGGCAGCTTCCAGCGAGTCATGATTTCGAGATTCTTTAAGAGGAGCAGATTCTGCTGATAATCCTTGGCAAATCCGATACCGGGATCCAGGATGATCCTGTCCCGGCTGATCCCGGCAGCATCCGCAATCTGTAAAGTTTCTTCCATGTCCAGGCAGAAATCATACAGAAAGTCCCGGTAATCCGGATCTTTGCGATTGTGCATCAGGCAGCAGGCCCTGTCCGGATAATCCGCCAGCAAAGGAGCAAGCCGGTCGTCCCATTTCAGCCCCCAGATATCATTGATCATGTCCACGCCGGCTTCAAGTCCTGCCCTGGCTACCTTATATTTGCAGGTGTCCAGGGAAAGGGCAATATCAAAACGATGGCGGAGCGCTTCGATCACGGGAATTACCCGGTCCATCTCCTCCTCGTCACGGATCTTCCTATGCCCCGGCCTGCTGGACTCCCCTCCGATATCAATGATGGAAGCACCTTCCCGGATCATCTCCTCCACCCGTCTGAAAATCCGGTCCAGATTCGCAGACCCGGTTCCGGATGAGCCATATTCAGCAGATGCCTCTTTTCCAAAGTAGACACCGCCATCAGAGAAAGAATCCGGGGTAACATTCAGGATTCCCATGATATAACTGTTTTTTTCCAGATCAAAATGATATTTACCTATCTGCATGTTCCGATCACTTTCTTTATCAGATCATCGTCCATATCCCTCATAAACGATAGGGAACCACAGACGATAAAAACACTGTCCTCCCGGGGTTCCTCCCGCAAGGCTTTCGTCAATGCGGTGTTCACATCCCCACACGGATGGACGCCCTGTCCGTCTTTTGAATAATGACGAATGGTTTCCACCAGTTTTTCTGCTTCCAGTCCCCTCGGATTGTCAGGCCGGAAGACATAGAAAGCCTTGCCGGTGGGAACCAGCATCTGCATCATGCGTTCAAAGTCTTTATCTTTCAATATTCCTATTATATAAACGATTCTTCTTTTTGTAAAATGTTTTTCCACAAAGGAAACCAACCGGGAAACTCCGTCCGGATTGTGGGCACCGTCCCGGTAAACAGCCGGATCCCGGCAGATCAGCTCCATCCGGCCCGGAAGTCTTGTCCTCTCCAGCCCTGATCGCAGGGTCTCCATATTGCCGGCAGCCAATTCCGGCAGGAGCAGAGAGATCGTGAGCAGTGCCGTAACCGCATTGGAAATCTGATGGGCCCCTGGCATGGACAGGTGAAAACGCTGTCCTTTCCAGGTAAAGGTTCCTCCTTCCGGGGTCTCCTCCACCACCTGGTAATCATCCTTTCTTACCATGGCAAGAGGCGCTCCTTCTTTTTTGGCAGTTTCCCGGACCACTCGCTCCACTTGTTCCGGGTTCTCTGCCAGGACCACCGGACATCCCGGTCGGATGATCCCGGCTTTATGGGCAGCGATATCCTCGATCCTGTCTCCCAGGAAGGCCATGTGGTCCATACTGATGGAGGTGATCACTGCTGCAAGGGGTCGGTCAAATACATTTGTCGCATCCAAAAGCCCGCCCATCCCGGTTTCAACCAGGGCGTAGTCCACCTCGTTTTCCCGGAAATACAAAAGAGCCAGGGCTGTTTCTGCCTCAAAAAGAGTCGGGCCCGGAAGGCCGTCTTCCTCCATCTGCTTTCCGGCTACATCTATCCGCCGGAAGAGACGGTCAAGGTCGGACTCGGAGATCCATGTATCGTTGATCCGGAACTGGTCCCGGTAGGATTCGATCATCGGGGACATGGTCCTGCCCACCTTATACCCTGCTTCCATCAGGACGGAAGCCAGGAAAGACCCCGTCGAACCTTTTCCGTTGGTGCCTGCTATATGTATGACCGGAAGATCTTTCTGGGGATCTCCCAATCTCCTTAAAAGTTCAGTGACCGTCTCAAGTCCGGGCCGGCTGCCGCGGCTGCTCAGACGGTCAGTGATCTTCTCGTAACTTTCCATAATAAAAACCTCCGTCATAGTTATAACGGAGGTTTTTCCTTTTGTCAAATGACTTGTTTTTCTTTATTTATACCTCAAAGATCAGGTCGCCGTAGCTCGGGAAAGGCCATGCCTTCTTGTCCACCAGCATCTCCAGCCGGTCAGCGGGCTCACGCAGGGCTTCCATAGCCTCAAATACTACCTGACGATAGTAATAGCTCTGCTCCTCCCCCTCTTCCATGGCTTCTGCCTTGACGATCACATCTTCCAAGGCAGCCAGATTGGAGTACATTTCTTTCAGATTGAAGGAAATGTCTTTCATCAGGTCTTCCTGGACAGATGTATCAAGGTCCGGGCAGGCTGCCTTGATGGAATTGATGGAATCCGCGAGACCGGTCTGGTAGCGGATCACAGAAGGAACGATCTGCTTTTTCGCCATGTCGATCATGGTAAGCGCCTCGATATGGACCGTCTTTGAGTAGGTCTCATACATGACCTCGGCCCTGGACTCCAGCTCCGTCCTGGTGAAAACACCGTGTTTCTCGAACATCTCCACGTTACGGTCATCCGTCATCGCTCCGATCGCATCTACCATGCAGGTGATATTCGGAAGGCCGCGGCGTTCTGCTTCCCTTTTCCACTTTTCTGAATATCCGTTGCCGTTAAAAACAATCCGGATATGGTCTTTGATCGTATTCTTGATCATATTATGGATGGCCATGGACTTATCTTCTTCTGCTTCCAGCTTATCCGCCATATCGCAGAAGACCTCAGCCACGATCGTATTCAGGACCACATTGGGGTCTGCGATGGACTGGGTGGAACCGACCATACGGAATTCAAACTTATTGCCGGTGAAGGCAAAGGGTGAGGTACGGTTCCTGTCGGTCGCATCCATCTGGAATGTCGGAAGAGAATGCACGCCGGATACGTATTCCTCTCCTTCGATGGAACTGGTCGCCTCTCCCGTGTCCACAAACTGCTCGATCACATCCTCCAGCTGTTCTCCCAGGAAAATGGAGATAACAGAAGGCGGAGCCTCATTTCCGCCAAGTCTGTGGTCGTTGCCCGGCGTGGAAGCGGAAAGTCTGAGCAGCGGAGCATATTCATCCACCGCCCGGATGATCGCGGCAAGGATCAGAAGGAACTGGATATTCTCATGGGGCGTGGAGCCCGGGTCAAGAAGATTCTCTCCTTCGTCCGTGCAGATGGACCAGTTATTGTGCTTGCCGGACCCGTTGATCCCCTTGAAAGGCTTCTCGTGAAGCAGACAGCGGAGGCCCTGCCCGTCCGCTACCCTCTGGGCGGTTTCCATAACAAGCTGATTGTGGTCGGTGGCGATATTGTTCTGGTCGTAGATCGGAGCAATCTCATGCTGCGCAGGCGCCACCTCATTATGCTGGGTTTTCGCGGGAATTCCCAGTTTCCAAAGCTCCTCGTTAAATTTCTTCATGAAGCCCAGGACTCTCTCCGGGATGACGCCGAAATAGTGGTCATCCATCTCCTGCCCCTTAGGAGGCATGGCGCCGAACAAGGTACGGCCTGTGAAGATGAGGTCCTTTCTTTTCATGAATTTATCTTTATCGACAAGAAAATACTCCTGTTCTGCCCCGACGGAAGTGATCACCCTCTGGGCAGTCGTGTTCCCCAGAAGCCGAAGGATCCTCAGAGTCTGCAGTTCCAACGCCTGCATGGATCGGAGCAGGGGGGTCTTCTTATCCAGAGCCTCTCCCTTGTAGGAACAAAATGCTGTGGGGATACAAAGTATGGTGGAATGGGGTGTCTCCTTGACAAAAGCCGGAGATGTACAATCCCATGCCGTGTATCCCCGCGCCTCAAAAGTCGCCCGCAGCCCGCCGGAAGGGAAGGAGGAAGCATCCGGCTCCCCCTTGATCAGCTCTTTCCCCGAGAAGCGGAGCAAAGTTGTCCCGTCCTCCTGAGGATCGATGAAGGCATCATGTTTTTCCGCGGTAATACCGGTCAGAGGCTGGAACCAATGGGTAAAGTGGGTTGCCCCCCTCTCTATCGCCCACTCTTTCATCTCATGGGCAACGATGTCCGCCACTTCCGGGTCCAGGTCGATACCTGCCTCGATAGCTGCTTTCATTTTCTTGTAGGCAGATTTGGGCAGGCGGGATTTCATCACCGCATCATTAAATACATTCTGCCCGTATATCTCTTTTACATTCGTATACATCTGTCTTGTCTCCGGCAAAATATCTTAAATCAGTAAGCCAGTTTTTCAGCAAAGTAATGGGTCAGGTCCTTAATCTTCACTCTCTCCTGCTCCATGGTGTCACGGTCACGGACAGTAACCGCTCCATCCTCTAAGGAGTCGAAGTCATAGGTAATGCAGTAAGGAGTACCAATCTCATCCTGACGACGGTATCTCTTACCGATATTCCCTCTGTCATCATACTCGCAGTTGTAGTTTCTGCAAAGATCCTGATAGATCTTCTCTGCCTGCTCGTTCAGTTTCTTGGAGAGGGGAAGGACACCAATCTTGACCGGTGCGATCGCCGGATGGAAATGCATCACATTTCTTACAGTGCCGTCCGGAAGCTCTTCCTCATCGTAAGCGGAGCACAGGAATGCAAGGGTAACACGGTCAGCACCCAGAGAAGGCTCGATAACATAAGGAATATATTTTGTTCTTTCCACATCATCAAAGTAGGACATATCCTCACCGGATACGTTCTGATGACAGGTCAGGTCATAGTCAGTTCTGTCTGCAATGCCCCAGAGTTCTCCCCAGCCAAAGGGGAAGAGGAACTCGATATCGGTCGTTGCCTTGGAATAGAAGGAAAGCTCATCCTTGTCATGGTCGCGAAGCTTAAGCTCCTCGTCCTTCAGTCCGAGACCCTTTAACCAGTTCACGCAGAAATCTTTCCAGTAAGCAAACCACTCAAGATCCGTGTCCGGCTTGCAGAAGAACTCAAGCTCCATCTGCTCGAACTCTCTGGTACGGAAAGTAAAGTTTCCGGGTGTGATCTCATTACGGAAGGACTTACCGATCTGGCCGATTCCGAAGGGAAGTTTCTTCCTGGAAGTTCTCTGGACATTCTTAAAGTTTACAAAGATACCCTGAGCGGTCTCCGGACGAAGGTATACCGTGTTCTTGGCATCCTCGGTAACGCCCTGGAAAGTCTTGAACATCAGGTTGAACTGGCGGATGTCCGTGAAATTGTGCTTGCCGCAGC
>CAMOYC010000047.1 GCA_946629665.1 uncultured Lachnospiraceae bacterium
AAAAGAAAATATAGAAAAAAATTTCAGTAAAAAATAACGTTTCAGTTCAGGTCATCCACTGCTTCCGCCAGCTCCCGATCGATGATCAGTACATCCAGCATGTTTCCTTTCAGAAGAGAAGTCACGGCGTGTGCCTTTCCCTTGCCGGATGCCACGAGGATCCTCGTCGGTATCTTCTTGTATTCATCGACGGAGATGGAGACGGTCCGATCTCTTAAGGAAGTATCGCACTCCTCCCCATCCTTGTTAAAGAAGCGGAGCAGGCAGTCGCACGTTGCGCCTTCCCGCCGGATCTCTTCGATCTCCTCCTTACTCAGATAGTCAGAAGTCAGCAATGGACTGTCCATCTTCGGATAAATGGATCCCACCCCACTCACGGAGATATCGATCCTGGAGTACATCTGCTTCAGTTCACGGTATTCTGGGCTGTTCACGATCCGCTCATGTTCCTCAAGACTTCGGCTAAGGCCCGGCGCTGTCGTCACCAGAGTATTCCCGCCGAAACACATGGCAGCTCTTCGCACCAGAGATTTGGCCTGGAATTTTTTCAGACTGTGTTCGATACTCCCATGCATGGTGATAATGCTGGCAGGCACCTTTCTGCAGGGGTTGAGGTACTGGATCAGGTGGTACATGGTTCCGCCCCAGTTGAGTCCGATAACATCCCCGTCATTGATGATCCGCTGGACATATCTGGCCCCTTCCAGAGCAGTCATTTTCTTGATCTCCTCGTCATTGCCGGCATACTGTTCCGGGACCGGTACGACGATCACACTCTTTAAGTTGAATTTGCGCAGCAGAAACTCCTCCATCTGGCAGCAGCTTAAGTAGGGTTCCGTGATCCGGAATTCTATGATTCCCTCATCCTTAGCTCTTTTCAGGAGTCTGGACAGTGTGGCCGGAGACAGGCCGACGGTCTCCGCGATCTCCGATCGTTTTTTTCCAAGCACATAGTACTGGTAAGCAACTGCACTGACGATACATGTGGACTGACTATATACTTCACTTTTCACAGATGGCTGCCTTCCTTTCTTATGATGATAATATTATTATATCATGAATCGGCTGCCTTGTATCGCTGTTTGGTCATAAGAGATAAGCTGAACCGAAAAAAATGATCAGTAGCCTAATTCTTCCCCTACAAGGATCACCTTGATCCTTCCCGGGGTTCTGGAAAACCTGGTAACCAGCAGGTCCGCACAGATGCAGTCCGGCTTCAGGCAGTTGCCGCAGCTTCCGGTTGCCGCGCAGGGAGTATCGCAGTTAAGACGCAGGGCATTGGGCGGGGCAGCCATATTGCGCACCCGATCCATGGCACTCTTAACATCCTTGGTCACCTTGTTCAGGCTTGCCACCAGGATGACATTGGCCGGGCCGAAACACAGCGCTGCCACACGGTTGCCGACTCCATCCACATTCACCAGCTCGCCGTCCAGGGTGATGGCGTTGGAGCTCATCAGATAATAGTCGCAGAGAGCGGCCTTGGAAAATACTTCCCGCTTTTCCTGCGCTGTCTTGGCAAGACCACGGTCAACATAGTGGTATTTTTCCGCTCCTTCTCCCTGGAGATAGGGAATGATCCCGATCTGTTTCAAGGTGGTGGATCCACCGCAGGTTACGGAAGCGCCCTCTTCCATAAGGGAACATACCTTGTCAAAAGCTTCCTGTCCTGTCTCGCAGTAGCAGGCTTCGAACTGTCTTGCCTCCATCTTGTGGATCAGCTGCTTCGCCAGGATCGCTCTGGATCTTCTTACTTCATCGATCATATGATATCCCTCCTGTTTTCAGAGAATAAGCAGGGTGCCCGCACGTCTTAACGTGCGGGCACCCTTATGTATGACATTAACGCAACAATCCCTTGGTTTTTTCCAAAACCGGAGAGATTACTGGGTCATTTTCTGGATCTTAGCCAGGTCATCAAAGGTTCCGCCTGCATTGATGGACTGGTATGCCTGTCTCCATGCCTTGTAGATCTCTTTGTACTTCTCAACGTTCTCAGGGATCGGCTCGTATCTCTTAACAACCTTAACCATGTTCTCAGCTGCTGTCTTAAGATCCGGATAAGCGCCAACACCAACTGCAGCCATGATACCGCAGCCGATACCGGTTCCTTCCTCTACTGCAACTGTCTCAACAGCCTTGTTGTATACGTCTGCCTGGATCTGGTTGAAGAGGTCGCTTCTTGCCAGACCGCCGGTGGTACGAACGACATCAAAGTCCTTAACACCTGCATCCAGGATCGCGTCAAACATGTCTTTCAGGTCAAATACAACACCTTCAAGAGCAGCACGGATGAAGTCAGCCTTATCGGTTGCCATGGTCATACCAAGGAAGCAGCCGCGGGCATTTACATTATTGTTCGGTGTGGTTGCGCCGGATAAGTAGTTGAGGAACATAACGCCGTGAGCTCCTACGCCGGAGGTCTCAGCCAGTTCGCTCATCAGATCATAAATATCCTTGCCCTGCTCTGCAGCCTGCACAGCCAGGGAAGTACACATAACCTGCTTCACCCACTTGTAAGCGGAGCCTGCATTGTTGGACAGACCCTCGATACACCACTGTCCGGCCGGTGTTCCGAGAACGTAGCACTTACCGTTGGGATCACGGATGAACTCATCACTGTTTACGATGGAAAGACCAGCGGTTCCGCCGCAGGTATAACCAACGGAGGAGTCAACAACACCGGTACCCAGTGTTCCACACTGCTGATCGCCGGTACCCATAACCAGAGGAGTTCCAACTGCGAGACCTGTCTTTGCTGCAACTTCCTCGGTAACGTGTCCGATGATCTCCAGGGACTTCTTAAGCGGAGACAGCTTCTCAATATCTACGCCAAACGCATCACAGAGTTCTTTCTTGTACTCAAAGTCATGGCCGTTCATCTGCATGTAAGGGGAGCAGGTAAGGTCATCATAATAGTCATCCGCACCATAAGCTTTAGTCAGGAAGCCCTGCATGGTATGGATGTCGGTTGTCTTTGCATATGCTTCCGGATCATTCTTCATATACCAGAACAATCTTGCGGAAGGATTGGCTGCGTAGTTCGGCATGCCACAGTTATCATAGAGCTCTTTCTCCGGGATCTGCTCTGCTTCCCAGTCGAGCATCTCGCCGCCTCGAAGATCCTGCCAGATGGAGATGGGAACTGCAAATCCGCCGTCAGCTGTACGCATAACCATGGTGGAACGGAACATACAGAAGGAGATACCGATGATATCCTTGGGATCACCATTCCACTGCTCGATTGCCATACGTGTTGTCGCGTAGATGTTCTCGATCATCTGAGGTCCATCGATCTCTGCATGACCATTCTTGTAGTAGGTCAGCGGATTATCAAGCTGTCCGATTCCCACTGCATTGCCCTGCAG
Organism: uncultured Lachnospiraceae bacterium; assembly: GCA_946629665.1. GTDB lineage: Bacteria > Bacillota > Clostridia > Lachnospirales > Lachnospiraceae > Anaerobutyricum. The sequence continues at coordinate 3,369 of CAMOYC010000047.1, forward strand.
GTCCATGATAACGGATTTCGCACTTGTGGTACCAAGGTCAACACCCAGAACATACTGTTTTCTTTCCATAAAGTAACCTCCTTATATAATAAAATGATTGACGGCTTCGCCGCATTTCAAATACTGTTCTTTATTCATCTTTGGCAGTCTTCTCACAGCCCCGGAACCGACCGCAGTGATCAGAACTCCTTAACCCGGCCGATCAGCATTCTGGAATTACCGCCCTTCTTGGTAATTTCCGTCATGTCCCTGCCTGTTTCCCTGGCCAGGATCTCCATGACCTTGGGCGTGCAGAAACCACCCTGACAGCGGCCCATGCCTGCCCGCACCCGGCGCTTGACTCCGTCTAAGGAAGTGGCGCCTACCGGCCGGCGGATCGCATCAATGATCTCCCCTTCCGTGATCTTCTCACAGCGGCAGATGACCTGACCGTACTCCGGCCTCTCCCTGAGCAGCTTCTTCTGCTCCTCAGCGGGCAGATTGATAAATTTAACAACATTCTTCCTCTCCGGAATAAAATCTTTATTTTCTTCTAAATGCATTTTCTCCCCGATCATGCCTGCCAGGTATTCCCCGATCGCAGGAGCGCTGGTGAGACCGGGAGATTCGATTCCTGCCGCTTCAAAGAAGAGCGGAGCTTCCGGTATCTCCTGCACGATAAAGTCGTGCCGGTCCTCATGGGCCCGCAGGCCGGCAAAGGAAGTAATGATATCCTTCTTCGGGAGTTTGACGTTGTTGATCAGATGATGATCCATCTCATAGAGCAGTTTATCCAGATACTCCTGGGTCGTGTTGACCCCCTCTTTATCTTCAATATCGTAGGAGGTAGGTCCTATATAAAGGTTGCCGTGGATCGTTGGTGCTGTCAGGACACCCTTGCCCATCTTGCCGGGCAAAACCATGATGGTGGCCGAAAACAGCTGACCCCAGGGCTTATCCAGGAGAATGTACTCCCCTTTTCTGGGAGTGATGTGAATTTTGTCCGGGGACATCATGTTATGGAACTCGTCCGCATAAAGTCCCGCCGCGTTGACTACAGCCTTTGTCTCGAAATTCCCTTTGCTTGTCTCCAGCAAATAATGGTCTCCGACCTTGCTGATCTTAGTTACTTTTGTCTCAAAACGGTATTCCACCCCATTGATGGCTGCGCTCTCCGCAAAAGCGATGGTGTACTGCATCGGGCAGGTATAGCTTGCGGTGGGAGCAAACAAAGCTGCCACAACATTTTCTGAGAGATTGGGTTCCATGGCGAGGACTTCATCCTTCTCCAGGATCCGGATCCCGGGAACCCCGTTTTTGATTCCCTGCTCATAAAGAACATCGAGCTTGCCTCTCTCGTCGGGATTGATGCAGACTACCATGGCACCGGTCCTCCGGATCGGATAGTCGAGGACCTCTGCCAGCTCATTAGCCAGCTGGTTCCCTCTTACGTTCATCTTAGCCATCATGGTCCCGGGTTTCGGGTCATATCCTGCATGAAGAGCGCCTCCGTTGACTTTAGAGGTACCGGAACACACATCGTCTCCTTTTTCCAAAACACAAATCTTTGCCTTATAACGGGACAGTTCTCTGGCAATCGCACACCCGGTGATCCCGGCCCCGATAATCATTACATCATACATGTGATCCCCTCCTAAGCAGACAATAGGCCTTTATAAGTAAATTATAACTTTTGTGAAATAACCTCACAATATAGAAATATTTTTCAATAATATAGGGTTTTGTTAGTGAAAATATTTTCTATATACCCTTTTTTATAGATTAAGTTTATCATATTATTATTAGGAAGATGGAGTTTTCTGACTATTTTTACTACTTAATTATGGACAGGGCGGGCGATCCTTTTAAGAAAATGATTTCCCGCAGCTGTCATGCAACGATTTGGAGGTGGAACAAATGTATGATGTGATCGTAATCGGCGGAGGCGTTACCGGTACCTGTATTGCCCGCGAACTTTCCAGGTATGACATCAAAATGTGCCTGCTGGAAAAAGGCGACGATGTGGCATCCGGGACTTCCAAGGCCAACAGCGGTGTAATCCATTCCGGTTTTGACTGCAAGCCCGGAACGCTGATGGCCAAGCTCAATGTGCGGGGCAATGAACTCATGTACAAGTACTCCAAGGAGCTGGACTTCCCGACCAAGATGAACGGGTCTCTGGTAGTCTGCACCGTGGAGGCTGAGCGCGGAAAACTGGATGTGCTCCTGGAGCAGGGAATCAAGAATGGTGTTCCCGGTGTCAGGATCGTGGAAAGAGACGAGCTTCTTGAGATGGAGCCTAACCTGACACCCAATGCGGTTGCTGCCCTGTACGCGCCGACCGGCGGAGTTATCTGTCCTTTCAACCTGGCCATCGCAATGGGAGAAAATGCCGCAGTAAATGGCTGTGAATTCAAGTTTGAAACCAAGGTTACCGGCATCAGAAAGGTCGATGACCATTATGAAGTGGAGACAAACAAGGGAACCTTTGAATCCAGGATCGTTGTGAACGCTGCCGGTGTTTACGCAGACGAAATGCACAACATGGTCAGTGAAAACAAGATTAAGATCATCGCCAGAAAAGGCGAGTACCTGCTGATGGACAAGGAACTGGGCAATTACTTCACCAAGACCGTATTCACCCTGCCCGGCAAGATGGGCAAAGGCGTCCTGACTGCCCCGACCATCCACGGCAACCTCTATGTAGGCCCCACCGCTACCGATGTGGAGGACAAGGAATCCGTCAACACCACCCAGGAGATCCTTGACGAACTGGTCTACAAGGCACAGCATTCTCACCTGACCAAGGACGTGCTGCCCATGAGCAAGGTCATTACCTCCTTCTCCGGCCTGCGTGCCCACTGGGAGAACCACGAATTCATCGTGGAGGAGGTTGCTGACTCTCCCGGCTTCTTTGATGCCGCAGGAATCGAGTCCCCGGGTCTCACCAGCTCCCCTGCAATTGGAGAGATGATGGCAGGCCTGATCCAGGACAAGTATCATTTCCCGGAAAAAGAGAATTTTATCGCCACCCGTAAAGGAATCACCCGCACCGAGGGTCTTTCCGTGGAAGAAAGAAATGAGCTGATCAAGAAGAATCCTCTGTACGGCCAGATCGTATGCCGCTGTGAGATGATCACGGAAGCGGAGATCGTGGATGCGATCAATCGTCCGATCGGCGCAACCTCCTTAGATGGCATCAAGCGCAGGACCCGCCAGGGTACCGGCCGATGCCAGGCAGGTTTCTGCACACCGAAGACCATGGAGATTCTCTCCAGAGAGACCGGCATTCCGATGGAGAAGATCACCAAAAAGGGAACCGGCTCACACATGCTCACCGGCAAGATCAAAGAATACTAATAGGGAAAAGGGAGGATTATAGAATGAAAGCTTATGATGTTGTAATCGTAGGTGGAGGCCCCGCAGGTCTGGCTGCTGCCATCGCTGCGAAAAAAGAGGGAATCGACTCCATTATCATGATTGAGAGAGATGACCGCCTGGGGGGCATCCTGAATCAGTGTATTCACAACGGCTTCGGCCTCCACACTTTCAAGGAAGAGCTGACCGGACCCGAATATGCCCAGCGCTTTATCGACCAGGCCCTGGATCTCGGCATCGAGTACAAACTCCACACCATGGTTATGGATATCAGCAGGGACAAAGTCGTTACCGTTATGAATAAAGAAGAGGGTATGGTCTTCTACCAGGCTAAGGCAGTCATCCTTGCCATGGGATGCCGTGAGCGTCCTCGTGGAGCCCTGAACATCCCCGGCTACCGTCCCGCAGGAATCTATTCCGCAGGTACTGCCCAGAGACTCGTTAACATGGAAGGCTACATGCCCGGTGAGAAAGTTGTCATCTTAGGATCCGGTGATATCGGTCTGATCATGGCAAGACGTATGACCTTCGAGGGAGCTGACGTACAGGTTGTAGCAGAGGTTATGCCTTACTCCGGCGGCTTAAAGAGAAATATCGTCCAGTGTCTTGACGACTTCGATATCCCGCTGAAACTCTCCCACACTGTCATCGATATTGAAGGCAGCGACCGCCTGACCGGTGTGACCATCGCGGAAGTCGGTCCCGACAGAAAGCCCATCCCCGGAACAGAAGAGCATTACGACTGTGATACCCTTCTCCTCTCCGTAGGTCTGATCCCGGAGAACGAGCTGTCCAAGCAGGCAGAGGTTGAGATGAGCCAGGTAACAAACGGCCCGTTAGTAGACGAAAGCCTGGAGACCAACGTGGAAGGTATCTTCGCCTGCGGTAACGTACTCCATGTACATGACCTGGTTGACTATGTTTCCGAGGAAGCAGCTGCAGCCGGAGCCAACGCAGCAAAATATGTAAAAGAGCGTTACGGCAAGGATGCCGGCAAGTCAGACAAGGTGATCAGGCTGAACGCAGTGGACGGCGCACGCTACACCGTACCTACCACCATCCACCTGGATAACATGGATGACAAACTCACCGTTCGTTTCCGTGTCGGTGATGTATTTAAGAACAGTTATATCAGTGTTTACTTCAATGACGAGAGAAAGCAGCACAGAAGAAAACAGGTTATGGCTCCCGGCGAGATGGAGCAGATCATCTTAAAGAAGAAAGACCTGGAAGCTTTCGAAGGTCTTGAGACAATCACAGTTAAGATTGAGAAGGAGTAGGTGTTATTATGGAAAAAAGAAATTTAACCTGTATCAGATGCCCTTTAGGATGTCAGATCACTGTAACTCTGGAGAACGGAGAAGTTACAGAGGTAACCGGCAACACCTGTCCGAGAGGTGAGCAGTACGCAAAGAAAGAAGTGACCAATCCTACCAGAGTGGTAACTTCCATCGTTCGCTGTGAAGGCGGCGTACTTCCCGTATTATCCGTAAAGACCAAGGATGACATCCCGAAAGGAAAGATCTTTGAAGTTCTTGAGGATATCAAACCCGTTGTTGTGAAGGCTCCGGTCCACATCGGTGACGTGATCGTGGCTGACGCGGCAGGCACAGGCGTTGATATTGTTGCATCCAAAGAGGTTGCAGCCCTGTAGATCTGATCAAGGGGCGGTTCCTTGATTGTAGCCCATGCATAGAAACATATAAAAAACAGACCTGTTGATTCCTTCGAGCTTCGCTGTTTTCCGTGAAAGAAAATGACAATTGCCATTTTCTTTCACAGAAAGCCAGAGGCGCTCTCCGGAAATCAACAGGTCTGTTTTTCTCTCGCCGGATTCTCTACTCCAGCGCTTTTTTCAGATGCTCCAGTACGTCCCTCATCAGATGCCGGTCCTGGTCAACGGATATGTAGTCAGCTGCCTTGCGCACCTCAGGGAGGGCACTTTCCGGTGCGATGGAAAAGCCTGCGGTCTTCATAGCGTTCATATCGTTCATATTATCACCCATGTAGATGATATCTTTAAGGTCAAAGCCGGTCAGGCGGGCCAGTTCCTTCAGGGCTTCCCCCTTGTCCGACCGGGTCCCGGTAAACTCGAACAGGGTGGGCAGAGACACATTATAAGCAATACCGGGGTTCTCTTCTTTCTCATACTTTTGGTCCAGATAGGCGCTGGCCTCCCTGATCTCTTCCGGCGAAGCGGGGACCACAAACTTTAAGATGGGGCCGCTGATCTCCTCCAGCCGGCAGCCGGATTCGGGGCCGGATCCACCTTCGATCGCGGTCAGCCAGTCAGCCCAGGCATTGTGGTGAAGGGTGTAATGTCTGGTCGGTGCATAGACCGTCCAGGCCAGGTCCGGGAACCTGTCCTCCAATTCCGCAATCAGAGCTCTCGTTTCCTCCGGCATAGGCATGGTCCAGAGGATCTCCTTTTTATCATAATCGTAGATGGACCCTCCGTTGTGAAGGATGGAGATGGTGTTGACCGGTACCTCCAGCCATTCGGAGGATGAGATCACCCTGCCGGTACATATGGAGAAATGACCTCCCAGGTCCATAAATTCTTTCAATGCTGCTTTATTTTCTTCACTGACAGCATTATTCCGGTCCATCAAAGTCCCGTCCAGGTCAGAGACCAGCAAAAAATCTGAGAAGGATTGTTTATCTTTCATAAAGTCTTTAAAAGCAGTCATAGTTTATCTCCTTTTCTGATCAGTTTCGCCGGTTTTCCGGCGCAGGCTCACATCCGCCGGCTATCCGATACAGGCTCACGGGTTGTTTCTTGGGTCCCTGTCATTGATCAGCATTCCCGACAATCTGGGAACCCCGAACATATTGGCATAGAGATCACATTTGCAAAGGAAGAGATAGTAGATATTCAGGCCGGACCTGCGAAGGGTCTCAAAGTTGGCCTGCCCCTTGGCGATCATCACATCCGCCTGTTTCATCAGGGCGGCGGCTTCATCAGATATTTCAGGGATCCAGGTTCCCATGATATTATTGCCGTTTCCCGCTATCTCCTCAATGATATCCATTTTGTCCAGACCAACCTGCACAGCGTCCTCCATGGTGGCGTCATTCATGGTATCCTTACCCCGCACGATCACCGAGAGGGAGATGGCCGGATACTCTTTCTTGATCTCTTCCATCAGCAGCCGGTCCATGACGATCTCCCCGCAGTTGTCTGTCAGGTATACCATTTTTCCTCCTTTTGCCAGGTCTGCCTTCCAGGCCAGGTAGGTCTCCTCATCCAGGACCTTGCTCTCGGCTTCTTTCAAAAGGTCATTCAAAAAATCCTCGTCGATGTGGTCTACCACGCCAAAGTCGATATAATTCCCTACCAGGGCAAGCTGCATAGCCAGCATCAAAGGGTCTTCCGCCTGCCCGATCCTCTCCCGGAAATGGTCCATCTCCTTCAGGAGCAGGTCATTAAAATGCTTTTTGATCTCACTGAAATCATCGGTAGCCCCGAACATCCGGATCCGAAGTTCATCAATATCGCGGATGATCACCGGTATGGCAGTGGACCGTTCAGCCCGGGCCATCATGCTCATCACTTCCTGCATGAAAGCCACCTTCTCGTCCTCGCTGCAGTCTTCCGGATATTTGCCGCTGTACTTATTGAAGGCACAGCTGATACACTCCGGACACAAATGGTCAACTTGTTTGATTCTATCTAGTATTTCCTGCATATCGATCCCTCCTGTCAGAATAATTATAACTGATGGACATGCACTCTAGCAAGGATTTTACCGGATCAGAATTAACTGTGACAAAAAGAGGGTATTTGTGTCATAATGAAGAAAATGATTCTAAAAAAGTCAGTACAGAAAAAATACTGATGAAGAAAATATCTGAAAGGAGCATCTGTCTTATGAGTCATGATAAGATCATCCGCCCCGTCGCCCGGATCCACACGGACTTCCCTTCCAAATTCGGCATTCCCCGCCAGTCAGGTCTGGTCCATTCCCGGGCCCGGATCGTCATGGAGCCGGACTATGCCTTCCCGGAAGCCTTTCGTGCGCTGGACGGCTATTCCCACATCTGGCTGATCTGGGGCTTTTCTGCCAATGAAGAGGCCCCCTGGTCACCCACGGTCCGCCCGCCCAGATTAGGGGGCAATGTGCGGGTCGGGGTTTTTGCTTCCCGGTCCCCTTTCCGGCCCAATGGCCTGGGCCTGTCCGTCGTCCGCCTTTTAGAGGTCAGACCGGAGGAAAACCCCGGACCGGTCCTGATCGTTTCCGGAGCTGACCTCATGGATCAGACACCCATCTATGATATCAAGCCCTACATGCCTTATTCCGATTCCATTCCAGATGCTGCGGGCGGCTATGCAGCAACTGCCAAAGATAAGCATCTGGCCATCCATTGCGCTCCTGAACTCCTGGCCCGGATCCCGGAAGAGAAAAGAGCTGCTCTGATGGATGCGCTGGCTCTGGATCCCCGTCCTGCCTATCAGGAAGACCCGGACCGGGTCTACGGGATGCAGTATGCAGGCTTTGATATACATTTTCTTGTATCCGGGGAAGAACTCAAGATCGTTGATATTGAAGAGGACAAGGGACCTTGACACACAATCCAAAACAGTGCATGATTAATGGGTATGAAAACAAATATACTGGCGGGAGGATATAAGATTATGAGATATAAAGCGGCTGAAAGATTAAACAAATTTCAAACAGGAATATTTGCCGCGATGGACGAGAAAAAAGAAGCGCTGATCGCATCAGGCCGGGAGGTGATCAACCTCTCCATAGGCACGCCGGATTTCAAGCCTTCCAGGCATGTGATGGAGGCTGTGAAGGAAGCGGTCTCCGAACCCTTTAATTACCGCTATTCCCTGACGGACACTCCGGAGCTGCTGGATGCCCTCGTGGCTTATTATAAAAGGCGCTACAAGGCGGAGATTTCTCCGGATGAGATCACCGGCGTCCACGGTACCCAGGAGGGTATGGGCCACCTTGGCCTTGCCATGCTGGATCCGGGCGATGTGGTTCTGCTGCCCGATCCGGGTTATCCGATCTACGAGGCGGGCACCCTGCTGGCTGATGCCAGGATCTATTATTACGGGATGGTAAAAGAAAATGATTTTCTTCCGGACATGACTGAGATCCCGGAGGAGATCCTGGAGGAGGCTCGTTTCATCGTCCTCTCCTATCCTTCCAACCCTGTGGGGGCAGCTGCGCCGAAGGAAATGTATCTGAATATGATCGAGCTCGCCAAAAAGTATGGGTTCTTCATCATCAATGACAATGCCTACTCCGACATCATTTTTGACGGAAGGGAAGGCTTCTCCTTCCTGGCTCTGCCGGGTGCCAAGGAAGTGGGCGTGGAGTTCTTCTCCCTGTCCAAGTCCTTCAACCTGACCGGTCTGCGTCTTTCTTACCTGATCGGCAACAAGGATATCATCGATGCCATGAAGCTACTCTACAGCCAGTATGATTTCGGTATCCCCTACCCGGCCCAGAAGGCTGCCATCGCAGCGCTTACCGGCCCCATGGACGACGTGCATGCCCAATGTCTGGAATATCAGCGGCGCAGGGATGCGCTCTGTGGCGGTCTCCGGGCTGCCGGCTGGAACGTACCTGATTCCGACGGTACCATGTTTGTCTGGCTGCCGGTTCCGGAAGGATACACTTCCATGTCTTTTGTGGAAAAGCTCATGGACGAAACCGGCATCATCGGAACGCCGGGCACCGCCTTCGGTCCGAGAGGAGAAGGCTACATCCGCTTTGCTCTGGTCCGCCCCGCCGAGGAGATGGCCAGGATCGCAGAGAAGATTGGAGAGATCCTGAAATAAAAAACGGACCGCCGTTGCCGGCAGTCCGAACTCTTACCCCTATACTTCATCCATGATCGCATTGGCCCGGGCATTTTCTCCCCGAACGATATAGTAATCGTAGAGAAAATCTGCCTGGGCTTTCGTATATCTTTTTTCCGGTTTTTTCGTGGGGATTGCCAGGCCCCGCCGCGGGTTGTGCAGGAGCACCCAGCCCCGGTTCATCAATACATCTCCCATACCGGCGGAGCTGATCCGCTCCTTCATGGTCAGGCTTTCCGGGTCCACAAGCTCCCGGATATGTTCCTGCGCCCAGCTGTCATGCTGTCCCCAGCCTACCGGATAAAAACGGCCGGCAGGACTCAGCCAGCCGTAATCTGCATCCATTTCTGCTATATTATCCTGTCTAAATTCCATCATTTTTTTCACCTCTCCCCTATCATAGCGCAGAACATTTTCTTATACTTGTAGATTCCTTCATGATTGCAAGGAAAAAGGACCTCTCCCGGGAAAGATTCCGGAAGAAGCCCCTGTTGAATATCAGTATTTTCTAGGATAACAGCACCAAAGCCAGAAGGATCATCCCGACTCCGGCATATTGTCTTTTTGTCGGACGTTCCCGGAAAAAGAGGGCACTGACAGCCATGACCAACAAAATGGTACATGTGCTGCAGGCGGGATACACGAAAAAGGCCGGCAGCCGCACCAGGGCCTGCAGAAGAAAGGCGGAAGCAAAGTAATTGGGAATTCCGACCAGAATTCCTGCGGCCAGTTCTCTGCCCAGGATCTTCCTGCCGGTTTTCCGGTACTCCAGAATCGCCAGACCCGTAGTGAGTATAGCTGCTGTGACAAACAGATCAAAGAAGAGCAGCTGGTCCTGGCTTCTTGTGCCGACCCGTTCAAATACCTTGGATATCGTGTCGCCGCAGCCAAAGGTCAGCAGGGTCAGGGGCAGCAGGATAAAGGAACCAACCTGGTTTCTTCCTTCTGTTCCTGTCTGATCTTCCCTGGCATTCAGCAGCAGGAGGGCGGCCAGCACCAGCAAGATCCCGAAGAATTGCCGGATGTCCGGTTTCTCTCCGAAAGCAAAGATACTTACAGCCAGGGGAATCAGCAATCCCAGCCGGGAGAAGGCGGTCGTCAGGATCGCCCCGTTGGCCCGGATGCTGCTCTGCATGGTCACAAGGGCCACAACAAAGAAGAAGCCTCCGACCACGCCGCATAGAATCGTTTCGGGAGCAGGAGCAAGAACCGGCCCTTTCTCCGGCAGCATGATAAATGCGATCAGGATGCAGGTCAGATAATTGCCCAGCAGGATCCCGTAACGGTTTCCGGTCTGCGTATGATATATTTTCAGAACGATCGCCATGGAGGCGCTGCAGATGATACTCAAAAGAAGATAGATCATAAATGGCTCCTACTGCAGGGTAAAGGTCAGGACCACAGGGTTATGGTCGGA
>CAMOYC010000048.1 GCA_946629665.1 uncultured Lachnospiraceae bacterium
TTGATCCCTGCCTTAGACCGGATGATGGCTTCGGTTACTTTCTCAACGCCTTCATCCTGGCCTACCACTCTCTTGTGAAGTTCTTCGTCCAGATGAAGGGTCTTATTTCTCTCGCTCTCCGTCAGCCGGGCCACCGGGATTCCGGTCCAGCGGCTGATGATCTTGGAGATTTCCTCATCCGTTACAGACTCATGGACATAGGAACCGGTCTGGTTCTTTGCCTTCTCCTCTTCCATCTCAAGCTCTTTCATGAGTTCAGGGAGACGGCCGTACTGCAGCTCGGCTGCCTTATTCAGGTCATAATTCCTCTGAGCGATCTGGATCTCGTTATTGAGGTTCTCGATCTCTTCTTTGAGCTTTGAAACTTTCTCTACCGCTGACTTCTCCTGGTCCCAGGTTGCCTTCTGGGCCTGAAAATCTTCCTTCAGCTCTGCCAGTTCTCTCTGCAGGTCTGCAAGCCGTTCCTGACTCATATGGTCAGTCTCTTTCTTAAGAGCCGCTTCCTCGATCTCCATCTGCATGATCTTTCTCTGGATCTCATCCAGCTCGGCAGGAAGGGAATCCAGTTCTGTCTTGATCATCGCGCAGGCTTCGTCTACCAAGTCGATTGCCTTATCCGGAAGAAAACGGTCTGTGATGTAACGGTTGGAAAGAACTGCGGCACTTACCAGGGCGCTGTCAGCGATCTTAACCCCGTGGAAAACCTCATAGCGGTCCTTGAGTCCACGCAGGATCGATACAGTATCTTCCACGGTGGGTTCATCCACCATAACCGGCTGGAAACGCCGTTCCAAAGCCGCATCTTTCTCAATATATTTTCTGTATTCATCCAGGGTCGTTGCACCGATACAGTGCAGCTCACCTCTTGCAAGCATAGGCTTTAAAAGGTTTCCGGCATCCATCGCCCCGTCCGTTTTACCGGCGCCGACGATGGTATGAAGCTCGTCCACGAAAAGAAGGATCCGGCCTTCGCTGGCCTTGATCTCCTCGAGAACAGCCTTCAGCCTCTCCTCGAATTCACCCCGGTACTTGGCTCCGGCTACCAGAGATCCCATATCCAGGGCAAATAATTTTTTATCTTTAAGGGAATCCGGCACATCGCCTTTTACGATACGCTGGGCCAGGCCCTCTACAACTGCGGTCTTTCCAACGCCGGGCTCGCCGATCAGAACCGGATTATTCTTTGTTTTCCTGGAAAGGATCCGGACTACATTCCGGATCTCGCTGTCCCGGCCGATCACCGGGTCCAGCTTCTGCTGTTTGGCCCGCTCAACCAGGTCATAGCCGTATTTCTCCAGAGTCTCGTAGGTGGCTTCCGGATTATCCGAAACAACCTTCTGGTTACCCCGCACGGTTGACAGGGCCTGAAGGAAGCGCTCCCGGTTTATGCCAAAGGCCTGGAACAGTTTCTTCAGTTCGCTGTTCGGGTACTTTAAGAGAGACAGGAAGAGATGCTCTACTGAAACATACTCATCTCCCATCGCTTTGGCTTCATCTTCCGCACTGACAAGCACCTGGTTCAGGGACTTGCTGATGTATACCTGGCCGCCGGTCACTTTCGGTTTCTTCTCTACCAGCTGCCGGGTCTGGGATAAAAATGCATCCCTGGAAATCTCCATTTTCTCGACTAATTTAGCAATAAGGCTGTCCTCGATAGTCAGGAGACTGTAAAGAAAATGCTCCTGATCGATCTCAGGGTTACCGTATTCGTAGGCTAATTTTTCACAGGCATTGACTGCCTCCAATGATTTTTGAGTGAATTTATTAATATTCATAGTCTCAACCTCCTATGTTCTATCCTTTCTATAACACAGGTATAACACAGTTTATTAGCCAAGTCAATAGTCGAGTGCTAATTATTTGTATCTCCATTTCCGGGAAGCATCTCCCGCAATTTTCTCAAACTCTCCTCATGATCAGGGAGCTGCAGGTTCGGGAACGCCCTTAGGAGGCGACCGGCATCAAAAAGATTATGGTTTCTAAAATGGGCAGTCAGTTCTTCGATCCGGGCTGCTATCAGTTCTTCCTGTTTCCCGAGACTGAGGCCAAGGCCGATCTGTCCTTCTTTCAGCCGTTCAGCCGCAAGTGAATAATCCAGTTTCATCTGCTCAAACTTCTTGCGCTGCTGCTCGGTAGCATCCCGGAATTCTGCCTTAGCCAAGGCGGTCTGAAGCTGGCCTTCTTCGATCATGCCGGATGCCTGCATCGCGTTGGCGGCAATGACCCCTGTCATCTTGTCGGAAGGAAGCTTCATCGCAGCCTGCAGGGTATCCAGTTCGGTAAAATACTTGTTCATTCCGGCAATGACGGACAGGGTGATCGCGAAATCAATAAACAGTAACAGGTAAACCGTTCCCAGGATGTATATTCCAATCCTCTCCGGTATCAAGCCCACGCTCAGGACCTGCACGATCGGATGGACTGCTTTGATCACAAAGACAACTCCGATTCCCCAGAGGATACTGAATTTCAGACAGATAAATCCTTTCAGATTAAACTTCTCCCCGGAATAGTCCCACCAGCGGGCATGGAACAGGACATAAAGGATCCAGCCTGCCACCAGCTCGATACTTGTCGTGATCACCACCCCCTCGATAAACAGGAAGATCATGTTCACTTCATATAGTTCATTTACCCCCTGCAGATCAGCGATCAGGCCTGTGGCAGCCAAAACGCCAAGCATGCCAAAACCATACACCGGACACCAGGGACCACAGAGAAAACCTCGATTGACGACCTTATGATTTTTGATCGCATGGTAGGATACCTCAACGACCCATCCCAGGAAAGCATAGATTAAAAAGTAGCAGTAAATCTGATAGGCTGTCATCATAGTCTCTTCTCCGTTTGTTCATCCATCCAGCGACGAATATCCTGGCACACTGCCTCACGGTCCAGATCATTCAGGATCTCGTGGCGGCTTCCCTCATATAGTTTCATTCTTACATCCAAAATACCGGCCTTCGCATAATTCTCCAGCACATGCTTGATCTTCTTGCCCCGGCCGCCCAGCGGATCATCCCCGCCGGAAACCAGAAAAAGAGGCAAGGTCTTAGGAATGGCATCCACGGCATCCTTATCCTGCATGACCTGCATCCCTCTGAACATCTGCTGATAAGCATTCACAGTAAAAGAAAATGTGCAAAGAGGGTCAGATACGTACCGGTCCACCAGTTTCTGATCCCGCGAGATCCAGTCTGCAGGAGTCCGATCCTCAAATCCTTTATTGAGGCTTCCCAGTGCCATCTTCGCCAGCATGGAACTGCGATAGCGGTCACCCTTAAATAATCTTACAACAGCACAAAGAAGCCTTCCTCCTCTCAGCACGATATCCGCTTCTTCTCCCGTGCCCATGATGATGGCACCGGCCAGGTCTTCCCCGTAAAGGGTAATATACTGGCGGACCAGAAATGAGCCCATACTGTGCCCCAGCATCATATAGGGAATACCTTCGTATCTCCTTTGCATGATCTGCCGCAGGTGATGGATATCTCCGATCACGTATTCATTTCCTTTTTTCCCGGAAAAATAACCCAGATCCTCCATGGTCCCGGCGGTGCGGCCATGACCGAGATGATCATTACCCACTACAAGATAGCCTGCCTCATTCATCCTGCCCGCAAACCAGTCATAGCGATCGATGTATTCCATCATCCCATGGGCAATCTGGAGGATGCCCTTCACAGGTTTATCCGGAAGCCACATGATACCATGTACTTTTGTTTTTCCGTCTCTGGACGGATAAGTAAAATGTTTTTTCACCATTCTCACTCCCATATGATATAATCCTATATACTAACTTTTATTTTATGCGAGATGGCTTCCTCTTGCAAGCCTATCCATAAGAAAATGAACTGTTTTCAACCAGCAATCATCACATGACATGAGAAAAATCAGGAGGTTCCTATGTCTTTCACAGGGATATTCCGGGCCAGGGATGGTCTGGCAGCAGTAGTCGATTCCAAAGGATCCAGGATAGAGAACGGGCAGCTTGTTGAGGATTATGTGAGAAGTCCCAAAAAGTTCTTTCCCTTCTCCGGAGGGGTCGCCGTCACTTACGGAGCGAATCAGATCAAAATAAAGAATCAGGCCCGCCTGTTTTCCAACGTGTGGAATGTGGAGGACCTGATCCTTACCTATCTTCAGTCCAGGAACAATCTGGACCTGGAGTTCTTTCAATCATTTTTGATGAAGATCAGTTCTGATCCGGACAACAAGTCGAAAGTCGGAATCATCGTGGGACGGAAGATCTGGGATGGCAACTATATGATAGAAAGCCATGTGTTTGCCTGCAATTATCATCTTAAACGTCTGGCTCCGGAAACAGCCTGCTGTATGACCGGGGGCGATGAACTCTACACCAGGGCCTTTGACAGGGATGGATCGCTCTCCCGCATCTCATCCATAGACCAGCTCCAGAAAACCGCTGCCGCCAAGCTGGAAAGGCTGATCGGGTTCTATGATGAGGAACTCAGCTACAACCCTGTCGGCAAACCGGTCCAGTCTTTCTTTGTACGATGAATCTTTCGAATGCCTAGATCGCTGCGAGAGCCTGCTCTAAGTCAGCGATCAGGTCTTCTTTGTCCTCTAAACCGCAGGAAATGCGGATCAGACCTGCCGGGATCCCGGCTTCTGCCAGCTGCTCATCCGTCATCTGGCGATGGGTGGATGTCGCCGGATTCAGGCAGCAGGTCCTTGCATCGGCAACGTGGGTTTCAATCGCTGCAAGTTTCAGCTCTTTCATAAAGGCCTCAGCGCCTGCTCTTCCCCCCTTCACTTCAAAGGAAACAACACCGCAGCCGCCCTTTGGCATATACTTTTTGGAAATTTCATAATAAGGATCTCCGGGAAGTCCGGGATAACTTACATGTGCTACTTTCTCATGGCCGTTCAGATATTCCGCAATCGCCTGGCCGTTCTCCACATGGCGGGCCATGCGGACATGGAGGGATTCCAGACCCATATTAAGAAGGAATGCATTCTGGGGAGCCTGGATACAACCCAGATCTCTCATGAGCTGGGAAGTACATTTTGTAATAAAAGCGCCGCCCTGACCGAACTTTTCTGCGTAGACAATGCCATGGTAAGATTCATCCGGCGTGCAAAGGCCCGGATACTTATCAGCGTGGGCCATCCAGTCAAAATTGCCGCTGTCGACGATAGCGCCGCCCACCGCTGCGCCGTGGCCGTCCATATATTTGGTCGTAGAGTGAGTGACGATATCTGCTCCCCACTCGATCGGGCGCAGGTTTACAGGAGTCGGGAAGGTATTATCAATGATCAGCGGCACACCGTTGGCATGAGCCACCTTTGCGAACTTTTCAATATTCAACACGGTCAGCGCCGGGTTTGCGATGGACTCACCAAACATGACTCTGGTATTAGGCCTGAAGGCTGCCATCAGCTCTTCTTCACTGGCGTCGGGTGACACAAAAGTGGATTCGATCCCCATCTTGGCCATGGTCACGGAAATCAGGTTAAAGGTTCCGCCGTAGATGGAAGAAGAAGCCACAATGTGGCTGCCGGCCTCGCAGATGTTAAAGATGGCAAAGAGGTTTGCAGCCTGGCCGGAAGAAGTCAGCATACCTGCCGTTCCGCCTTCCATATCTGCGATCTTAGCCGCAACATAGTCATTGGTCGGGTTCTGCAGCCTGGTGTAGAAGTAACCGGCGTCCTCTAAGTCAAAAAGCCGTCCCATCGCCTCGCTGGTATCATACTTGAAAGTCGTAGACTGGATGATAGGGATCTGTCTGGGCTCTCCGTTGCCGGGACGATAACCGGACTGAACACATTTGGTATTGATCTTATAGTTCTTTTCTGACATGATATTCCTCCTGTTTTCAATTATTCATATCTATTATTCATATCAATTAGACGAAGGGGTAAGAGATCCCCTTATCTTTACATAGCTTAATAAAATCATTCTTTAATATGACCCTGCTCTTGTAAACCACAAAAGCGCATCCGCATCTGCATTGATACTGGACAGAGCCGATTGAATCATCATACAGGGCACCTCTCAGAAAAGAGTCCCCCTTGCTGCTGCCACATTTTGGACATTTGATGTTTAATCCTTTTGTCGGAAGGTCTTTGTTGACTTCCTGAAAGCCGCCGGCAACCGCTGCCAGATCATCTTTATTCAGTTTATTCATCCTCTGCCTCCTTCCTTTTTCAACAATAAAGCGATGGCGAGAAGTACGAGAACTGCCGCTCCTCCTGCCAGAGGTAAGACCGGGAATCCCTTGCTGCCTGTTTTCTTTGCAAAGGCATAGGGAGAAAATGTTGCTGTCTTAATGGTGATCGTGTCCGGGGAATCATCGATGTCATCGAGGATCTCAATCTTTCCCTTATGATAGTGGACAACACAGTTAACTTCTTCGCCCTTTGGCTTATCCAGGGTAATCCGGATCGGGTTTTCAAGTTCTTCTACAAGGATGGGGTCTTCCTCTCCCCTCTGTTTGTTGACAGTGATATAAAAGAATTCATCGATCACAGCTCCGGCTTTTTCCATCTCCGCTTTCTCTTCTTCCTGAAGATCATCAACCGGGGTGATGCCGATGCTCACTGTGTACTCCTGCCCGCCGAAGAGGTCCATTTTCTCTTCCTTGGTCAAAACGGCATCGATAAATTCAAACATGTCATCGATCGTCTTGTCGTCTTCAAAAACGTCATTGACTTCCTCCTCCTTATCAGGAATAAGGTATTGGTTATTGATCAGAATGTTCAGAAGGTTATAGTCATATGCTGTCTTGACAAGATCCTTGTCTTTCCTTTCCCGGATCAGGTCCAGGGTCGCATCGGGCGTGAGATCCATCATCTGAAAGAGGCCCTCTGCCTCATCATAATTATAGGCATCAACCTTTTCAGGCAGGTCGGAATCATCTACCCCGACAATATTCTGTTTATCGATCATGATGATGTCCGAAAGGTCCCCTTCGGATTTCATCTTCTGATACATCTCCGGTGTGATCAGTTTGGAAGACCTTTCCTCATCATCCTCCGTAGCCGGATACAGTTTCATGGTAGAATACTGTTTGGCATCTTCTTTCGTGATCACTTTATCCTTCTTTACATGTTTCTCATTATCTTTCTTAGGAGCAAACACCACCGAAATCTCATGGTCTTCGGAAATGTCTTTAAAGGTGTAGGAGTTTTTTGCTCCCACAGGCTTCCCGTCCACATATACTTCCTGGATCGCAAAACCGTTATCCGGTGCCATGGTATAGGTGATCGAACCATGCTCCCCGATCCACAAGGATCCGGAAGGAGAGATTGCGCCGCCTTTATTCGCCACGCCGGACACCATCTCATAGCGGGATTCATTTTCTTTCTCAAAGTATGCCGTGATGGATAAGTCCCGGTCAAGCTTTCTTATCTTATAGGCTTTTTTGGTGGAGATGATCTGATTATTCAAAAGGAATCCGCGGAAGATATACCCTTCTCTTGCGGTGGCAGTGAGGAGGACATCTTCCCCGTCTGCATAGGCGCCTTCTCCGGTGATCTCTCCTGCATCAGCCGGATAGCAGGAAGTGTAGATCTGATGCAGACCGGGACGGAAAACTCCCTTGATATTCCTGTTTTCCTCCACATCTTCAAGAACAAGTTCTTTTTCCCGGCTCAGAAGTTCCCCATCCTCAAACCAGCCGGCAAAAACACAGCCTTTCTTGGGAACCGCTTTGATGACCGCATCCTGGCCGTACTGATACTTGCCGCCGCCGGATACCTTTCCGAGCTTTTTGCTGGATGAGGTCAGGTTGATCTTATAATAGACATGCTTGTATCTGGCAATATAATGGAAATTCTCCTGTATATTGTTCAGTACAATATATTTCTCATCATCGATCAGGTCCCCGTCGGTATCATACCATCCGTCAAAAGAGTATCCTCTTTTCGCATAGGCGGTCAGAATCGTGTTCTGCCCTCTCTTGAAAGTTCCCATGCCGGTTACTTTTCCGGCAGAGCCCGGTTTAAGAGTTACTCTTATTTTATAGCGCGCTGCCTTTTTTGACCTTTTCGTCTTTTTCTGCGTTTCTTTGTTGGTTTCGGATGACTTTTTTGAACCTTTCTTTTCCCTGGATCCGGGTGTGGGCTTTGGCTTTTCCTTCGTATCCTGCTCAGGTTTTGGCGTCGGCCTGTCATCCGGCTCAGGTTCCGGTTTTTCTTTGATCTTAACGGAAATGCCCAGTGTCGCATTACTGGTCCCGTCTTCCTCATCTTCAAAGAGGATGGTTGCGGAATAATCCCCTGGCTCCAGCCCTTCAGTCATTCCGACACAGCAATCAATTTCTTCTCCGGGCGCAATCTCTGAGGAAGGAACATCCAGATAGAAAGCACCATTGATATCGGTCTTCGTCCATTTGAGACTGACATCCTGATTTCCTTCATTGATGACCTGAAAAACAACCGGTTCCCCGGTGACACCTTGTTCCAGAGTCCCGAAGCTGATCTGGTCTTTCGTCAGAGTGATCTGCCGGACCTCCTCTTCGGCCGGTTCCTGGTCTTCCGTATCAGCCTCCGCAGTATCTTCATCAGAGGTTTCAGGCTCAGTTTCTTCGTAATCAGCGTCAGATCCCACTTCTTCATCAACAGCTTCAGGCTCAGTTTCTTCTTCGGTATCTTCCACCCATTCTTCCTCATAGGCAGTATCCTCGCCCTCTTCCGCGTGGACAGGGACATAAGCGATATTCGAAAAGATCAGGCTGAAGCATAACAAGAACACAAAACATTTTCTTAAGGTTGAATAGAATCGCTCTCTTTTCACTTCCGGCTCCTTTCTATAGTATCATGATCATATCTTTTTCCAATATCTTTATACTATATGATATCACAAATACAGTGGGAAAACCATGGATTCTGTGCATGTGACACTTGTGTGCACCAGGTTCCATCAGAAAATGCAGGTCATATAAAAAAGACCCGGACTTAACAAACCGGGCCAAAAAGAAAAGAAGCTCTATGACAAAATGTCGATAGAGCCTTTGTTTCTTCAAATGATTCATACTTAGTTTACGGAGACGATCTCCTTTTTGTTGTAGGAACCGCACTGCTTGCATACTCTGTGAGGCATCATCAAAGCACCACACTTGCTGCACTTAACCAGCGTCGGAGCGGTCATCTTCCAGTTTGCTCTGCGGCGGTCTCTTCTACCTTTTGATGATTTATTCTTCGGACAAATGGACATGGCTTACACCTCCTCTTTTTTCATACTTTTTGACGTACGGATTACTACTCGTCCCAGTTTCGGAAGATATCCTTAATTGCCGCCATCCTTGGGTCTGCAATCTTTTCACTGCAATTACAGGAAGACAAGTTCAGATTCGTCCCGCAGATGCTGCACAGTCCCTTGCAATCTTCCTTACAGAGAACCTTAGTAGGGAGTGCAAGCACAAGCTCATCATGGATCAGCTTGTCTGCATTCAACATACATCCGTCCAGGAAACTCAATTCATCCACGTCTCTCTCTCCATCCTCCTGAAGTTTCGGATCATATACGCGGTCGATCGTGACTGGAAAGGTCTGTTCCACCTCCGTCAGGCAACGGTCACATAACATGATCAGCCGAACCTCCGTTGAACCGGTAATGTAAAGCTTATTATCCTTCTTCTGAACGCTCAGCGTAAAGGGTTCCTTGTGGGAAATCCTGTAGCTGGTTCTCCGAAGAAGGAGCTTATCCATCTCAGGCTCAACAACATAATCTCTTTGGCAGGATGGTCTTGATAAGATCTCAGATATATTAACAGACATAATATCATCAACCTCATTTTTGCTCATACCATGCTATTATACACATGTCAAAGTTCTTTGTCAAGAATATTTTACCGGGATATGTATGGGCAAAAGAGGTCTACTCCTCTTCTTTTTTCTCGAAATCTTCTTTGCTTCTGGTTGTCTTCGGGCCGGAGCCAAGCTGCATGTCAATCTCACGCTTATTGGCAAGGATTGTCTTGTGCTCCTCGGTCAGCTTAGCGATCACTGCATCAAAGTATTCTTTCTCCTGGCTGATGATACCGCTGTACATAGTCTCCAGACCTTCCAACATATTCTGTGTATACTGAAGAGCTCCAATCTGAACCGCTGTCGCATTGGCATTCGCTTCCTTTGTCACTTCATCCGCATTCTTATGAACCTCTTCCATAATAGAATCCGCACGCATGTTAGCCAGGTTAACGATCTCGTTATTGTCCACGAGAGTGCTGGCTTCCTCAGCCGCATCCTTCACAATACGGTCAGCGCGGGCACGGGCATCTGCAAGGATAGAATCCTTGGTCCGGATGATCTGCTTGCATTCTGCAACTTCCTTGGGAACCTTAATGCGGAGTTCCTCAAGCATCGCAAGAATCTCCTCGCGGTTAACCTTGATCATATTGGATCCGCCCAGAACACCTGCACCCCTGCAGTTGTCAATATACACTTCAATCTCGTTGATCAGTTCTTCCATGTTCATCTCAGCCATCGTAGTTTCCTCCATAGTTCATTGTTCACATAACATAATTTCCGGTCATTTGTATTTGTCGCAGACTTTCTGATAGATCGGTTCCGGCAGAAAACGGGAGAAATCCCCGCCGAAGGATGCGACTTCCTTCACGGTGCTGGAACTGATAAATGAATACTCTGCGCTGGTTGCAAAAAACATTGTCTCTACTTTATCATTCAGTTGCTTGTTGGTCTGGGCCATCATCAGCTCCGATTCAAAATCCGAAACTGCACGGATACCCCGCACGATCACGGTCGCTCCGATCTGGTCGCTGAAATCCACCAGCAGCCCGTCAAATGGAATTACTTCCACATTGGGAAGGTCAGCAGTAACTTCCCGGATCATCGACACTTTCTCTTCCACAGTAAACAAAGGCTTCTTTGATTGATTGTGGAGAACGCCGACAACCAGTTTGTCAAATACGCGGGCTGCTCGCTTGATGATATCAAGGTGTCCATAGGTAATTGGGTCAAAGCTGCCCGGGTAGATTGCGGTAATCATAATATATGTACTTCCTCTGCTTTCTTAATATTTCCTGAACAGGTCCAGGTTCGTTCAGGGTGAGATAAAGACATGCTTGTTGGTCTTATATCTCTTCTCCCTCGTTACGTGGAGGCGGGTGCCTTCCAGACAATCGATCTCCGTATCCAGGTCAGCCTCCACAATGAGGATAGTATCCTCATGGCACAGACAGGAGTCAGCCAGATAGAGGAGAACATCCCTCTCTAAAAGTCTGCCGTATGGCGGATCCATAAAGATGATGTCAAAGGCCTCCCCCCGGTCTTCCAGGATCCGCAGGGCGCTCATAGCATCCCTGACCATGACTTCCGCCCGGTCTACAAGCCTTGTATGCTCAAGATTCTCTTTGATCACTCCGGCAGCCTTGCGGTTCTGCTCCACAAAGACGGCTTTTTTTGCCCCTCTGCTAAGAGCCTCGATCCCGATTCCGCCGCTTCCGGCAAACAGGTCAAGAAAAGATGCATTCTCCACATCAAAGGACAATATATTAAACAGTGTTTCCTTGATCCGGTCCGTCGTCGGCCTGGTATCCAGGCCCTCTACCGTCTTTAACAGAAGACGGCGGGCACTTCCTGCAATCACTCTCATCTTTCATCCTATCCTTACATCGTTTTTACTATATCTTGTGGAAAACATAGTCTCCACCATCTTCTATTGTACAATATCTGAAGCTTTTGTCAAGAAGACATATCACTCGGCGAGAAGCTTTCTTCTCAGCTTGCGGATCTCCTTTTTCGTGAGGCCGCAGGCTAGCAGATACAGTTTGAAGGAACCGTAACGCTCCATCACGCGGGCGTAGGCTGCTTCGATCCACTCCGGCTTGGAATCATCCAGCTCCTCCATGCCTTCCGGATAATTGATCACCACATTGTTCTTCAGATAAGTGTTGGTCACCTCATAGTTGGCCACGATATCTTCCTTGCTGACTCCGCAGATCCCAAGCAGAATCATGGCCAGGACGCCGGTCCGGTCCTTGCCGGCCTGGCAGTGGAACAAAATGCACTCCTCCCTGTCAAACTCCAGGATAAAGCGGCAGATTTTCGCCACCAGCTCCTTGTAGTCCACCAGGCTTACATAAAATTCCGCAGGTTTAAATCCCAGGTCCCTGACCTTTCTCATATCCAACACATCACCCGTGATGAAGGGCAGATTGATATAGCGGACCTCCTCATGGTCTTTGAAGGGATGCACATAGGCATCTGATTCCATGCCGCTTCGCAGGTCGATGACGCCGGCCACTCCATACTCGATCAGGAATTCCTGTTCTTCCTCTGTCAGCTGTCCCGGATCATCACTTCGCAGGAAACGATGGTAGAGGGTAATCTTTCCCTTTCTCGCTGCGTAGCCTCCAAGGTCCCTGACATTGTAAGCATTCTCTAAAGGAAGTCTGTTGTAATCCATATAAGGGTCATATTTCGTAATCTTACTCATTTCTTTTCCTCCGGTTTTACGTTATATATTCTTTGCAAAATTCAGGTGTTCTTCCAGAGAATCCCGATGCAGGGAAGTGAAGAGATATCCTTCCTGCTTCAGGTGGTCGACCGCTTCCGAAGCCATCTTCAGGATATCCGCATTCGCATAGACATCCCCCAGCGCAAAATTCATGGTTCCGCTCTGGCTGGTCCCGAAAAAATCACCCGGTCCTCTCAGTTTCAGATCCTCCGAGGCAATCTGAAAGCCGTCATTGGAGTGGGCAACCACGGAGAGTCGGTCCATAGCTTCCTTCTCATCCGTCCCCGCTAAGAAAATGCAGTAGCTCTGCGCATCGCCTCTTCCTACCCGGCCTCTTAGCTGGTGCAGCTGAGCCAGGCCGAATCTCTCCGCATTTTCTATGAGCATGACTGTGGCGGCCGGAACATCGACCCCGACTTCCACCACGGTGGTGGATACGAGAATATCGATCTCACCGCTGCTGAAACGGCCCATAATGTCCTGTTTTTCCGCCGCTGACATTTTGCCGTTAAGGGATTGCACACGCACAGAAGGAGGAAGGGCCTGGGTCAGGGACCGGGTATACTCTTCCACATTCTCCAGATCCAGCTTTTCATTTTCTTCGATCATGGGGCAGATCACGTAAGCCTGGTGGCCGGCTGCCACCTGCTTTTCGATAAATCTCCAGGCAGCAGGCCGGTAGGATCTTCCGACCAGACTGTTTTTGATCGGCAGTCTGGAGGCCGGAAGTTCATCCATAACGCTGACATCCATATCCCGGTATAGGATGATGCCCAGGGTACGGGGGATCGGAGTAGCACTCATGACCAGCACGTGGGGTTCCTGCCCCTTTTTCATCAGGCTGTCCCTTTGACGGACGCCGAACCGATGCTGTTCATCCGTGATAGCCAGGGCCAGGTTCCGGTAATTTACCCCCTCCTGGATCACGGCGTGGGTGCCGATCAGGACCTGAATGGCCCCGCTCTCAAGGTCCGCCTTGATCTGCCGTTTCTGGGCCGCCCTGGTGGACCCCATCAGAAGACCCACCTGAATGTTGTAGGGACTCAGGAACTTCCTCACGGTCTCATAGTGCTGACTGGCCAGCACTTCCGTCGGCGCCATCATGACAGCCTGGTAGCCGGCCAGGACCGCAGCGTACATAGCGGTAACCGCCACGACCGTCTTGCCGGAACCGACATCGCCCTGGACCAGCCGGTTCATGGCAGTCCGGCCGGACAGGTCCTGCCGAATGTCGTCCAGCGTTTTTTTCTGGGCTCCGGTCAGAGGAAAGGGCAGGGCCTCTACAAAGGCTCTGACCCGCTCATCCATAGGGATGATATACTGGTTGAGAGATTTCTCTTCCTGCTCCTTTACCATCTCCAAGGCACTGAAAAAGCGAAAAAATTCATCAAATATGATCCTTTTTCGTGCCTCGCCAAGGGTTTCCGTTCCTGTGGGGAAATGGATCTCCCGCAA
>CAMOYC010000049.1 GCA_946629665.1 uncultured Lachnospiraceae bacterium
CTGAAAAAAGGGTTCATTTTAACCCTGGAGCTCAGCCTTCTCAGTATGGTCATGAGCCTGCTGATCGGAATCCTGAGTGCGGTGGGGAGAAACAGCCGGATCCTGATAATCCGCTACTTCTTTTCCGGCTATGTGAAGCTCATCCGCGGGACGCCGCTTCTGGCCCAGATCTACCTGTTTTTCTATATCATAGGCACCGCCTGGGGAATCGAAAGCCGCTTTATCGCCGGCGTTATGATTCTCTCGATTTTTGAGGGAGCCTATATTTCTGAGATCATCCGGGGAAGCTACCTGTCCATGGAAAAGCAGCAGATTGAAGTCGGCATGGCGATCGGCCTCTCCCGAGGCGGCATTTTGAGGGAGATTATATTCCCCCAGATGCTGGCGCGGACCCTGCCGGCCCTGACCGGCCAGTTTGCCTCGATCATCAAGGACTCCTCCCTGCTGTCTGTGATCGCCGTCACGGAGCTGAGCCAGACCATGAGGGAGATCAGCTCGCTGAACTTTAAGCTGTTTGAGTGCTATTTCCTGCTGGCGGCCCTCTACCTGCTGCTCACGCTGCCGATCACCTGGTTTTCTGAGTGGCTGGAAAGGAGGTTCGGCTATGAGAATTAGATTCGAAACGCTGAGTAAATCCTTTGATGAGCTTAAGGTCCTGGACCGGATCGACTTTGATGAGGAGATATCCACCCTGGCGATCATCGGATCTTCCGGCGGCGGAAAGTCGACCCTGCTTCGGATGATCGGAGGTCTGATCGAACCCACATCAGGCAGGATTGTGATGGATGGCCAGCCCATAAAAGAAAAAGGCGCCGACCTGCTTAAGTACCGGCGGTCCGTTGGTTTCGTTTTCCAGCAAAATGGTTTGCTGAAGCATCTGTCCGCTATTGATAACATAACCATGCCCCTGGTCAAGGTGCATGGCATGGACAGAGACAAGGCGCGGGACCAGGCCCTTCACCTCCTAAAACAGTTCGGCTTAGAGCAGGAAGCAGACAAGTTTCCCTATGCTTTATCCGGCGGCCAGAGCCAGCGCATTGCCATCGCCCGGGCGGTGGCCCCCAACCCTGGGATCCTGCTTCTCGATGAACCGACCAGCGCTTTAGACCCGGAGTACACGATCGAAGTGCTGAATATGATCCGGGAGCTGAAGGAAGCCGGGATGCATTTTATTATCGTCACCCATGAGATGGGATTTGCCAGGAATGCCTGTGAGCATACGATGTTTCTAAGCGGCGGAAAAATCCGGGAGTACGGGAAGAGTGAAAACCTCTTTTCCAATCCCCAGTCCCCGGAACTTCGCAAGTTTTTGGCGACCCTCCTGGAGTGGAATGTAAAAAAATAGAAAATTGCATTATAAGAATTGCCTGGAATAAAAATTGCTTTTATTCCAGGCAATTCTATTTTTGTACATCTCCATCCTGTACTGGCATGTTCCTTAAAACAACCAGGATCCTTGTGAGGTGAGGAAACAAGAATCCTGGCAATTTCCTGGCTGTTCAAAGCGACAGCCTGTTTATTTTAGCATAAGTCCCAATAGCCCATCTTTTTAATGATCTCTTCGACTGCGGTCTTGATCTCCTTCTTTGTGAAAAGCTCCGGAAGGGACTTCTCATAAGGCGGGTAGGCCACGCCGAACTCCGTGACGATGCCGGTGATCAGATCGGCGTCCGTGACATCGAAGGAAGGATTATAGACGGAGACTTCATCAGGTGCCATGGGTTTCTCGTACCACATCTCCTTCACTTCCTCCGGCTTTCTCTGCTCGATCACGATCCCGTCTCCGGTCGGGATGCTCATGTCGATCGTGGAGGTCGGTGCACATACATAGAAGGGGATGCCGTAACGCTTCGCAGCCAGGGCTGCCATGGAAGTGCCGATCTTGTTGGCGGTATCTCCGTTGGCGGCAACTCTGTCACATCCGACAAATACCGCATCGATCTTTCCTTCCCGCATCAGAGATGCAGACATGTTATCACACAGAAGCGTGACATCCATACCGGCGCTGGACAGCTCAAAGCTGGTCAGCCGGGCTCCCTGCAGAAGAGGTCTCGTCTCATCACAGTAAATACGGAAGTTATATCCCTGCTCATGGCCCAGGTACATCGGTGCAGTAGCCGTACCGTACTTGACGGTTGCCAGCTGGCCGGCGTTACAGTGGGTGAGCAGGCCGTCTCCCGGTTTCACTAAAGCCAGACCGTTACGGCCGATCGCCCTGCAGACGCTGATATCCTCATCGCGGATGGCGAGGGCTTCATCGTGGAGACGCTGTACAATATGTCTTACTTCGATTCCCCGGTTGGCCTTAACGATTCCCTCCATACGCTTTAAAGCCCAGGAGAGGTTCACTGCAGTAGGCCGGGCGGCATTCAGATAGTCGGATGCCTTCCTGTATTCCCGGTAGAATTCCTCAAAATCTTCTGTCTTAAGGCTGATCTCCCTGGCTGCCAGGTAGATGCCGATCGCAGCGGCAACACCGATTGCCGGAGCCCCTCTCACCTTAAGCAGGTAGATGGCCTCCCGGATCTCCTCCTGCTTTGTCAGATACAGCAGTTCAATCTTTCCGGGAAGTTTGGTCTGATCGATGATGACCAGTGCATTCATATAATCATTCAGATTCACCGTGTCATAATCCAGGATGGTCTTTTCCGGACCGATTACCGCATTATCCGGCTCAATCTGATGGATCGCCTTGCACATGGCAGTATAGTAATCACCGCCGGTCTTTAATTCCTCCCGGTTCAGGATCAGGTCCTTACCGAAGGAGAGGATGATCTTCTCGGCAGCAGCTCTCTTTTCCGGATCCCCGATCACGGTGATATCCTTATTGTGGGCAATTCCGATGATTCGGCGGAGACACTCTGTTCCGGCGTATCCGGCTGTGTCAGCCAGAATGCCGTCGAGATAGCTCTCTTTAAATACCTCATTCTTCGCCACAGGCTCAGAGCACTTCTCGTCATAAAGTTTGGAAAACTTCTCCTTGAAGAGGTCCACGACCTCCATGATCGTGCACATGCACCAGCCACAGAAGGAAGCACGTTCCGTCGGATCTGCGATGGTGGCGTTCCCGTTGGCAAAGGCAAAGAAAAGATTAGCGAGTACATTGCCGATATCATAGCCCATAGGCCCGTAGAAAGCAAACTCAGGATCAAACACAAAGGTGTGCTCCTGGTTGATGAAGATGGAGCCGGTATGCAGGTCACCATGGATCAGTGCCTGGGCATTATTCATAAATGAGAATTTCAGCTCAGCGACCCGGGCCCGCAGCTTCTCATCCCCATAGATCTCCTTCTCCACAAAATCCTTAACAGGCGGGAAGATATCATTTTGTCCATTATAGTCCAGAATCGGTTCGCCCAGAACCAGATCTTCGGTGATCTGGCAGAGCTCCGGATTCGTAAAAGCTTTAACAAGTCCCTTCTTCTCCTGATGGTCCATGACGATATCGCTGGTCATCAGAAGGGAGTTGGCCAGGAAAGATGAGATCTGGTCTGCAAAGGCAGGATAGGTCTCATGGCGGATCAGCCCGGTCCGCATCATAGTATGGCCGATCATGTCTTCCATGATCATCGCGCACATGATCTCGTCGTAAAGATAAACTTTGGGAACCTGACCGGGGCAAAGTGCCTCCTGAAGGCGCAGAATATTGGATTCAATACGCCCGCGATCCGTGTTCAAAGTCATCTCCTCACTGATGCGAAGGTGCTCGCCGGCCTGCTTCACGATAATGCTCTTGCCGGTCGCCTGATCCTTGACGCGGAACACATAGTTCAGGTTGCCGTCGCCGATCTCTTTACAGACGAGCGAAGCTCCTGACTCGAAATATGAGATTTTTTCCTGAACGTAAGCAGGGACATCCGCCTCGCTCATAAGAAAATATCTGTCAAATGCTGACACTATGTGTACCTCCTCTATCTCTCCTTCTTCTGTCCGTAACTGCCGAAACGAACGATCATGCGGTCCATCTCCTCGTCAGACAGAATAACCGGTTTGCCGATCGAGAGCGCTTTCACATAAACCTCTGCGCAGAATTCAATCTGCTGGGCAACCGTATAGGCATCCCGGATATCCGTTCCTCCGGTGATCAGCCCATGGTTCGCCATCAGCGCTGCCTTTCGGCCTTCCATTGCAGAAAATGTCTTTTCAGCCAGGTCCCTAGTTCCGAAGGGGGCATAGTCACCGCAGCGGACATTCCTTCCTGCAAATGCCACCAGATAGCTGGATGCAGGCAGGTCCATATGGTTGGTCGCCAGAACAGTACAGTAGGTACTGTGGGTGTGGACTACCGCGCAGATGTCCTCACGATTCTGATAGAAAATGCGGTGCAGGTCCACCTCACTGGAAGGCTTTCGGGATCCTTCGACGATCCGGCCTTCCAGGTCCAGGATCACCACATCTTCCGCAGTCATATCGAAATAATCGATACCGCTGGGGGAGATGGCAAACATTTTCTTCTCAGGATCGTATATGCTGATGTTCCCGCCGGTTCCGACGGTGAGATGGTCTGTGATCAGCTTTCTGGAAAAAGTGACAATATCCTGTCTCGCCTGGGCTAAAAGCATGGAACACCTCCTGAAAATAAAGACAATTATCTAACTTATATTTTAAGATTTTTGGGACTCCCTGTCAATGATAGATAATGGAAATATCATTTACATTTCTTACGGGTTGGGATAAAATAATAGGACAAAAAAAGGAAGGAAGATCGGATAGACATGCGAAATATTGACACGGTAAAAATCAGCTCCCTGGCCGGGATGATCATTGCTTTTGTTTTCGGTTACGCAGCCCACAGGTCCGGGAGCAATGTGCGGTCTGCAGCCTGGGCCATGACCTGCGCCGGCCTCATGATCCTCTTTGTAAACCGTCTGATCAACGGTCGTTACATTAACATGCCTCTGCATAAAGTAGACCAGCTGAGCGGGAACTCGTTCGAGATGTATCTGGCGGAACACTTCCGCCGTATGGGTTACCGGGTAAAGGTGACAGAAGGGAGCCATGATTACGGAGCTGACCTCATCCTTAAAAAACATAAAGAACTGATCGTGGTCCAGGCCAAACGGTATGACAGGGCCGTCGGGCTTGCGGCAGTGCAGGAGGTGATCGGAGCTGTCGGCTATTATGAAGCGGACCGGGGAATGGTGATCACCAACAACCGTTTTACCAAAAATGCATTCAGTCTGGCAAAACAAAATGACATCAGTTTGTGGGGCAGGCAGGAATTGATCCGGCATTTTGGGGCCCGGGAATAGAAAAAGAAGAAGATTACAGATTAATATATACACTTGATAAAATAACAGATAAATAGGAAGCAAA
The DNA here is from genome assembly GCA_946629665.1 of uncultured Lachnospiraceae bacterium. Taxonomy (GTDB): domain Bacteria; phylum Bacillota; class Clostridia; order Lachnospirales; family Lachnospiraceae; genus Anaerobutyricum. The sequence goes on from CAMOYC010000049.1 coordinate 5,317, forward strand.
TAATAAATATTGCCTTAAATTGTTGATTAAAGTCCGAAAAATGAGATAATTTAGATTTAATTTAAAAATAGTGTTGACAAATAGTCTTTGCTAACCTATAATACAAGTACAAGGAAGGACGGACAAAGTCCATTATATAGATTTTGAAATTATTGTTTTCAGTTTTTTGGTACCATGTAAAAAGGGGTGAGACCACCAAGAGTTGTAATTTAATTTCAGAATTTAAATCTTAGGGAAAGGAGGTACGGACCGCCAAGAACGTTATTTTAGAATCAAAACTATAAAGTATAAGGAGGTACGGACCACCGGAAGTATTAGTTAAGAATTCGAAACTATAATGAACCAGGAGGTACAGTCCAACAAAAACTTTATTTAGGAATTCAAGTTAGAGGACAGATCGAGAGTATCGAGAAGAAGAGGGTGTAATGTTCGTAAAGAAGGACTCGCCTCATATAGTTTGAGTAAGAAGCAGTACAGAATGATTCTGGAGTCAGCTTAGAATTCATAGGATTTTGAACACGACAATTTCGGTAACTGATGGAGTTGGACATTTCGAGAATACGGAAGCAGGGGTGCAGCTGACCGGAGCTCTTATGGTTGGAGGGCAGGCAGAAAGCGCAGGCCACGGAAGCTATTGCTTGAAGTTGACGACGAATCGAAAAACGGAGGTATAGACCGTTGGACATGATAATTGAACACAGCTGGTGAGGAGCATTTGATTTGGTAAAGAATCGGATGCTCCTCTTTGTATTGTGTAAGTCCAACACCATCCAACACCATGCGACTATCGGGACATATGCTTGCATGTAGGAATGAACAGAAAAAACGGGACGGCGCCTGCGACCTGAGTTCGTTGGCACCGCCCCGCTTTTTGACTAATTTCTGACATCTGCAACCTGTACGTACTGCAAAATGATCAAATACTTTTTAATAACTCTTATAAGGTTTCTCCATCAGCTTAACTGCTTCGTATAAAAGCATGGTTGCTGCACCTGTGCCGCCCTTGGAGTAAATCTGGGCATCTTTGGAGGATTCGGATGTTCCGGCAATATCCAGGTGAACCCAAGGCTTCTTCTCAACAAATGCGCTGAGGAATCTTGCTGCTGCGATCGCGCCGGCCTTGTTGCCGCAGTTAGTGATGTCTGCTACATCGGAATCATTGACATCATCATATTCGCCATCGCCCAGAGGCAGTCTCCATACATTCTCTCCTGAGAGAACAGAAGCCTGAATGATCTTAGCCGCAAGATCTTCGCTGTTGGCAAAAGCACCTGTGTAGCGGTCGCCTAATGCAACAACGCAAGCTCCGGTCAGGGTTGCTACATCGATCACGGATGTTGCGCCGCACTCGCGGATCGCATAAGTGATCGCGTCAGCAAGAGCCATCCGGCCTTCCGCGTCTGTATTGCCAACCTCGATATACTTACCGTTCATGGACTGAACGATATCACCCGGCTTGGCAGCGGAACCGCTGATCAGGTTCTCGCATGCAGGGATAACGCCGACTACGTTGATGCCAAGCTTGGCTTCCGCAATCGCGCCCATAGCACTGATAACTGCGGCAGCGCCGCCCATGTCACCGTTCATACCCTTCATGTGAGGTGTGCCCTTGATATTATATCCGCCGGCGTCAAAACAGATGCCCTTGCCGATGAGAGCAACCTTGTCGTCATCGGTGGCGCGTCCGTTATATTCCATAACAATAAACTGAGCTGCAGTGTCAGCTCCCTTTGCTACTGAAAGAAATGCACCCATACCAAGTTCCTGGCAGGCATCCTGATCAAGTGCTGTAAACTTGATGTTGTTCTTGTCGCAGACTTCCTTTGCTTTCTCAGCAAGGGCTTCGGGAGTCATAACGTTAGCAGGTGCATTCACCAGATCACGGGCGGTGTAAACTGCCTGTGTGATCATGCGCACATACTGCTCTTCCTTCTTGAAGGAGGAGGAATCCATGCCGGTAAGGACACCAAGACGAAGCTCACGGTCTTCCTTCTTGTCTGACTTGTAAGCATCGAATGCATAGTCACCCAGAATAAGTCCCTTTAAAGCGGAACTCAGCCAGTAGGATACATCTTCTCCGATTGCTGTCATAAGCAGATTCTTGCTCTTGAATCCCTTAGCGATCTTAAGAGCTGTTCCGAACTGAAGCTGGTACTTCCTTGGAGTAGCTTTCTCCGGAATACCGATAAAAATAAGATTGTAATATGACTGTCCCTGGTAAGAAAAGTCCTTGCCGCGAAGTCCGTATACCTTAGATCCGCCAACAAGATCGTCAGCCTGAAGAGCTTCAAAGATCTCACTGACTTTTCCGAGTTCAATACTCAGACGGTTCTTATGGTTATATGTGACGAGCAATGTATCAAATTCAAAATCATCCAGGTCCACAAGACGTTGTATCTGCATCTTGATATGCTCCTTTCTAATAAAGTGTTAAAGTGTTATTATATGAACGAAATATGATAAGAGAGCATAGTACTCCCCTCTTAAGCTATCATTAGTATAGCATAGTCAAAACATGAAAAACAGAAAAAACTTGTACAAATTACATAAAATTTTAGCTGTAATGGAAAATTTAATTCATGCAAGTATGAAAGACAGGGTAATCTTTTGCTTTTGCCGGAACCTGACGGGAGGCAAAAGCCGGAGAGATCCCGAAAAAATCATTAATCTTGTTAATTAACAATGTTAACATACATTTTTAACAATTTTATGATAAAATGGTCCTGTATGAAAGGAGAGATGTCGTATGAATGAATATTCTCTGGTGACACCCCAGATCGAAGAACTGGCTGCCAAGTGCATGGAACACGGGCAGATTCCCAATAGCCTTTATGAACAGCAGCAGGTTCTGAGAGGACTCAGGGATGTGAACGGAAAGGGTGTCCGGGCAGGACTTACAGATATTTCGACAATTAATTCCAGCAAGATGATCGATGGAAAACTGGTTCCCATAGACGGGGAATTATTATATCGCGGATATGATATAAAGGATCTGGTCAGAGGCTTTATGGAGGAGGAGAGGTTTGGATTTGAGGAGATCGCCTATCTGCTGATCTTCGGCCGCCTTCCCTTAGAGCAGGAGCTGGCGGACTTCTCCGCCCTGCTGGGAAGCTACCGGACCTTGCCGACGAATTTTGTCCGTGATGTTATCATGAAAGCACCCGGCAATGATATGATGAACACCCTGCAAAGAGGTGTGCTCACCCTGTACAGCTACGATGACCGGGCGGATGATACCAGCATCCCGAACGTGCTGCGGCAGTGCCTGCAGCTGATCAGTACAGTGCCCATGCTGGCGGTGTACGGCTACCAGTCCTACCGTCATTATATCGAAGGAAAGAGTCTCTATATCCACTCGCCGCGGCCGGAACTGTCGACCGCAGAGAATATCCTTCGGATTCTCCGGCCCAATAAGAGGTATACCCAGCTGGAGGCGAGGGTGCTGGATGTTGCCCTTGTGCTTCATATGGAGCATGGCGGAGGTAACAATTCCACCTTCACCAACCATGTGGTCACTTCTTCCGGTACGGATACCTACTCGGCGATGGCTGCTTCCCTTGGTTCCCTGAAGGGACCCAAGCACGGCGGGGCGAATGTCCGGGTTGTCCGCATGATGGATGAACTGAAGAAGGAAGTCAGAGACTGGAAAGATGATGATGAGATCAGGGCATATCTGCTCAAGCTTCTTAATAAAGAAGCCTTTGACCGCAGCGGTCTGATCTACGGCATGGGCCATGCAGTCTATTCCATCTCAGATCCCCGTGCGCAGATATTTAAAGGTTATGTGAGCAACCTTGCTTTGGAACAAGGATATGCCGATGAATTCAACCTGTATGACCGGGTGGAGGAGCTGGCGATGGAAGCGATCGCGCAAAAGCGGCATATCTACAAGGGAGTCAGTGTGAACATTGACTTCTACAGCGGCTTCATGTACCGTATCCTGAAGCTGCCGGATCAGCTTTTTACCCCTATGTTTGCAGTGGCCCGTATGGTGGGCTGGAGCGCTCATCGCATCGAGGAGCTGATCAACTGCGATAAGATTATCCGACCCGCTTACATCAGTGTGGCCCCGGATAAGATTTACGTACCGATGGACAAGAGAGTGTCAACGAAGGTGATCGTACAGTGATAAACCGGATGGAGGACTTATGGAGAAGACAGTAAAGAATCCGGAAGAAGAACAAAGGGCCAGGAGTCGGGAGATCAGGCAGAGCGAGGATCTTCTGCTCGCGCTGAGAGAAGTCATCAATAATGTGAATCAGTTCGGCGATATGCCTCCTGCAGAACTGACGACGATGATTCTTCTCCGGAGAATGATCGAAGAAAAGGGTTACGCGGGACCGACAGAGCTGAAAAAAAGCCTGAAGCTTTCAACTCCTGCGGTCTCAAGAATGCTGCACACCTTAGAGAACAAGGGCTACCTCACCAGGAATACCAGCAAGGAAGACCACCGCTTTGTGATGGTGGGGATCACTCCGAAAGGGGAGGAATGCCTGAGCAAGGAAATCACGCTTTTCCGGGACCTGTTTATGAAAACCGCCCGGAGGATGGGCACACAAAAGATGCTGGTCTTTCTGGACTGCATCAATGATTTTACAGGGATTCTCCGGGAGGAGATCCGGAAGACATAAAAGCAGAACAGGGCAGTCACGCTGATTGATGGGGGATTCAGCGGGACTGCCCTGTTCCTTATCGGAATGTTGGATGTTAGCAATGCTCCTTGATGTCTTCGATCTCATCATTCAATGCCATCTCTGCGGAGAGATGATGTTTTTCAGCAAAACGGCAGACGGCAAACAGTGTCTTGCCTAACTTGGTCTGCAGCTCGGACTCGATGGGATTGAGATGTTCGTCCTCCGCTGCTTTTGCCACAGTCATAGCCAGGTCTACTACTGACTCCAGCATAGACTGGAAGATTTCTTCCTCATCCATGGAGAAAAGATTATGCCGGGCTCCTTTTTTGGCAATCTTCTGACCTCGCAGAAGCGCCGGAAATGCATCGCAGACGGTGTCAAGCTCCGTCCGGGCGTCCTCCGACCGGTGGCCGCCTTCTTCCGCTTTCAGGACTTCCCAGTCAGCCTGCTGCTGGTCAACGGAATCGTATTCCTTGTTGCCAAATACATGGGGATGCCGGTGGATCATCTTGCGGGAGATGCCGTCGATGACATCTGCTGTGCTGAACTCGCCCCGCTCCTCGCCGATCTGGGCCTGCAGGAGGATCTGGAACATCAGGTCGCCAAGCTCTTCGATCAGGTTGGACGGGTCGCCGGTGTTATTCAGGTCTGTGATGGCCTGATTCACCTCGTAGGCTTCTTCCATGATATAGGGACGGACTGACACATGGCTCTGTGCCTTATCCCAGGGACATCCATGCTCACTGCGCAGGGTTGCAACGATCGCCTGCAGTTCTTCAAAAGTAAAATGGCTGGTGCTCATAAGAACCTCCCAATCTATAAAAAACAGTTAAAATCTGATAAAATTCTTACGACATGAAAAAAACAGTTGTTTCAAAATCCAAAATATTATATTATTACATGTACGGATTATTTCAATATATATCATAACATTTTTTTAACTTAGTTGGCTATGATATTTTGCACAGAATTATAAAAAAATATTTATATTAACTCATAGAGACAGGAAGGAAAGAATGAATCGTATTTTCAGACATTTTTTAATCATAGCAGTCTGCCTGGCAGTAACCTTTTCGGGTTCCTGGATCTGGCAGGCTACAGGGGAAGGATATTCCCAGGTGCAGGCGGAGGAGACAGAACCGGGGCAGGAGCCTTCTGAGGAACCGAAGCCTCCTGCGACCGAGGCGCCAGAGCCGACAGAAACACAGTCGGCGACCACAGAGGCAGCTCCCGCGGAAGAGAAACCGGAGACAGCGCCAACGTATCCTGCCCAGGATTCCGGTCAGGATACGGATTCCGGATCCGAGGAAAAGAAAGATGCCCAGAATGTTTCCGATGACAGTGATAAGCGAACTTCTGTCCCCGGAAATGAGGAGACAGACCAGGAGTCGGGAAAGAAGTCCAAGGTCCGCACGAAGGCGCAGGAGGAAATCGTTGCCAAGAAAGCTATAAAGATCAGTAATAAAGTTACGGAAGATGCGCCGGATGGAAGAGCGGATAAAAAGAGCTTCATTCCGAAGATCTATAACGATACCCGGCTTTCCATGAAGAGCAACAAGGAATACATTGCCGGTTTTATCTATTTCAACCAGGGTGATCCGGCCTGGAATCAGAATGGTTACTGCATTGCCCGCGCAGGATGCGGGCCCACTTCCATGGCGGTGGTGATCACTTCGCTTACCGGCAGGTGGGTGACCCCGATCGATACGGCAATCTGGGGTTATCAGCACGGCTACTATTCTGCGGCCGGCTCTGTCCACGAGATGATCCCCAATATGGCGGCAGCCTACGGACTGGAGTGCGAAGGTCTGGACCAGGAATACAATGCGATCCGCAGTGCCCTGAAAAAGCATCATCCGGTCGTTGCCCTGATGGGCCCCGGATATTTTACCAAAGGTGGACATTTTATGGTCCTTGTTGCGATCGATAAAGATGATAACGTGACCGTAGCGGATGTTGGAAGCCGCAGCCGGTCTGCTTTTAAGTACCATCTGAAGGATATCATCTCCCAGTCCAAGTCCAGTGCCAGCGGCGGTGGTCCCTTCTGGGCGATGTCCTATGAGAAGATGGAAAAACTGAATGGGGAACGGACGATCCGTGATTACATGAAAGATGACATGGATGACGATTTCGCAGGGAAATCCTATATGAATCTGCGGGGTGGTCTTTCCCGGGATCTTGCTCACGAAGAGAAAACGGAAGTGACTGTCCGGAAGATCGTTCAGATCCTGAAACCGAAAAGCGGCAGCAGTAAGCACGGCCTGGCAGCCCTCCAGGATAGCCCTACCTTGTTTTCAGCGATGGAGGCCAGCGAGACGGCAGTCACCGTTGATGCAGAGACCGGGGACGCACTGAGTGCCGATGAGCTGATCATGACCGGGACCGGTGCTGCACCGGAATATTCCTCTCCCTACAGCAAGCTGAAAAAAGATATTGCTGACCGCATATGGAGTAAGCGGCTGGATGCCATGGTCATGGCAGCATTGTCAGCTTACCTGGAAGGCACCCTTCCTGAAATCCAGATGACCAAATAAAATACAAGGAGATCAAGCCGGCTGGAAAAGCCGGCTTGCCTTTTGCGAAGAATCCTTTATAATATTATTTATAGAGGCGTAGAAGTATTGCATTAAATCCAGAGAAGACTATGACAAAGAATTTTAATTACCGAACGACCGTGCATATCACTGACCAGCGTATGAAACTGGGTTTCCGTTGCGTGCTTCCCGAAGAGATGAAAGGAAGAAGGGTCAGGGTGCAGGCAATATTCAGTGGGAGAAGCATACAGAGACGATTTCCGATGGACACAGTCATAGAAGACCAGGAGACCGGTCCCCAGATCATGGCGGACGCGGAAATTGAGCTCCCCTATGTGTTTTTGAATATGCCCAGGCGCCGGGTCACGGTCACATTTTCCCTATGGTGCGGATTGGAGGAATACCAGCTGGATGACCAGCCTTTCCCGGTGAATCGGGAGCTGTTTCTTGGCGAAGAAAAAGAACGAAAGAAAAAACCTGTTTCCTTTGCCCTGTCGACCCTGGCACTCCCGTTGATCCTCGCAGGAAGATATCTGACAGGCGGCCATGACGGGAAGGCAGCCATGAAGGAAGCCAATGAAGCAATCTATCGGAAAACCGGCTACAGCTACAGCCCGAGACAGCGGCATACAGACTATTTCGCAGACTGTTATCAGTCTTACGTCAGGAAAGTCGGAAAACCGGAGAAGGGGAATATCCTTTTCCTTTCCGAGAGACTGCCGGAACCCGGCGGCAATCTGATGTTAGTGAAAGAAATGCTGGAGGGGCAACCCTCTGTCAGCATTCAGGAATTCATTCATACAAAGACGATTGACAAACTGAAAAGGAAGGAGATCCGGGAGTGCGCAAAAAAATGTGCGGAAGCTTCCGTCATCATCCTGGAAGATTTTTATCCGCAGCTCCACGCCCTGAACAAACGACGGGAAACCAGGATCGTTCAGCTATGGCATGCCTGCGGAGCCTTTAAAACCTTTGGCCTTACACGGATCGGGAAGCCGGGAGGAGCTCCGCAGAGTTCCAGAAACCACCGGAATTACGATCTGGTGAGCGTGAGCAGCCAACCTATCCGGAATATCTATGCGGAAGCATTCGGTATCTCCCCATCCAAGGTGAAAGCTCTGGGCGTACCGCGGACAGATGCTCTGTTTGATCCGGAGATCTGCCGGGCTAAGAAGGATGCGATCTATAGAGCGTATCCTGTTCTGAAAGGGAAGAAGGTCGTGCTTTTTGCCCCCACTTTCCGGGGAGACGGCAACAAGGATGCCTTTTATCCCGCGGAAGCCTTTGACCCGGAGCGCTTTATGAAAGCACTGCCGGACGATGTCGTT
>CAMOYC010000050.1 GCA_946629665.1 uncultured Lachnospiraceae bacterium
TGGATAAATACGAAAAGTTTGAAGAGGAGAGTCTTACGGAAGAGGATATTGCCCTTATGCTGACAGAAGAATACACCTCCTACGGATCAGAAAAGATCCAGGATGTTTTTGGTCCGGTGGTAGCCAAACATGCCACTGCCTATGTGACCGAAGGACTGGGGCTTACCAAGGCTCAATGTAGCTGGGTTTTTGCCGTGATCGAATCCTACAATGCCGGTATGGCTTTGGGTGATCTTATGACCGGAAATGACGAGATCATGGACTACCGGACATCGATGGCCTGCTGGTATCAGCTGGGAAACAGCATGGAAAAACTCGCAAAATCTACCGGGGATAATCTGATCAAAAATCCTGCCTACAAATACGCGAAACAATTTGATGCTGCATATTCCATTTACCAGACCTGCCAGATCCAGGTGTTGAACTATTATCAAAAGTACCTGGATTTATATACCTTTGATAAGCAGATATCAGACAGGCCTACGATTCAGGGCTTTATCTACAGATTTTTCCGAAAAGGAACGTATGGCTCAATCCTGGAAGATCGGCAGCTGATTCTGAAATACATGGCTGAGTGGAAAAATGCTTCCTGTCACGGAAGGTCTTCTTCCGGTCAGAAGGATATCACTGTCGTGGAAGTAGAGTGTCCTGTAGATGTATCCGTATATGACACATCGGGTAATCCTGCTCTGATGATCAGGAATGATCAGCTTACATTCCGGGCTCCGGAAGTAGCCTCCCATATTTGCGATGATCAGAAATTCTTTGCCCTTCCGGACCGGGACCGTTATCGGATCATCATCAGCGCCAATGGCAGCGGAAAAATGGATTACCGGGAGATCTGTTTCACGGATTCCGACCGGCAGCTTCGGATTACAGGATATTCAGATATTCCTTTACAAAATGGGGATGAATTTGAAGCGACCTCTGATCAGGGAGGGAAAAATCAAAAGCTGATCAGATCCGGCAACGGAGAGATCCTGACTCCGAAGATTCGTAAAAACTATCGGGAGCAGGATTTCATAAAGCAGGATTCCTTGAGGCCCATTCCGGTTTCCTCCATCAAACTTAGCGGTATCTCCAAAAAGATCGCCGCCGGAAAGAAGATCCGTTTAAAAGCCATAGTACTTCCGGTCAATGCAGATAATAAAAAGATAATCTGGAAAGTCAACAATACAAAACTGGCATCCGTAAGTACAAGTGGACTCGTGAAGATCAAAAAGAAGAAGACTGCCAACAAGACAGTGAAGATAATCGCCACAGCAAAAGATGGCTCCGGTGTAAAAGCGGTCTGGAAGATCCGGATCATGAAAGGTGCCGTCAAAAAAATAAAGATAAAAGGGGCCAAAAAGAAACTGAAAGTCGGCCGGACCATGAAATTGAGGGCCGTTGTAAAAACAACCAAAGGAAAAGCCAATAAAAAGATTCGATGGATTTCCTCCAACAAGGACTGGGCAAGCGTAAGTTCATCCGGCAAGGTTAAGGCAAGCAAAGCCGGGAAAGGAAAAACAGTTACGATCACTGCCAGTGCTACCGATGGAAGCGGGATCAGGAAAAGCGTGAAGATCAAGATAAGATAAATAATTTGAGGGGCGTTGCAATGATATAACGCCCCTCAAATTTATTCAGATACCTTTCATGAAATTGTATACCATGCTGTATTGTTCAGGGTTACGCAGGCCGCCATAATTACTGGTGAAGATATCTCCGGCGATCACGACCAGATCCGGATCTGCTGAATTCACTTTTTCAACCATTTTCCTGGTCAGCTTCACATTGGAATTGACACTGAGATGCAAGTCTGTGATCAGTGCAATTTTCAGATCTTTTACATGGTCTGTCTCCTTGTCAATATTGATCTCATAGTTGACGATCTTAGGTTCCTGAGCATGTATCAATCCATATCCGGTTAGAACATAAAGAATCCAAGCCACAGATTTCCGAATCCCATACACCAGTATTTAAAACCGGAGGGAGGAAGATACGCTCCCAAAAAGATAACTATATATAACATATGTTCCCGAAAAATATAATGTGTTCTTTGTAATAGTAATAGCATCGTAACAGCAAAACAGGAGAATCTGATAAATCTCATTTGTATTGTTTTAAAATTCCAGGAATGTTAGAATAGAGACAACAGAAAAATACAAAAAAGGAGTAATGATCATGAACCATATTTCTGATGATATTGATATGTGTCTGAATCCGATCTATGTGCGGGAGGATATGGTGATCAGCCAGCTTTTAAGGCGCCATCCGGAAGCTGCGGAGGCCCTTAGAAATTATGGCCTTGGCTGTGTGTCCTGTCCCTCAGCACAAAGAGAAACCATTAAGCAAGCTTGTGTTGTCCACGGCCTTGATGTGGATGACCTGCTGGAATACCTGAATGAGTACATTGATGAAATGAGATACATGTTTTAGAGTTAGAGCATTCCAAAGGAGGAATTGGAGGAATAGGAGGAATCTATGAATATCCGTGAAGAAGCCCATAAAATGAAACTGGTATCCCCGAAGCTGGCTGCTACATCCAACGAAGAGAGGAATAGGGCTCTCGCTATGATCGGGGAAGCTCTGAATGAACATAAAGATGAGATTTTTGCCGCAAATCAGGAAGATCTGAAGAGAGCGAAAGAGGAAGGTATTTCCGATGCTGTTTACAAAAGGCTCAAATTCGACGAGGGGAAACTTTCTGCCGTGACAGAAGGAATCGCCCAGCTGATCTCCCTGGAAGATCCGGTGGGAAAGATCCAGCTGAAAAGGGAGATGGACAAGGATCTGATCCTCACACGGGTATCCTGTCCGATCGGTGTGATCGGCGTGATCTTTGAAGCAAGGCCGGATGCATTAGTGCAGATATCCACCCTCTGTATCAAGAGTGGAAACTGCGCGATCCTGAAGGGCGGCAAGGAAACCCGGACCACCAACAAAGTTCTTTTTGACATCATTTATGACAGTGTAAAGAAGGCCGGACTGCCGGAGGGATGTATGCTTCAGGCAGAACTGCACAATGAGATCAGCGAGCTGCTAGAATGTGAGCACGATGTTGACCTGCTGATCCCCCGGGGCTCCAATGCTTTCGTTCAATACATCATGAACAATACCAAGATTCCGGTTATGGGTCATGCTGATGGGATCTGCCATGTCTACGTTGATAAAGATGCTGATTTTGATAAGGCCATCCCCATTGTTGTGGACGCTAAGATCCAGTATACTGCTGCCTGCAATGCCGTGGAAACCCTTCTCATCCACCGGGATATCGCAGGTGATTTTCTTCCTCTGGTCAGCAAGGCTTTAAAGGACGCCGGAGTTGCTCTAAGAGGTACAAAAGAGGTTACCGGCATGATCCGGGCCGAGGAGATGGGAGAAGAGGAATTCAATACAGAATATCTGGACATGATGATCTCCATCAAGCTGGTAGGCAGTGTGGAGGAAGCGGTAGACCATATCAATCGTTTCGGATCCCACCATACAGATGCGATCCTTACTGAGAACAAGGAGACCGCAGAATACTTCATGCAGATGGTGGATTCCGCGGGAGTATACCAGAATGCATCCACACGCTTCGCAGACGGTTTCCGTTACGGTTTCGGTGCCGAGGTCGGTATCAGTACAGGCAAGATCCATGCCCGGGGTCCGGTAGGACTGGAAGGTCTGATGACCTACAAATACAAGATCTATGGCAACGGCCAGATCGTGGACGACTATTCTACCGGAAAGAAATCCTTCCATTTCAAGGAACTCTAAATATGCATGCACTCTAAATATTCAAAGAATTCTAAACAGGCGATTCAGAGGATTAAGCTATGAAATTTAAAGGAATGAAGAAGATCCATGAAGGACATTTTATTCATCGCTACGATATCGAATACGAGGCGTCAGACGGGAGCAGCAAAGTATATGAGATGATCACCCGGAACAGGGACATGCAGACCTTAGAGGACCTGCAGAATGTAAACCCGGATTCCGTGATCATGATTCTCACCGACGAAGAAAATGAAAGGCTTCTCCTGTGCAAAGAATACCGGATGGCCATGGGCCAGTGGGTATACAACTTTCCTTCCGGCCTGATCGACCCCGGTGAAACACCGGAAGAGGCAGGAGCGAGAGAGTTAAGAGAAGAGACCGGCCTGGAGCTCATCAGCATAGACGAGGTGCTTGGGAACAGCTACAGTGCGATCGGTTTCTCCAATGAGATGAATCTCTGTATTTTCGGCAAGGCCCGGGGAGAATTCCAGGAAAGTTCTTCTGTTCTGGAAGAAATCCAGCCAGGCTGGTACACCAGGGACCAGGTCAGGGAAATCCTGAAAAATGATTTCTTTGCAGCCCGTACCCAGGCCTTCTGCTATCTGTGGGCCAAACAGTCCTGATCCTGAGAGGAGGGAGATCATGGCGGCAAAAAACTGGACATCATTATTTTCTCCTTTAAATCTGACAAGGGGCAAAATCTTTTTTGCGGCCGGCAAAGTAACCAGAGTCCTTGATGAAGAAGGAGGATTCCTGGTTACGGTTAATGACGGTGGCGAATGTTACGTGACCGTAATGCTTTCAGATAACCGGCTCCTGGGCATCGGCTGCAGCTGCAAGGAAGCAGAGAAGGGGGACCACTGTAAACACATGTCCGCTGCTCTCTGCAGACTGGAGAAGGACTACGGTCCGATCTATCTGCCGGAAACGCAGGCAGATGCCGAGAAAGGTACTTCTGCTGATCTTTCTTCCGGAGCACTTTCCCCATCAAAAGAAAATGCAGATCCTGACACGGAAGATGACCGTCCGGACATCGTGAAGAATCTGGATGCGATGGCGGAAAACGCAAGAAAAAGCCGGGAAGATACAGAGGATGAAACAGTCCCGGGCAGCCATGCTACGGAGGAATACCGCTATTTTGATGCAGAACATTTTCTTGACGGACTCCATATCTCCGAAGAGCTGCTCAGGGAGGCAAAAGACCTGATCCTGGGCAAGCGCCATACCCCGGTGAAGATCACATTCAGCAACGGCAAGGAAGGGGATGAAGAAGAAAATGCCGCTTCCGAAGGAGATATCCAAGGCCGGGCTGAGATCAGCAGTCCACCGGAAGAATATCGGAGCTGGGATGCCTACATTACCTTCAACGCAAAACAGATCACCGATTCCTACTGCAGCAACCGGGCCTGTCATTACCGTTATGACAGGGAATCCTACCTGGAGAGGACCTTGTGCCGCCACCAGGTGGCAGCGATCCTCCTGGCCCGGGATTATCTGATCCACAGAAATCCGGGCGATACCACCAACGCAGCAGGAAGACATTTTTTAGAAAACATATCTTCCTACACTTTTCCCGAGTACCGCACAGCAGGAGAAGAGCAGGAACGGAAAAAAGACCTGATCCTCCAGCCCTACCTGATGCTGGACGACAGAAACAATCTGAGCCTGAAGTTCCGGATCGGAAAGGACAAGCTTTTTACCATCCGCAGGATCGGAGATACTCTGGACCATCTTCACCATAATAAAGCCCAGGTATTCGGCCAGAATAATACCCTGCAGCTTTCCATGAACCGGCTTACCCCGGAATCGGTCGCCTGGGTTCATTTTCTTGATCAGGTGATGGAAGAGGAACAGCAGCTCCTTGCCATGTATGAGGAGAAGTACCGGACCCGGGCAACCGAGGCTCCGGACCTTTCGGTGACCACGGATACCATCCCTCTTTACGGGGCAAAGCTGGACCATTTTTTTGAAACTGCAAGGGACCAGGGTTCTGTGGTTGAGATCAATAAAAAAGCAGGATCCGGTAAAAAGACCTGCCAGCTTACTTTTGAGGAGAAGATTCCCCATCTGGTCCTGGAGATCCATATGGATAAGGACGAGAAAACCGGCATTTTTCACGGAATTTTCCTGGAAGGGAAATGCCCTCCCATTCTCTACGGGATCAGCAACGCCTACTATCTGGAAGAAGATACCTTCTGCGGGATCACCGGTGAGAAGTTAAAGGAACTGAAACCCCTGCTGGAAGCAGAGTCCGAAGGCTATATCCGCATAAGGATCGGCCGTCTCCATCTGGCCCGCTTCTACTACAAGGTGCTTCCTAAACTGCAGGAGCTTGTAGAGATCATCGAATACGATCATGATGAGATCGCTTCCTATCTGCCCCCCAAGCCTGAATTTGTCAGCTATCTGGACGTGGAGGAAGATACCATCTATTGCCGCTGTGAAGTATATTATGGAGAAAATGTCCACTCTCTGACCGATGTCATGGAGGAGCAGGATGGGCAACTCCGTTTGCAGCATTACAGGGACCGGGATTCCGAATATGAGCTGGCAGAATTGCTTCACCGTTTTCTTCCTAAGCATTCCGCCCTCTACCAGATCTTTTTCTGCAACAAAAACGAAGATCAGGTTTATGACTTCCTGAATGAAGGTTTTGACCGTCTGGTCGAGCTCTCCCATGTGGAAGTGACAGACCGGTTTAAACGGCTGAAGCTACGGCAGAAAGTGAAATTCAACATGCAGGTTTCCGTGCTCAGCAACATCATGGACCTGCGGATCAGCACGGAAGACCTCACCAGAGATGAGCTGCTGGATGTTCTGTACAGGTACAAGAAGAAAAAGCACTACAGCAGGCTGGAAAACGGGGACTATTTTAAGATCGACGAAAATGAGACCATAGAGGCACTGGCCCAGCTGATGGATACCCTGCAGATGTCTCCCAGAGAATTCGTGGAGGGCAAAATGCAGGTGCCTGCCTACCGGGCTCTCTACCTGGACAAGATGCTGGAGAAGACCCAGGACGTCTACATCAACCGGGATGAACATTACCGGCATCTGGTCAAAGAGTTCAAAACCATCGATGACGCAGCCTTTGAAGTGCCTCCCAAACTGCAGGAGACTCTGAGGAAATACCAGGTTACCGGCTACCGCTGGCTTAGGACTCTGGATGTCAATGGTTTTGGGGGGATCCTGGCAGATGATATGGGCCTGGGCAAGACCCTGCAGACGATCGCCGTGATCCTGGCAGACAAGCTGGAGAACATGGAGCGTAACGAAGAATACCCGAATACCACTCTGGTTGTCTGTCCCGCTTCCCTGGTCTTTAATTGGGGAGAAGAAGTCCGGAAATTTGCTCCGGAACTGATCGTATCCTTGATCTCCGGCAGCAAGGAAGAAAGACAGAAGCAGATTGAAAACTATAAGGATGTGGACGTCATGATCACATCTTATGACCTGTTGCGGAGAGATATTGCCGACTATGAAGAATGCTTTTTCCGTTTCCTGATCCTTGATGAAGCCCAGTATATCAAGAATCATCGGACTGCCGCAGCGAAGGCTGCCAAGCTGATCAAAGCCTCTACCCGCTTTGCACTGACCGGCACACCGATTGAAAACCGACTGAGCGAACTTTGGTCCATCTTCGATTTTCTTATGCCGGGCTTCCTGTATGACTACGGTACTTTCCGGGAAGATTTCGAGATTCCGATCGTCAAACACCGGGATGAGGAGATGCTCACCCATCTGCAGCGGATGATCACGCCTTTTATCCTGAGACGATTGAAGACGGACGTCCTGAAGGAGCTGCCTGAAAAACTGGAAGAAAACTATTATATCAAGATGGGCGATGAGCAGCAGGCTCTCTATGACGGTCAGGTAACAGAGATGATCAATGAGCTGGCTGAGACCGGTGATGAAGATTTCATCCGAAACAAACTGCGTGTTCTGGCACAGCTGACCCGGCTTCGGCAGATCTGCTGCGATCCTTCTCTGGTATTTGAAGATTACACGATGGGATCCGCGAAAAAAGAAGCCTGCATCGAGCTTGTCAAGAGCCTGACAGACGGTGGACATAAGGCTCTCATTTTCTCCCAGTTCACCACCATGCTGGATCTGCTGGAGGAAGAGCTGAAAAAAGAAGAGATCTCCTATTACAAGATCGTTGGCGCGACTCCGAAAGCCCGCAGACTGGAACTGGTCAAAGCGTTCAACGAAGATGATACATCCATTTTCCTGATCTCCCTTAAGGCCGGAGGAACCGGACTGAACCTGACCGGGGCGGATGTAGTGATCCACTACGATCCCTGGTGGAATCTTGCGGCCCAGAACCAGGCGACAGACAGAGCTCACCGGATCGGCCAGGAAAATGTGGTCACCGTCTATAAACTGATCGCCAAAGGCACCATCGAGGAGAGGATCCGGCAACTGCAGGATGCCAAGAGCAGACTGGCTGACGATATTCTGATGAGTGAAGGTGTCTCCAGCGCAGAACTGAACCGTCAGGAATTGCTGGCTTTGCTGGAAGATTACAAGAAAAAAGAGTGACATTTTTGCTTTTTTGTAAATAATATTGCATTCAACACGGAATTTCTCCATATATATTGTTGATATTTAGTGCAAAATATTTCTTTCCATGTTATAATACTTATGATTTGCACAGAAATCTGCTGTGTGAATCTGTAAAATGCTCCATATATGTATAATATATAACCAGAAAGAGAGGAGATTATCATGAAACAGAATGAATTGTTAGCTATGATCCTTGCCGGTGGCCGAGGAAGCCGTCTGCATGACCTGACCAACAAAGTTGCTAAACCCGCAGTAGCTTACGGCGGAAAGTACAGAATCATCGATTTTCCGCTGAGTAACTGTGCAAACAGCGGCATCGATGTGGTAGGTGTGCTGACTCAGTACGAATCCGTACTTCTTGGTTCATACGCAGCAAAAGGCGGCCTTTGGGGCCTTGATACCAAGGATAGTGGTGTGTACGTTCTGCCGCCTCGTGAGAAAGCTGACACAGGACTGGATGTTTATCGTGGAACCGCAGATGCTATCACACAGAACATTGACTTCATTGATAATTATGATCCTGAACATCTTCTTGTTCTCTCCGGAGACCACATCTATAAGATGGACTACGACAAGATGTTAGAGTACCACAAGGAGCAGGGCGCTACAGCTACAATCGCTGTTATGCCTGTTACTCTTGAAGAGGCAACTCGTTTCGGTATCATGATCACAGACGACGAAAACAAGATCATTGACTTTGAAGAGAAACCGGCTCATCCGAGAAGCACCTTAGCTTCCATGGGTATCTATATCTTTGACTGGAAGAAGCTTCGTGCCCTCCTGATCAAAGATAAAGATGATCCTGATTCCGACCACGACTTTGGTAATAATATCATTCCTGCACTCCTGAACGGCGGAGAGAAGCTTGTAGCTTACAAGTTCGAAGGATACTGGAAGGACGTAGGAACCATCGATTCCCTTTGGGAAGCAAATATGGACCTTCTCGATGAGAATAACGACCTCAACCTGAACGATCCCAAGTGGAGAATCTATACAGAGGATGCGGCAGCACTTCCGGCTTACATCGGGCCTGACGCTACCGTTGACAACGCTTACATCACCCAGGGATGTTCCGTATGCGGCCTTGCTAAGAATTCCGTAATCTTTACCGGTGCCAAGATCGGCGAAGGCGCAAAGGTTATCGATTCCGTACTCATGCCGGGTGTAACCGTAGAGCCGGGTGCCGTTGTTACACGCGCACTCGTAGCTGACAATGTTACCATTTCCAAGGATGCCGTAGTAGGCGAAGCAGACAGCAAGAATATCCTGCTGGTTGCACAAGACGTTTAAGAGGAGGTAAAGAAAGATGGCTAAAGCTTTTGGTATTATAACTTCATCCGCTGAGCACAAGGTAGAGGGAATGCAGAATTATCGTTCCATCGGCGCATTTTCTTTCCTTGGAAGATACAGGATCATCGATTTCCCGATTTCCAATATGAGCAACAGCAACATTGACCGTATTCAGGTATATATCAGCAGTAATCCCCGTTCCATCGTTTCCACGATCGGAACCGGCCGTCATTACAACATCAACTCCAAGAGGGGCAATATCCAGCTTTGCTTCCCGAACGAGAGCATGGTAAGCGCTATCTATAACACCAATATCAATGCTTTCATCGAGAATCTTGACAAGCTGAAAGAGCAGCACGAAGAGTATGTTGTGATCGCTCCAAGCTGCATGGTATTCAAGCAGGACTTCGATGCTTTCCTTCAGGATCACGCGAAATCCGGCGCTGATGTTTCCGTTCTTTATCACAAGGTTACTGACGGAAAGACGGACTATAATCATATGAACGTTGTTCAGTTAGACGGCAATCGTGTAACCGGTATTACTCCGGATCTCTGTGACAAAGATGAAGAAAACATCTGCATGGAATGCTATGTTATGACGAAAGATCAGCTTCTTGCCCTGATCGAGCAGGCACAGGCTATTTCTTCCATCTACTCCCTGGCAGATGTTATCAACGCTAAGATTGGCGATCTGGATGTTCGTGCTGTTGAGCACACAGGTTTCTTTGCACCGATCACCAGCCTGAAAGCATATTACAGAGCGAATACAGCTTTACTTGACAGCGAGAAAGCTGACACCCTCTTTGATTCCAAATGGCCTATCTACACCAGGACAACAGACTCCTGCCCGACCCAGTTCTTCTCCGGATCGGAGATCAAGCATTCTTATATTTCCAACGGATGTCTGATCAAAGGTACTGTACAGGATTCCATCATTGGCCGTGGTGTTACGATCGGCAAGGGTGCTGTCGTTAAAAATTCCGTTATCCTCGCTTACACAAAAATCGAGGACGGCGCTGTGATCGAGAATCAGGTAGTAGATAAACACTCCGTGATCACAGCCGGAACAAAGGTTGTTTCCGATCCTGATACGATTGGATATGTCAGAAAGAGAGATATTCTGTAAGAAGAGAATGAGATAAAATCAGGGGCGCCGGACCTGCTGGCATTATGTCGCAGGCCCGGCGCCCCATTTTAAAGATTTTATTATGCTAGGATATAGGGTTGAATGGCATCCATGATTCGGTCCATCTCATTATCACGTTCGAAGATCTTTAATTCTACGTTCTTTCTGAGATCGATACTTAATACACCAAGGATTGACTTTGCATCAACTGTGTACTGGCCGACATTCAGATCAAAGTGGCTGTTAAAACCATTCATCGTGTCTACAAATTTTGTAGCCCTGTCTGCTGTGCCGAAGCTAATCTGTACTGTCCTCATTATTCACACTCCTCGCTATGCGGCGTCTGGTCGGTCCGGGGTAGTTTTTCTCGTCCGCTTGCTACACCTTGCATCTATGTATTTCAATAATCATATTCTAAAAATAGCAAGCTGTCAATCTAATTGTTGCGAATAATATATAAAAAGCATATTTTATCTGTCATTATAAGGATATTATAAAATAATTGCTGAATATTTTAAACAATTTACGAAAAATATATACTTTTTTCAAATGAAAAGGGATAAAAGGCATTACTTTTACACATGTTCAAATAATGAGATAATTATCGAGATATTTATTGGCATTAGTAACAAAAATGAAATTATGGCAATATAACCCGGTCCTTTTTGTTGACACCCCCCCTTTTTACTCCTATAATAGAATCAAAACTTAGTGGATTTAAAGAATTTAAGATGAAAGGAGATTATCATGAGATTTTTTATTGACACGGCAAATGTAGAGGATATCAAAAAAGCCAACGATATGGGAGTCATCTGCGGCGTTACAACCAACCCTTCCCTGATCGCCAAGGAAGGCAGAGATTTTAATGAAGTAATCAAAGAGATTGCCAGTATCGTTGATGGACCGATCAGCGGAGAAGTGAAAGCTACGACAACCGATGCGGAAGGCATGATCAAAGAGGGAAGAGAAATTGCAGCGATCCATCCTAATATGGTTGTGAAGATCCCTATGACTGTGGAAGGTCTGAAGGCTACAAAAGTTCTGTCTGCAGAGGGTGTGAAAACCAACCTTACCCTGATCTTTAATGCAAACCAGGCACTTCTTGCAGCAAGAGCAGGAGCTACCTATGTGTCTCCTTTCCTGGGCCGCCTGGACGATATTAATGTCAGAGGCGTTGACCTGATCAGAGAGATTGCAGATATATTTGATATTGCAGGAATTGATACACAGATCATTGCTGCCAGCGTTCGCAACCCCATTCATGTGACGGATTGCGCCCTTGCAGGTGCGGACATCGCAACTGTTCCTTATAAGGTAATCGAGCAGATGACCAAACACCCGCTGACTGATCAGGGAATCCAGAAATTTAAGAAAGACTATATTGCTGTATTCGGAGAATAGAGTGATCGCATTATAAGGGCCGGGTTTATCCGGCCTTTTTTCTGTAAATTTTCAAACTTTTACATTTGTAAAACTGCAGTATCATTTTATTTTTACATATGTAATTATTACGGGCATATAAACCCGTAATAATCTTGTCATTCTTTACAAAATTGAAATTATGACAATATTATGGCCTATTTTTTATTGACAGACAATTTATCTGCCCCTATAATAAAAACAGATAGATCACCTAGGATTATCAGGGAGAAAGATCATGCGTAAAATAGTGAATGATGTGCGCCTTATGGTTAAGGTTTGTGATATGTATTACAATCAAAACATCAGCCAGCTTCAGATTGCCAAGCTGCTTGATCTGTCAAGGCCTACCGTATCCCGACTGCTGGCTTCCGCCAAAGAACAGGGAATTGTTCAGATCAATATCTCTTATATGGACGGGATCAACCACTGGGAGCTGGAGCGCCAGCTGGAAGCCATGTATAATCTTAGCGATGTGCTGATCGCAGATGCTCAGGATTCTCCGGAAGAGCTGAAAAAAGCGCTGGGAAGACTGGCCGCAGGACATCTGGACTACATCATCAGGGAAGGAGACGTGATCGGTGTTTCCATGGGATCCACCCTGAGGGAGATTGCTCCCAATGTCTCCGTTGATAAAAAGAAAGATATCACCTTTGTCTCCCTGATCGGCGGCATGGGTAATCTTGGTTCAGACCTGCATTCCAACAGCCTGGCGGAATCCCTTGCGGTCGCATACGGCGGCAAATTCGTTCCCTTTCATGCTCCCGCCCGGGTTTCCAATCCTGTTATCAAGGAGGAATTGCTGAGAGAGGACAGTCTCTCTGCAGCCATCGGATTTATGCACCGGCTGGACATCGCTCTTGTCGGAATCGGGTATCCCAATGAGGATTCCGCGATCATGCGGACCGGCTACTTTGAAGAAAATGAGATAGAAAAGCTGATCTCTAAAGATGTGGCCGGGGACATCTGCATGCAGTTCTATGACGAGCAGGGCAACACCTCCCCCTACAAGGAGGACAACAATGTTGTCGGCATCGATATCCATCAGTTAAAAAAGGTTCCACATTCTATCGGAATCGCAGGCGGCACCGATAAGCTTTCCGCAATCCGGGGAGCGATCAAGGGCCGATATATCAACACATTGATCACTGATATCAGCTGTGCGCAGGCACTGCTGGAACAACCACACATCTAACATATTTTAAGGGGGTTTTAACCATGGATGAAATTCTTAAACTGAAAACAAATGACATGCCCAGAACTGAATTTGACTGTTCCTGCGGACGCCATCATAACTTTAGTGTACAGGAGATGTCCATCCGTAAAGGAGCGATCGAAGATCTTCCCAAGATGGCAGAACCATTTAAAGATGGCAAGGTTCTTGTTGTATTCGATAACAACACCTATAAAGTGGCAGGCAAAAGAGCAGTTGAACTTTTAAAAGAGAATGGTTTCAATGTAAAAGAACTTCTCTTTGATACCGGCGATGATATCCTGATCCCGGATGAGGCTACTTTAGGCCGCATCGTCCAGGAGCAGGATCTTGATACCAAGCT
>CAMOYC010000051.1 GCA_946629665.1 uncultured Lachnospiraceae bacterium
GTTTTAAGAGCGTTAAAGCAGTCCATTTCCGAAGTCTGCACATACCGATGCTTTTTGTTTCAGGCAATTCTTATAATGTGACATTCCCTCCGCTGTTTTAGTCCTTTATTTCCCGGATGCCGGTGATATCCGGTTCGATGGTCATGGAATAGTTGGTATGGTAGATCACGAAACCCGGCTTGGAATGGGGGGGCTTTTTAAGATTTCTCCGCCTGGTATAGTCCACATCCACCTTGGGGGCCTGGCGGCCCTTGGAATAGTAGGCAGCCAGCCTTGCCGCTTCTTCGTAGGTGCGGTCCGGCAGATCATCCGCGGTCTCCAGTTTGACGATCACGTGGGAGCCGGCCATCTGCTTGGCGTGGAACCACATGTCCTTGCCGTTGGCAAACTTAAAACTGAGCTCGTCGTTCTGGTAATTGTTCTTGCCTACATACATGTGGAAGCCATCCGAAGAGATATAGTGGAAAGGCCTGGTCTTGCCCGGGGACTTAACCTTTTTGCCTCGATTGCCGTGCCCCTTCATATAACCATATTCCACCAGCTCCCGTCGGATCATGGTAAGGTCGGATTCCTCCCGGGAGATCTCCAGCGCGTTGCTGATGGATTCCAGGTGGCGCATCTGGGCGCCGGTTTCCTCCACCAGGCTGGTGAGGGCTTCGTAAGTCCTCTTCAGCTTTCCGTAGCGGTCAAAATATTTTTTGGCGTTGGCCATGGGGTCCAGGGTGGGGTCCAGGGGGATCCGGATCTCCTGCCCGTCATAATAATTGATGCAGGTGATCTCCTTATCGCCCGGCCTGGCCTGGTAACCGTAGGTGTGGAGGAGTTCTCCGTAGATCTTGTATTTGTCTCTTTTTTCCGTGTCGGCAAGCTGCTTCCTCTGCAGGTCATATTTCCTGGAGGTCCGCTCCAATGCATTCCCGATGATGCGGCGCAGGTCCGAGGATTTCTGGCGGATCCTGGTGATCACTTCCTTCTCTGCGTAGAAGGTCTCCAGAACCTCCGACATGGAAGAAAATGTTTTCGCTTCCCCTTCCGGATAGGAGGTCAGGGCGAAGGCAGCATATTCCTTCGGTTCCCCTCCCAGGTATACGATGTTGGGGCAGAAGCGTTCATCCCGGATTGCCTCGCTGAAAGCCTGAAGCTGCCGGTACAAAGCTTCCTTTCTTTCCGCTGTGAGGGAGACGGCAGCATCCCCGCCATCCAGTCCTGCCCGGTGGCAGATTTCTGCAGCCAGCAGGGGGCTGATGCCGCACAGGGATCCGTAGACCGCCTTTTGCAGGCTGGCCGGCTTTTTCAGCAGAACCTGGTCCAGATAATCCTCATCCAGCTCCCAAAGGGGTATCTTGCCCTGGTCCGGGGGAGCCTGGTAGTCTCTGCCCGGGAGAACTTCCCGCACGGAGGAGATCTGGGCGGAGATGTGCTTGATGCTGTCAATGATCACATTTTCTTCGTTTACAAATATGATGTTGCTGTGTTTGCCCATGATCTCGGTGATCAGGCGCTTTTTGCAAAGGTCACCCATCTCGTTGCGATGCTCAATGAGGATCTCTACAATTCGCTCCATCCTTGGCTGGCGGATTTCCAGGATCCGGCCGTTTAGTATGTGCTTGCGGAGCAGCATGCAGAAGTTGGGTGCGACCATGGGGTTGGTTTTTGCAGTATTGGTAAAATATATGAGAGGAAGACCGGCCCCTGCGGAGAGCAGGAGACGGCTGGTCTCCTTATTATTCTTGATCACCAGGAGCAGCTCGTCCGGCTCCGGCTGGTAGATCTTGTAGATTCGGCCGCCTGTCATCCGGCTTTTCATTTCACTGACCACCGCTGCGATGGTCGCGCCGTCAAATGCCATGGCTAAAACCTCCTTTATTTTCATGCATTTTCTTTTAAACAGTCTTTCTCATGCCCTAACATATCATCAAACATGTCGGTTTGACAACCTATTTTCCACATGATAGTATGTAGGATAATGAAACTGCAATGATGATCACGAAGAGTTTTCCGGGATGACCCCATCCCGGTTCGCATATTCACGGAGGTAATTATGAGCAAAAAGAATGACGGCGGAATTCTTTGGGCCGACCGCAAGCACCACCTTTGGTTTCCGATCAGTTTTACCAAATATTCCTTTGATTCAGAAAGATTATATCTTTCCAGTGGGGTATTTTCTTCAAGAGACGATGAGTGCCTTCTGTACAGGATCCTGGATATCTCCCTTTCCCGTTCATTCGGACAGAAGTTCTTTGGTACCGGCACGATCGAGCTGAATACCAGGGACCGGTCTACACCGATCATCAGGCTGGAGAACATCTCCAACCCGAAAGAGGTGAGAAAAAGATTGAGTGAACAGATTGAGAGCGAGCGCCGCCGCAATCATGTGGTCGGCAAGGATATGTACGGTTCCTCCGCCGGCTATGGTCCCGTTGATCTGGATCCGGATCTGGTGGACCCGGACGGACCGGACCAAGGTATTTTTTAGATCAGGAAGCTGCCCCAAAGGGCAGCTTTTTTTCTTATAAGACCGGAGCCATGTGAATATTTATGTGGATTTTTCCCGGAGATTATAATATAATTAAAAATTGCAGTAATGAAAAAATAAACCAGAAAGGATTTTCTATTATGATAGAAAAACTGCTTCACACGCCGGAGGGTGTCAGGGACATTTATGACCGGGAATGCAAGACCAAGAATTCCATAGAATCAAGGCTTGGACATGTGATGGAACTCTTTGGCTACCAGGAGATTGAGACACCGACTTTCGAGTTTTTCGATGTGTTCAATCATGAGACCGGAACCGTTTCCTCCCGTGAGATGTACAAATTTTTCGACAGAAACAATGATACGCTGGTGCTCCGGCCGGACATGACTCCTTCTATTGCAAGAAGTGTGGCCAAGTATTACAGCGACTGCGATTATCCCCTTCGCTTTTCCTACAAGGGGAACACCTTCCTGAACCTGGCCAGCTACCAGGGCAAGCTGAATGAGAAGACCGAGATGGGGGCGGAGCTGGTGAATGATGATTCCCCCGAGGCAGATGCAGAAGGAATCATCATGATGATCGAAGGCTTCCTGGCGGCAGGCCTTGAGGAATTCCGGATCGACATCGGCCAGGTTGATTTTTACAAGGGCATGATGGATGCCCTGGATGTTTCCGATGAGATCAAGCATAGGATTCATGAATATATAGAGAACAAGAACGCACTGGCTATGGACAGCCTGCTGGCCGGGCTGGAGATCCAGCCCTGTTACCGGGAAATCCTTACAGCCTACAATGACCTGTTCGGGGATGCGACCATGCTGGCCCGGGCCCGGGAACTCACGGTGAATGAGCGCTGCAGGGCAGCGGTGGAACGGCTGGAGAAGGTCTACGAAGTGCTGAAGCTATACGGCTACGAGAAGTATGTGAGCTTTGATCTGGGCATGGTGAACCATCATGATTATTATACCGGGATCATTTTCCGGGGATACACTTACGGGACCGGTGATGCCATCGGCAAGGGCGGCAGATATGATAATCTCTACGCCCAGTTCGGCAAGAACAGTCCGGCGATCGGATTTACCATCCTGGTGGACGACCTGCTGATCGCGCTTTCCAGACAGAATATCAGGGTTTCCCTGAAGGAATATTCCTACGGTGTGCTCCTCTATGAGAAAGAAGAAAATGCCGATGCGATCTCCCTGGCTATGGACCTCAGGAAGGGCGGCGTGAAAGTACAGCTGACCAGCCGTCAGGAGGACCGCAGCGTGGATGATTACATTTCCTTTGTAAAGGGGCAGGGGGCAGACCGTCTGCTCTACCTCTGCAAGGGAGAGGTCGTCTGCTATGATTTTGTCAATGATAGCAAGACCACACAGATCCTGCAGGATTTCAGAGAGGAGTACTAGGATGCGTTATCTGACATTTGCCCTGGCTAAAGGGCGGCTTGCCAAGACTACCATGGCCCTGTTTGAAGAACTCGGGATCACCTGTGAGGCCATGAAGGATAAGAATACAAGAAAACTGATCTTTGTCAACGAGGACCTGAAGCTGAAGTTCTTCCTGGCCAAGGCCTCGGATGTTCCGACCTACGTTGAGTACGGTGCGGCGGACATCGGAGTCGTGGGGGAGGATACGATCCTGGAGGAAGGCAGAAACCTGTACGAGGTTCTGGACCTGGGCTTTGGCCGTTGCAGGATGTGTGTCTGCGGGCCGGAGGAAGCGAAGGATAAACTGCTCCACGGTGAGCTGATCCGGGTTGCATCCAAGTATCCGGTGATCGCGAAAGATTATTTTTACAACAGAAAACATCAGACAGTGGAGATCATCAAGCTGAACGGGTCTGTGGAGCTGGCACCCATCGTAGGCCTGTCAGAGGTGATCGTCGATATCGTGGAGACCGGATCCACCCTGAAGGCGAACGGGCTTCGCGTGCTGGAGGAAGTCTGTGACCTCTCGGCGCGAATGGTCGTGAATCCCGTGAGCCTCAAGATGGAGCAGGAGAGGATCCGCAGGCTGATCGGAGATCTGCGGGAACTTACTCAGAATAAGGAAGCCTGAATAAGAGGATAGAATATGAGAACATTACATGTAAACAAAGAAAATATCAGCAATATTCTGGAGGATCTGCTGAAGCGCAGCCCCAACAATTACGATCAGTATGCGGAGGCGGTACAGGCGATCCTCGATGACGTAAAAGCAGGTGGGGACAGTGCTATGTTTGCCTACACCGAGAAGTTTGACCGGTGCAGGCTGACAGCGGATACCATCCGGGTCACGGAAGAAGAGATTGAGGAGGCATACACCCTGGTGGAACCCTCTTTAGTGGAAGTGATCCGTAAAGCGCTGGTAAATATCCGCGGCTACCATGAGAAGCAGAAGAGGAACAGCTGGTTTGACGCACAGCCGGACGGCACCATCCTGGGCCAGAAGATCACACCCCTGGCTTCCGTCGGTGTCTATGTTCCGGGAGGTAAGGCAGCTTACCCTTCTTCGGTCCTGATGAACATTGTCCCGGCTAAGGTGGCAGGCGTGGAGAAGATCGTTATGGTCACTCCCCCTGACCGGGAAGGCAAAGTTACCCCCGCCACCCTGGTTGCAGCCCATGAGGCAGGAGCAACCCACGTGTATAAAGTCGGCGGCGCCCAGGCGATCGCTGCTCTGGCCTACGGAACCGAATCCATCGCCAAGGTGGATAAAATCGTCGGCCCGGGCAACATCTATGTGGCCCTGGCCAAGAAGGCAGTTTACGGGCATGTCAGTATCGACTCGATCGCGGGCCCCAGTGAGATCCTCGTTCTGGCGGATGATACGGCCAACGCTCATTATGTTGCGGCGGACCTGTTATCCCAGGCGGAGCATGATGAACTGGCCAGCGCGATCCTGGTTACCACCAGCGAAAGGCTGGCGAAGGAAGTTCCGGAGGAGATCGAAGAATACCTGAAAACTCTCTCCAGGGCTGAGATCATCCGCAAGTCTTTAGACAGCTTCGGTTACATCCTGCTGGCAGACCGGATGGAAGATGCCATTGAGACCGCGAATGCCATTGCCTCCGAACATCTGGAGATCGTTACCGCGAATCCTTTTGAGGTGATGACAAAGATACGCAACGCAGGAGCGATCTTCCTCGGCGAGTACAGTTCGGAGCCCCTCGGAGACTATTTCGCAGGCCCCAACCATGTGCTTCCGACCAACGGGACCGCCAAGTTTTTCTCGCCCCTCAACCTGGACGACTTTGTGAAGAAGTCCAGCATCATCTATTACTCCAGGGAGGCCCTGGAGGCCATCCATAAAGATATTGAAACCTTTGCGGAGGCAGAGCATCTGACCGCTCACGCCAACTCGATCCGCGTGCGTTTCGAGGAGAAGGAAGGAGAAGATCATGAGTAGAGAAAGAAAAGCCCAGGTGACGCGCATCACAAATGAGACGAAGATCACCATCGATCTGAATCTGGATGGCAGCGGCGTCTGCACGGTCAACACCGGCATCGGTTTTTTTGATCATATGTTAAACAGTTTCGCCCGCCATGGTTTCTTTGACCTGGATTGTCAGGTGGAGGGCGACCTTCATGTGGACTGCCACCATACCATTGAAGACACGGGGATCGTGCTGGGACAGGCGATCCGTGAGGCGGCAGGAGATAAAAAAGGAATCCGCCGCTACGGGAATTTCCTTCTCCCCATGGACGAGACTCTGGTCCTGGGCGCGGTAGACCTGTCCGGCAGGCCTTACTGTGTCTGTGACCTTCCTTTTACCGTGGAGAGGGTTGGAGGATTTGATACGGAGATGGTACAGGAATTCTTCTACGCTGTCGCCTGTAACAGCATGATGAACCTTCATCTGAAGCTGATCCACGGCAGGAACAATCACCATATCATGGAGGCTGCTTTCAAAGCCTTCGCAAAATCCCTCGATGAGGCGGTCAGTTATGATCCCCGCATCAGTGATGTGCTCTCCACCAAGGGAGCATTATAGGCAGACGGATCCTGATTTTTTCAAAATAGAAAGCTAGAGAGGATATTTTCTGATGGATAATGATTATGTTAGGTTGATACCGCAGATCTATGCGGATAATTGTGAAGAGGCAGCTGCCTACTATGACAACTGCGGTGCGGATGAATTATTTTATTATGATGAGGATTCTTTCAAGGAAGGCGGAGAAGAAAATGTAAAACTCATCAAAAAGATCTATCAGTCAACGGATGTACCGCTGAATGTATTTGCAAAGGTCAGTCGTTTTGAGGATATCAAAAAAATGATCTACGCCGGAGCCAGGAGAGTATTTGTCCTGACGGAAGGCAGCGAAAACCTGCATGCGGCAGTGGAAGCATCCCGCCGCTTCGGGTCGGAGCGTGTGTACATCGTGATCAAGCCGAGAGAGCCGGAGCAGACCATGCAGCTGGCTGAGCAGGCAGTGGAAGAACAGGAATTTGGCGGAATCGTCCTTTCAGGCGACTTCAGAAAGCCTCCTTACATGAGAACGGCGGACTACCTGGCTGTGAATATGGAAAGCCCGGTTTACATCATGGCTGACGTTGCCGACAAAGACGAGGTTGTGAAGATCGCTAAGACTTCCGTGATCGATGGCATTATCTTCGCTACGGACCAGCTTCTGGATGTTATGGATATCAAACAGGAGCTGACCAGGAACAAGGTTCCGGTCAATATCTATGAGAGTGCTCTTCCTTTTGAGGAGTTCAAGAAAAACAGTGAGGGCCTGGTGCCCTGCATCACCCAGGATTACCGTACCGGTGAGGTGCTGATGCTGGCTTACATGAACAAGGAAGCCTTTGAGAGCACGATCGCTTCCGGCAAGATGACCTATTACAGCCGGAGCAGGAAGCAGCTTTGGACCAAGGGAGAGACCTCCGGCCATTACCAGTATCTGAAGTCCCTGTCTGTCGACTGTGACAGGGATACCATTCTGGCCAAAGTAGCTCAGGTCGGGGCAGCCTGTCATACCGGAAACCGCAGCTGTTTCTACACTTCTCTTGTGGATAAGGGACATAACTCCCACAATCCGCTTGAAGTTTTCGATACGGTTTTCGAGACGATTCTGGACAGGAAGGCCCATCCCAAGGAAGGTTCCTACACCAACTATCTTTTTGACAAGGGGCTGGATAAGATCCTGAAAAAATGCGGTGAGGAGGCAACGGAGATCGTGATCGCCGCCAAGAATCCCGACTCGGATGAACTGCAGTATGAGATGTGTGATTTCCTTTACCATATGATGGTGCTGATGGCGGAGAAGGATATCACCTGGAAAGAAATCGCGGCGGAACTTTCTGAACGTCATTGATTTTTCCGGACGCATTTGATATACTGAATTTTGATATGCATAAGAGAATGTGCAGGCTGATTATTTAGATTGACGGACAAGGAGGTCTTGGTATGTCTGAAGTGATACGTGCATTTGTACAATATGGGATTCAATATATTGTTTTCATCGCGGTTGCTGTCGCCGGGGTCTTCACCGGCAGGAAGTTATTGGAGAATAAGAAAAAGAAGAACGGCACTGCTGATGGTAAGTCTGATAAGTAGACTGCGCATTTTATAATAATTAAGATACATCAGGGTGCAGGGGTCATTATGCCCCGGCACCCTTTATCTTTATAAAGATATGGAGGATTTTATTTTGAAAAAGTATGGTGTAAACGAACTTCGTAAAATGTTTCTGGATTTTTTTGAGAGCAAGGGACATCTGGTGATGAACAGTTTTTCGCTTGTTCCTCATAATGATAACAGCTTGCTGCTGATCAACGCCGGTATGGCTCCTTTAAAGCCTTATTTCACAGGCCAGGAGATCCCGCCGAGAAAAAGAGTGGCAACCTGCCAGAAATGTATCCGTACCGGAGATATTGAGAATGTCGGCAAGACAGCCCGCCACGGCACATTTTTTGAGATGCTGGGCAACTTCTCCTTCGGCGATTACTTTAAGAAAGAAGCGATCGAATGGTCCTGGGAATTCCTCACAGAGGTAGTGGGCCTGGATCCTGACCGTCTCTATCCTTCCGTTTATCTGGAAGATGATGAGGCTTTCGACCTTTGGAGAGATATGATCGGTATTGCGCCGGAGCGTATCTTCCGCTTCGGAAAAGAAGATAACTTCTGGGAGCATGGCGCAGGTCCCTGCGGCCCTTGTTCCGAGATCTACTATGACCGTGGTGAGAAGTACGGCTGCGGCAAACCTGACTGTACCGTGGGCTGCGACTGTGACCGTTATATCGAGGTATGGAATAACGTATTTACCCAGTTTGAGAACGACGGCCACAATAATTACACGACTTTGAAGCAGAAGAACATCGATACCGGTATGGGCTTAGAGCGTCTGGCAGTGGTTGTCCAGGAAGTGGATTCCATCTTTGACGTGGACACGATCCGGTCCCTTCGTGACAAAGTCTGCACCATGGCAAAGAAAAACTATTTAGAGAATTATAATGATGATGTTTCCATCCGTCTGATCACAGACCATATCCGGTCTGCTACTTTCATGATCTCCGATGGTATCACCCCCAGCAATGAGGGAAGAGGCTACGTCCTTCGCCGTATCATCCGCCGGGCTGCCCGCCATGGCCGCCTGCTCGGTATCGAAGGCAAGTTCCTTGCAGACCTGTCCCGGACAGTGATCGAGGGATCCAAGGACGGTTATCCGGAACTGGATGAGAAGAAAGAACTGATCTTCAAGGTACTGAGCCAGGAAGAGAACAGTTTCAATAAGACCATCGACCAGGGCCTTAAGATCCTGGAAGAACTGGAAGCTAAGATGGAGGCAGAGGGTGTCAAAGAGCTGAACGGTGAGGATGCTTTCAAGCTTTATGATACTTACGGATTCCCGTTAGACCTCACCAAAGAGATCCTGGAAGAGAAGAACTACTCGGTTGACGAGGAGGGCTTTACCAGGCTCATGGATGAGCAGAGGGAGAAGGCGAGAAAGGCACGTAAGGTAACCAATTACATGGGCGCCGATGTCACGGTATACGAGTCGATCGATCCTTCTGTTACCACAGAATTTGTCGGATATGATTATACAGAATATGAGAGTGTCATCACTGTCATGACCACGGAAACTGAGATCACTGAGGCTCTTTCGGACGGCCAGACCGGCACCATCTTTGTGGAGGCTACCCCCTTCTACGCTACGGGCGGTGGTCAGCATGCGGATACCGGTATCATTTCCTGCCCGGAAGGAGAGTTCGTCGTAGAAGACACTGTCAAGCTCATGGGTGACAAGGTTGGCCATATCGGCCGTGTAGTCAAGGGCATGTTCAAGACCGGAGATAACGTAAGGCTGGCGATCAACACAGAACAGCGTGCGGACACGGCCAAGAACCATTCCGCAACCCATCTGCTGCAGAAGGCACTGCGTACCGTCCTCGGAACTCACGTAGAGCAGAAAGGATCCTATGTGGATCAGGACAGACTTCGCTTTGACTTTACTCATTTCCAGGCTATGGAACCAGAGGAACTCAAGGCAGTAGAAGATATGGTGAATGAAAAGATCAACGAAGAGCTTCCGGTTGAGACCGCAGTCATGACGATGGATGAGGCAAAGAAGACCGGTGCCATGGCTCTCTTCGGCGAGAAGTACGGCGAGAAGGTCCGTGTTGTATCCATGGGAGATTTCTCCATCGAGTTCTGTGGCGGAACCCATGTAAAGAACACAGGTGTGATCAAGAACTTCAAGATCATTTCCGAGGCAGGTATTGCCGCAGGTGTGCGTCGTGTGGAGGCCCTCACCGGAACCGGCGTTCTCAACTACTATCAGGATGAGGAAGATACCCTGATCCAGGCAGCTAAGACGGCAAAGACAGAACCTCATAAGCTGGCTGACAGAATCCAGGCTATGCTGGATGAGATTAAGTCCCTGTCTTCAGAGAATGAGAAACTGAAAGATCAGATTGCCAAGAGTGAAGTCGCTGACGTGATGAAGGATGTCCAGGAGGCAGGTTCCTTCAAGGTGCTTCCGGTCGCTGTGAAGGACGTGGATATGAACGCCCTCAGAACTCTGGGTGATGACCTGAAGGCTAAGATCGGCTCCGGCATTGTGGTCCTTGCTTCCGACCTTGGCGGCAAGGTGAGCCTGATCGTGACCGCAACAGATGATGCTGTAAAGGCCGGCGCTCACGCAGGCAAGGTGATCAAGGAAGCGGCCCAGCTCGTAGGCGGCGGCGGTGGCGGACGCCCTAATATGGCCCAGGCCGGCGGAAAGAAGCCGGAAGGCATCAAGGATGCTCTGGATAAGGCAGTTGAGGTAGCCAAAGCTCAGCTCTCATGATCCGGCTGTGAATGACTCTTCAACCTGGCCGGGACTGACTTTTAAAACTTTTTGTTGACGAAACCGCATTTTATGCTATAATATAAAACAGTGCAAAAATACCCATACAGTTGTATTAGGCACAATCCACAACTGGAGGGAGGTTAGGTGAGAGATGTCGAGTATTATCGTTAAAGAGAACGAATCATTAGACAGCGCTCTTCGTAGATTCAAGAGGAGCTGTGCTAAGGCAGGTATTCAGCAGGAGATTCGTAAGAGAGAGCATTACGAAAAACCGAGCGTAAAGCGCAAAAAGAAATCTGAAGCTGCCAGAAAACGCAAGTACAAATAATCGTACACATATTATGTTCAGAATAACCCGCATGGTGATCCATGCGGGTTTTTTGCACTTCTTTGGCATCGCTTGAAAATAATTATCAATATTACCTATATTTTTTAGCTTTTTCTTATATTTTATTGACCAAAATGTCTAAAAGTGCTATGATACTAATTGGGGAATATGTAAGATGCATGTTCTCTGTGCACAGAAGGAAATGTGTATAATGTATTATTTTTTATATTTTAAGGAGGCGTTACCGTGAAAAAGATTATTAATGCAGTTGACCAGGTGGAAAATCAGATGATCGATGGCCTTGTAAAGGCATATCCTCAGTACCTCAAGAAGCATACAGAGGGCAATGTTGTTCTCAGAGCTGAGAAGAAAGTCGGCAAGGTTGCACTGATCTCCGGTGGTGGAAGCGGACATGAGCCTGCTCATGCAGGTTTTGTAGGCAAAGGTATGCTGGATGCAGCTGTTCCCGGTGCTGTTTTCACTTCTCCTGCTGTTGACCAGGTTTACGCAGGACTGCAGGCTGCTGATGGCGGTGCAGGCGTTCTGATGATTATCAAGAACTACACCGGTGATGTAATGAACTTCGAGATGGCTGCTGAGATGGCAAGAGATATGGACGGCATCGATGTAAAGCAGGTTGTTGTTAACGATGACGTTGCTGTAAAGGATTCCTTATACACCGTTGGACGTCGTGGCGTAGCAGGTACTATCTTTGTTCACAAGATTGCCGGAGCTTTAGCTGAGACAGGTGCCAGCCTTGACGAAGTACAGGCTGTAGCACAGAAGGTTATCGATAATGTAAGGACCATGGGTATGGCAATCAAGCCTTGTACCATTCCTGCAGCAGGCGTTCCCGGATTTGAGATCGCTGATGATGAGATGGAGATCGGTATCGGTATCCACGGCGAGCCTGGCGTAGAGAAGAAACCTCTTGAGTCTGCAGATGAGATTGTTGATACTCTGATGGAGAAGATCCTTGCTGATATCGACTTTGCAGGATCCGAAGTAGCAGTTATGATCAACGGCTGCGGCGGAACTCCTCTTATGGAGCTCTTCATCGTGAATAACCATGTGGCTGACGTTCTCGCTGACAAGGGTATCAAGGTTTACAAGACCATGGTTGGCAACTATATGTCCTCCCTGGAGATGGAAGGTTTCTCCATCACTCTGCTTAAGCTGGATGACCAGCTCAAGGAACTCCTTGACGCTGAGGCTGAGACTCCTGCATGGGTTGCTAAATAGAGCGATAAAAGAGAAAGACATACAATTATAGATTTGTCAGAATAGACGGGGAGATCGGCGATTCGTCGTCGGTCTCTTTCCTTTAATAAAGAGAAAACGGAGAAAGCGAGGAATACTGATATGGCAGACGTAAAAAAAGTGATTGAGATGATCCATAAGATCGCTGAGGATATTGAAGAGCAGAAGCTTTACCTCACGGAGCTTGATAACGTGATCGGCGATGGTGACCATGGCATCAACATGGCCCGCGGTTTTAAGGCAGTGCTCGAAGTGGAGCCTACCTTTGAGGGCAAGGACATCGGTGCAATTCTCAAGACAACCGGAATGAAGCTGGTTTCAACGGTTGGCGGCTCTGCCGGTCCCCTCTACGGAACCGCATTTATGAAGGCCGGCGCTTTGATGAACGGAAAGACGGAAGCGGACATCAATGATTTTATCGGGATCATGGATGCTGCCATCGGAGGTGTTCAGCTTCGTGGTAAGGCAGTAGCAGGGGAGAAGACCATGCTTGACGCCATGATGCCTGCGCGGGATGCGATCAAAGCAGCTGTTGAGGCGGGAGATGACGCGAAGACAGCCCTTGCCAAGGGCCTGAAAGCAGCGGAAGATGGTGTGGAGTACACCAAGACTATCATTGCTACCAAGGGACGTGCAAGTTATCTTGGTGAGCGAAGCCTGGGACATCAGGATCCGGGAGCTACCTCCTTTACTCTGATGATGAAAGACGTAGCAGAATTAGCTTAGAACATATTCAGGAGAATTGTTATGGTAGGAATCGTAATCGTATCCCACAGCAAGAAGCTGGCTGAAGGTGTTGTTGACCTGGCGACCCTGATGGCGCCGGATGCACCGATCGTTGCGGCGGGCGGTCTTGAGGACGGTACCTTTGGTACCAGCTTTGAGAAGATCTATAATGCCATCGATGAGATCTACACGGATGACGGTGTTATCATCCTCATGGACATGGGAAGTGCCGTGATGACAACAGAGATGGTTTTGGAAGCGATGGAAGACCGCAAGATCAAGATGCTGGATGTTCCTCTGGTTGAGGCAGCTGTTGCCGCAGCAGTCATTGCGGACGGCGGAGCAGGTTTTGATGATGTCGTTGCCGCAGCAGAGACTTCCAAGATCAACAATAAGTTTTAACAGACAGCTTTAATGACAATAATCAAGGACCGGACCGGGCAAATTGCGGAAGCATTTTATGGTCCGGTTTTTCTTGCATT
>CAMOYC010000052.1 GCA_946629665.1 uncultured Lachnospiraceae bacterium
TGCTTAAGCAGTCCATTTTCGAAACCAGTACTTGCTGATCTCACTATACTCCGGCGATTATTATATTGGATGTTCTCTTAGGCCACCCCGGCTTCTTCCAGAACCTCTCTGATCTCATGCACCGGCACGATCGTCAGCTGCTCTTTCACCTCTTCTGCCACATCCTTCAGGTCTTCCTCGTTATCCGCCGGAATAAATACTTTCTTTACGCCGGCTCTCTGGGCTGCCATCAGTTTTTCGGGCAGTCCTCCGATGGGGTTCACCTGGCCCCGGAGGGAAACTTCGCCGGTCATGGCGAGTTCCGGGGGTACCGGTTTGTTGTTCAGGACGGATACTAAAGCTGTTGTGAGGGTGATGCCCGCGGAGGGGCCGTCCTTGGGAGTTGCTCCGTCCGGCACGTGGATGTGCAGGTCATTTTTTTCAAACATTTCCGCCTTGTCCGGGTACATGGCCTTGACCAGGCTGACCGCGATCTGGGCGGATTCTTTCATCACGTCTCCGAGCTGGCCGGTGATGACCAGTTTGCCGTTTCCTTTGGTGAAGAGGGTTTCCACATACAGGATCTCTCCGCCGACGCTGGTCCAGGCCAGGCCGGTTACGATGCCGGGCTTAGGGTCTTTCTTGACGAGGCCGTGGCGGATCGGGTGCATATCGAGGTATTCTCTTAGTGCATTTTTTTCTACGGTGATCTTCTCATGGTTGCCTTTGACCAGCTCTACCGCGGCAGTCCGGCACAGGGTATCCATTCGTTTTTTGAGACCTCGGACGCCTGCTTCTCTGGTGTAGTCGGAGATGACGGCTTCCATGGCTTCATCGGTTACTTCCAGGTTTTCATCCCGGATCCCTACTGCATGCATGGCCTTGGGGAGCAGGTGTTCCCTGGCGATGTGGTATTTTTCAATCGGGGTGTAGCCCTGGAACTGGATCACTTCCATTCGGTTCAAAAGCGGTTCCGGGATCGTGTCGGTGGTGTTGGCCGTGCAGATGAACATGACGTCTGACAGGTCGTAGGGCACGTTCATGTAATGGTCCGTGAAGGTGGAGTTCTGCTCGGGGTCAAGCACCTCTAAGAGGGCGCTGGCCGGGTCTCCGTTGTAGGAGGCGGAGAGCTTGTCCACTTCGTCTAACACCATGACCGGGTTGGAGACGCCGCTCTTGTTGATCCCGTCCATGATCCGGCCGGGCATTGCGCCTATGTAGGTCCTTCTGTGGCCGCGGATGTCCGCTTCGTCCCTTACGCCGCCCAGGCTGACACGCACATATTCTCTTTGCAGGGCTTTC
The DNA here is from genome assembly GCA_946629665.1 of uncultured Lachnospiraceae bacterium. Lineage (GTDB taxonomy): Bacteria > Bacillota > Clostridia > Lachnospirales > Lachnospiraceae > Anaerobutyricum. The sequence continues at coordinate 1,282 of CAMOYC010000052.1, forward strand.
GCGATGCTCTGGCCGATACTGGTCTTGCCGGTGCCGGGGGCTCCGACAAAGAGGAGGATAGAGCCGGTCTGCTGTTTCTTCAGGTTCATCACTGCGATCTGCTGGATGATCCTGGATTTGACTTTCTTCAGGCCGAAGTGGTCCTCGTCCAGCACTTTTTCTGCCTGGTCCAGATCGATCTCCCTTGCGGGCTCCTTCTTCCAGGAGAGGCCGGTCACGTAGTCCAGATAATCATAGAGCATGCCGGATTCGGCGCTGTTCTGGCCTTCCTGCTTCAGGCGGTTCAGCACTTTTCTGGCTTCTTTTTCCGCGGTTTCATTCATGCCGGATTCCTCGATCTTAAGTTCCAGCTTGCGGATATCGGATACATTTTCCGGGTGCATGTCATCCAGCTCTTTTTGCAGGTATTCGATCTGCTTTTTGAGGGCGGATTCGCGATATATTTTCTGGTAATCTTCTTCCTGGGCGCTTTTGGCTTCATTGTTGACCCGGAACATCTCCAGGTTTTCGTAGATTAGCTGCTCCATCATGGCCAAACGTTCTTTTCTGCTGTCGTTGGCCAGGATCTGGTAGCGTTCTTCGTTGGTGTTGATCATCCAGGGGGACATCGCGGCTGCGATCTCTTCCATGGTGGTCCAGCGGGCGATGTAGCCGCGGGTCATGGCCATGTTTTGCTGATTCTCCGACATGCGGGCCAGGTTATTCTTCATCTCCTTGAGCCGCTGCTGCAGCTCGCGGTCCGGCAGGTCATCGATATCCTGGCGGCGGGAGACGGATACTTCCAGGTCATGATCCCAGTAGACGGTCACTTCGTCCAGGTTTACCCGGTAGCGGGTCCTCACCACCAGGTAGCCGTTGCTGTTGATCTCGGAGATCAGGCCGGATACGCCGATCGGATAGAAGCTTTTCTCCGTGATCTCCTCCCGGCTCTGATTCTCCTTAAGTACTGCAAGGATCACCCTCTCATTCATGGACGGCTCCTTGTTGGTCATCGACTTATAATAATCTGTCTTAAAGTAAATGTTGGCATCCGGTAATGCCAGTGTATTATATACAGGTATTACTGCCATATTCATCCCTCCATTCGGCAGGTTGATTTCCCTTTTGTCAAACCGATTAATCAGCACTCTTAATGGTCGAGTGCTAATTCTTAGGTAAAAAATATAGGCTCTCTTCGAAGCCGATCATCTGGAAAAGCGCCAGGTTTACGATAGAATCATACCGCATAGCCTGGCGCTTGTCAAGTCAGGTCATTTCTTGTCTTTTCTAACTTTTATCTTAATCTCCTTCAAACAGAAGCCGGACCGGACTGTGATGACACAGGTTCCAGCCTTTCCGGCTGTGATCAATCCGGTCTCATCGACCTGGGCGATCTCACTGTCTGATGTGGAGTACTCTGTCTTATTGTCCGTGGTTGCCGGAACCGGTATCACGCTCAGTGCCTCCGCTGCTCCCGGGGAGAGAGTGATTCCTTTTGAGGTCAGGTGGGCGGAATCGATCAGAAGGTCTGATGTGAGGATTGGCAGCAGCTTTACGGTCACATCACAGGTGTCTGCGACGCCGCCTTCCGTGATTGCTGTGATCTGTGCGGTTCCCAAGCTCTTTCCAGTGATGGTTCCGGTGCTGGTGACGGATACGATGTTTGCGTCGGAGGAGATCCAGCGCTTCACATAATCTCCCTTGTTCATCCGCACACTCAGGCCATCGAAATTGTTGTCCGGGTGGATGGAGATCTCATGGATATTCATCTCGGCAACAGCAGGAAGCTTGTCGACAAAACGATTCTCCTTCATGCCGCAGATCTCGCAGTGCCGCTCCACCAGTCCTCCCGTGAGAACGGTCGGTTCCTCTTCCATCGCCCACTCGGTCATGGTATGGCCGGTCGCAGCGATGCTATCCTGGTCCATCAGCTTGCCGCAGGTCTCACAGGTCTTAACGGCGAGACCATTTTCTTTGCAGGTTGCATGTTTCTTGAACTTCCACTCCCCTGCAACATGCTTGCCGGTGGGCGGAACGATGCCGGTTGTCTGGACGCCGCAGCGTCTGCAGGTGCTGACCTTCACGCCGGGCTGCGCACAGGTCGGCTCCTCGGTCACTCTCCACTCACCGGGATCGTGAACCGACTTTACATAGTAGAGACCGTTGTCGCTGCCGCTGTTGGCGATATTCAGGATCATGCGGTCCCCGTCAAAATCAACTTCCTCCACTTCCCGCAGCCGGTTGGAGGTGAAATTATAGCTTCCTTCATAACGGCCATCGATGGTGTAGAGGCTCATGCTGTTATTCCCCACCCGGTACCAGTTGATGTACAGGTGCTTTCCGTCATAGCCCATACCCTGGTTGATGGCGCGGAATTCTACGGAAAACTCTTTTTTAAGCCTTCGGAAGTCCTTGGAACTGTAGATCGCATTGGAGGTCCCCAGATAATAGAGCCCTCTGTCCTGGATGTAAGCGATCTTACAGCAGTTGTGGTTCATCACAACGTCTTCTTTCAGCCAGAGCTTCCCATCTTCAAAACCAAACACGTAGGCGTGATTGTTGGAGACGGATACCACTTCGTGGTCATCCGGATTGTAAGTCAGGGAATTACTGTGCTGAGTATGAAAATCAAATGCGGCTACTTCCTTGCCTGTTTTCTTATTCAGAAGAACATAGGTCGTCGCTGACTGGTCGCTGTCATATCTGGTATAGATAATGAAGCTGCCGGCCACACACATACCCTGGGAGGTTCTTCTGTGATAGCTGTCTCCGGCTTTCCGGAGTGTATGAACATTCTTGATCAGCTCCTGCTCCTCGAAACAGAAGCCATGTCTTTCCTCGTTCCGGGCATAGGCGTACCGGTTCCCATCCGCTCTCTCGAACAAAATGATCGCCAGTAAACATACTGCCAGGAGCAACAGGCTTTTCCTGACCTGGGTCTTCATTCCCTTCATCTCCTCTTTGCGGGCCGCCGGACTGCAGTCATCTGTCTTTTGGCCCATTTTATTATGGTTCCTTAGTCATAGTATACCTTGATGGTCTTGTACTGCACGCCAAAACGGCTGGCTCTGCTATGACGATGGAAATACACATCGATTCTTCTTCCTTTGATCGCCCCGCCGGTGTCTTCCGCATAATAGGTATGGCCGTCCATGACGATCTTGGATCCCAGAGGGATCATGCGGCGGTCAACCGCCAGAGTACGTCCCTGCTTCGGATAGCGGCCGGATGCCGTTCTCGGATGACCGGGACCGCTGCAGGATGCACAGTTACAGTAACCGGTTGCTCTCACCCGGTACTTTTTATATTTCACAACCTCTACTTCACAGCTTGCCTTGATGTCGGTTCCTTTGATCTTGGCCGTGATGACAGTTGTCCCGCATTCTTTTGCTTTGATGACACCCTTCTTGGTAACTTTGGCAACTTCCTTATTGCTGGATTTCCACTTGATCTTGCCATCCGGAGTGTCTTCGCCGAGCATCACATTTAATCTTTTCTTTTTGCCCTGCTTTACTTCGATTTTAGCATAACCGAATGTAATAGCACTATCACTAAGTTTTCCGACATTTACCTCAGTATCTTCTGCGGATACGCTGGCCGGACCAAAGGGCAGGCTGGCCGCAAGCAGACATGCGCAGAGGATTCCGAGGAAGAGCTTTTTCATTTTCTTTGACATAATTTCCGCACCTCTTTCCCCAATATTATTACATATACTTTATCATAGTTTAAGTAACTTGTTAATATATTTAATAATTTTGTAATAATTGGGCGCGATGCCAAAGATTTTCTTATTTTGCGGGCAGGATCTCCCGGAAATCCCGGATCAGACCGACCACGCCGGGCCGGTTTCCAAAGTCTTTCCGATCTTTTTCTCCTCCCACCACGATGATGTTCCGGCAGCCGGTTTCATAAGCGCTCCGGATCCCCGCGTCGGAGTCCTCGAAGATCAGACTTTCTCCGGGATCCGCATGCAGGCGGCGGAAGGCTTCCTGAAACATCTCTGTCTTCCCGGAGTAACTGCCGTCGTCCAGGACGATGTCCTCGTAGGAAAACCACCGGTCCAGCCGGAAGCTTTCCATGAAAAAATGCACGTTATCGGGTATGGAGGCCGTGGCGATGGTGAAGGGGATCCCCCTGGCCTTCAGCCTGTCGAAGAGGGCTTCCGCCCCCGGTACCAGCCGGTAGTCCTTCCCCATTCCCCGGCAGATCTCCCGGTAGACCGCCTCCTTCTTTCTCGAGTAGGCCTGACATTGTTCCGAAGAAAATGTTCCGCCGGACATATAGTAGATGGTCTTTATGTTGGGCACCCCGTTTATTTTCTCCTGCAGCTCAGCAGGGGTTATGCCTATCCCCCGGAGCTCCCGGGATATCCTGTCCCAGGCTTTCACATGCATGGGATCATCAAAAAGCAGGGTGCCGTTGAAATCAAAGACAATGCTTTTCATTCTGTCAAAATCAATCTTCATCCGGGCCTCCCGTCGCGACATGTTTCTATTCGCGCGAGTGCGCATCCTCGCGGAGTCTTTGTTAATGTACAGGAAATCACAAATTCCTTTACATTAACAAAACGGTGCCGCTGCCGCGACACCGTTAATTAGATTACATTCTTGAAATAAGGTAGTTCAGAGCGAATCGGATGACCGTCATCAGAAGCAGTGATACCACGGCATATAGGACTGCTTTCTTCCAGTTTTTCTGCTCGACCTCTCTGACTATGAAAAATAATGCGACAACCAGCAGCAAGATGATCACCGCTGCAATCAGACCTGAATATCCCATAGCTTTCTTCCCTTTCCAATGACTCAATTAAGTGAAAATGTTTCTTGCTGATTCTACTATTACTATAGTATATTTCCGAAAAATATGCGAGTAAAAATTCGTCGGAAATCCTACTATTTTTTCATATGGGACAGGGTTGTCGCTCAGGTGACCTTAACTTGCAGCCCGGCGGTTCCGATTTCTTCCCCTGCCGGTCCTTCTGGCGTCCCGGCGTGCCTGAGCCCGCTGCTTTCCGGCCATCCTTCTCTGCTTTCTGGCCAGCTCTTTCTGGGCTTCTGCGAGGGCGTCGATCTGCTCCTGCAGAGAGGCGCTTCTTCTCCTGAATACAGGCGCAGGCTTCTTCCGTGGTGTTGTCCTGGTCTGTTCTTCTTCCTTTTCCTCTGCTTCCGGATATACATTCCTTGCGGTGAGGACTTTCCACTCTGCCACAAAGATCCGGCAGCTTTCTGCAATCTTCTCTCCAAGGAGATCCAGGTCGGTTTCATAAGCATCGTGCCAGCCGGCTGCGATCGCGAATACATGGTCTCGGATCGCCCAAAGGACCAGGGCAAAACCAAAGAGCATACTGATATAGAAACCGTACTTAGCACCTCTGGCATTGATTGCATCCGCTTCTGCCGGAGACAGGGTCTCCTGCCGTGTACCTTGTTCTGTTTCTGCAGTCAGTGCAGTAGTGCCCTCCGGTGCGGCCCCGCTTCCTGCTGCAGTGGTGCTCTCTGCCACAGTATTGTTTTCTGCTGTCAGAGTTGCCTCTTCCTGCTTCCTTCTCTCCTGGATATTGGAAGAGCGGAAACGCTCGGCACCGCCTTTTACATATTTGCGGTAAACCGTGTTATTGTACACTTTTCTGCGCAGGCTGATATAGGAATTCTTATCTGCCGTGCAGACCCGTTTCTTGCCGTCTTTTACCATAGGGGCCGGTATCCTGCCGGTGATCTTGCTCCGCAGGCGGAGGAACCTGGCGATCCCTGCTGCATCAGCCCTGGCTATTTTCCGAAGTTTTGCATCACTGGCGAGAAATTCATAGTAATCTCCCCCCTCTTCCACAAAGCCGTGCTCTACGAGAACACTGGAGATCCCAAAGAGCATTCCATCTCTGATGATTGCAGAATAATCGCCCCTGGATCCGTCCGGGTACTCCTTGACATTGGGAGAAGTGTGTCTGGCCAGACCCCGGTTTGTGATGCCCAGTTTCTCCAGATCCCCCAGGATGGAGCGAGCAAGTTTTGCCTCATCGCTGGCCATCTCCGGCTGGAAGCTTCCCTTCTTGGCAACCAGGGCACTGCAGCCATCGTAATAGAGGGCCTCCTCTGAAGCCGAATCGATATGGAGACTGACCACCAGGTCGGCCTTTCGTTTTTTGGCGATCTTCATACGCTTATGAAGATCCACCCACTTATCTTTATTTCTCGTGAGAGAAACGTTTACATTCTCATATTTCTCCAGTTCTTCCTTGAGAAATTTGCCAATCTTTAAAGTGATCTTTTTCTCCGGCCAGCCGGGGCCTTCCGCGCCGGTGTCGTTGCCACCGTGGCCCGGATCCAACACAATGTTAAAGGTCAGATCCTGTTTCCTAAATATTTTGGGGGCTGCTTTTGCGGCTGCCTTTTTTGCTGCGGTCGTTGCTGCCGCCGTCGTTGCCTCTGCCGCCGTCGTTGCCGCCGGTTTGGCTGCCGTTGTCGCTGCTGTTGTCGCTGCCGCCGTTGTTGCCGCCGGCGCTTTCTTCTTCGCTGCATCTACCCCGGCTGTCGTCTGGACTACGATCATCAGGCTGAGTAATATGCCCCAAAGCCTGATCATTTTCTTCCTCTTCCTACTATCAAATATCACCGTTCCACTCCTGTCCATGTTCCCGTTCCTATAAGGTTTTTAAGGTAATAATAATCAGGCACCGTAAACGATGCCTGATTCCTAATCTCGTTCATCAAGATGAAAAACTAACCGATATCCGGTTTGTTATTTCTATCTAACATCCGCAATTATACACTCACTCCGACTCTTTTGCAAGTGCCTGTTTACTCTTAAAATAAATAAATGAGTCGACCGCGTCGAGGATGTCTGCAAATTCCTCCCGGGGGGCCAGTTCAATGTAGCGCCTGAGCAATGCATTTTCTTTTTTGCGGTATCTGCCATAAAATATATCAAAGAGATTATGGCCCCGCAAATGGATTTTGATGTCCTCCATATGTTTTTTTACGTCTTCCGTTGACCGGAAGTCATGGCCGATCACTTCCTGCAGCCTTTTGCCGCTCCGGATCTGGGACAGGTAGCTCTTCCATTTGGCCAGGAAGATCCGGTAGAAGTCCTCCGGTTCTTCGATCACGCCAAGAGTGGCCATGATCTCCGGATTGAGAAAATAGTTCTCAAAGGAATAGTAGCGAAGAACCAGCACATTTTTTTCGGTTACCCGGGGCAGGGTATCAATGTCGCGCTCCCCGCTCTGCTCATAGTAATTGCAAAGCTCCTGGGTCAGCTGCCGGCGGTTCTTGCCGTCCCCGTCCCGGATCATCAGGAAATTATCCTTGAGGTAGAGCTGGTTGATATATTTCAGGTTGGCGTAGGTGCGGATATTGGTGCAGCTGTTGGTGGTGACGATGGAAATCCGGGCCAGATTGCCGTCCTCATCAAAGATCTCGGAATAGTACTTGCGCAGCAGCAGGGGCAGCCGGTTCTTGTCCTGCTTCCCTTCCACGATGAAAACGAAGTCCACGTTCATCATGTCAGCCGCGCTGTAACCCAGGTCGTCCAGGATCGCACTGATGTTGGTGTTCTTTCGCACGGCGGACCAGCCGTCCTCGCCGTCAACCACCTGGCGGATCTGCCGGTTGCTGAAGTTTAAGAGCAGCTGGGCGCTGTGGGTCGTGAACATCACCTGATTTTTCTGGCTCAGCCGGTAGAGGATGTCGCCAGACACCTTCTGCAACTGAGGATGTAAGTACATCTCCGGTTCCTCCACCAGCAGAATTCCGGGCACGGGCTTGCCTCCCCGAATGAGGGTCTCGATGAGGGAGAGCAGGTAGATGGACCGCATGCCCTTGCCGATCTGGCTGATCGGTCTTAGCCGGGTCTGGTTCTCATAGGAGAATTCCGCATTGACGGTCAGCATCTGCTCCATGTCCCGCCCCAGGGAGAAGAAAATGTTCTCCTCGCCGCCGTTGCCGTGATAGATCTCGTTCATGCTCTCCATGAACTCAGAAAGATTCAGCTTAACGAGCTTGTAGTCCAGGAGGCGGGCTGTCTCCAGGGCATTCAGCTGCTCCGGCGTCTTCTGGTTGATCAGGCCGATGCAGGAAAAGCACTGATTGCATTTTTTTGCCTTGTCGAACATGCAGAGGTCTTCCCGGAGCATGACCAGCTCCTCGTATTCCCCCAGCATAAGCTCCTGGGCCAGCGAGGGAATCGTCCGCAGCGCATCCACATAGTAAATCCTGGGCAGGATCTCCGAAATGTAGGCATTGTGCCGGTTTTCCTGGTCCTCATAGCGGATCTTTCCCTCCCGGTTGGCCACGAAGGTGAAGGAAATGGTTCCCCCGCCTCCGTCTTCCGCCTCCTGCCAGGGGAGGCGGTCCTTAAACTCAGCCAGCCAGCGGTCATAATTGCGGAACCCGCTTACCTTGCCCATCGTATGGAACATGATCAGGTCTTCCTCTGTGCAGTACAGGTCTGCCGCGATCTCAATGTTGGCATAGTCTTCCTGAAAGTCCTCCGGCTGGATCCGGTACTGTCCTGCCATAGCCCGGACAGCGTCCATGACCGCGGTCTTTCCGGTATTGTTGCGTCCCACCAGGATCAGTGCACTTTCCAGATTCTTAAGATGCATATTTTTTATGGATTTGAAATTGCTGATGTGCAGCCTGGTAATTTGCATTGGTGATCACCTTTGTATCATTTTCCTGATCGTGCCGATCGTATCATTTTTTATATTCAACACTGTCTGTACGCAGGAACTGTCCCGCAGAATTCTGGAGCAGCGCGTACACTCTTGCCCCTTTTCGGGTGACTTTCCGGTAGCCTACATGGAGCCAATCCTGGCTGATATTAATGATCGGTGCATACAGGCTCCGGGTCTTTATGAAGGTTCCGTCCTTCTTGTAGCAGTCGTAGGTCAGGAGGATCCGGTCCATAGGTTCGAATCTCATATAACCCTTGATCTCCAGGCCGGAATCTGTCTTCTCAACCGGCAGATATCCCAGCACGTGGCCTTTAGGTTCTTTGCCGGCGGCCAGGTCTTCCTCGGAGATCGGATCCCAGGTAAAGAAGATCCGGATATCGGTTACTCCGTTCAAGACTGCTGTCGTGGAGCCCGAGAACACGATACCATCCTCGGTCTTTTTCGGGGTATCCGATGTCAGGGCCACCGGCCGGCCGTTCAGACATACCCAGTTCCCTTTAAAGCCGATCGTGGGCCTGCCGCCCTCGCTGCCCGTCCACCGGTTGTCATTTCCGAGGTCGATCAGTTCTTTTCCTTTCCGGTCACGGTGCAGGTAAAGGCCGGTCATCACGTCAGTGATGGTCTCCCACTGGTCATCGGAAAGGCCAATCCGGTAGCTGCCTCCCACCTCCGTGAGGGAGATGTGGTCAATGGAAACACCGGGATCCTGGTCAGCGATCGCCGCGTTATACCAGCTTTCCTTGGTGTAATCTTCCTTTGTCTCATACGGGGTAAATTTCATATATTTGTCGGATTTTCTCTCACTGTTCTGGTAGACCACCATGCTCATCAGGTCGCTGTAAAGTCCCAGCGGCCTGGTGCAGGCAGTTCCTGCCATGGCTTCTCTGGCATCGCTAAAGGCGTCAACCCGCACATGGGGAGCGTAGATCGCCAGGCCGTTTGAGCCTTCCCCGCCCTTCTTATTATGGTAGAGGACCGCGCTCTGAACACATTCGATCAGCTTGTCCTTGTTTTCATAATTGCTCTTTTCCAGGAAGTCAACCAGGTCGATTTCATCCACACCGCCTACCGATTCGGCATATCCTTTGGATGCGCTTACGTTATTGTAAAACTCAACAAATACGTTGGCATCCGTCTGCAGCCTCTGGTCCTGGGTCTCCAGCAGCGCTCCCACCTTCTCATAGACGGAAGGAATCTGCCGCAGGTCAACCAGGGACAGGGTCTGCTCGCCCGGGTCGCCTTCGTAAAGCTCATCATAGGAGGAAATCAGGATCCTTCCCAACTCCCTGGTATCCAGGCCGGGTTCTTTCCCTAGCGCCTTAAAGCCTTCGGTCCAGTACCAGCCGTATCCCGGCTCCAGTTCCTCGGAGGCCAGATAGTAGTCCGCATAGGGTTCCAGGGCGTAAGCCCATTCCATGGTCTGCATCAGGCAGGCATCAAAGCCGACCAGGTCGTATTTCAGACCGGATTTGTCCATCGCCTGGGCCACATCCACCTGGGTGATTGAGGGGTGTTTCTCGTTGGCCTCATTCACATCGTCGTGGCCGAAGCCGGCGCCGGCGCCGCCGCCGTGATCCCAGAGAACCAGCATGTAGCGGTCTGCCTTATAATTCTTGGCACCCCACTTGAGGAATTCCTTCAGTGGCTTCGCGTCGGTCATACATATTTTCTTGCCAAGATTCTGGACTTTCTTTACCTTGCCGTCCGCGATCTCATAGCGGCCGACCTTGCCGTTCATAAAAGGCTCGTAGGCCCAGAATTTGGCTCCGCCGGCTTCCAGGACGAATTTCAGGGAAGGATTCCCCTTTGTCGCCTCCATCATCTGGCTGATGTTGAGGGAGCCCGAACCAAAACCGGATTCCAGGTTGGAACCGATCATGTAGACGAACACAACATTGCTTTTGGCGTCCGCTTTATCCTGATAGTAGAGGTCACGGAACATGCCGTATTGTTCAACATTCTCAATTGCAGCTTTGCTGAGCACATCGTTTCTGGAAACGATCCGGCTGCTGCCGGTAATCTTTTTCCCTTTGATATCATCCTGGGCGGTCTCCACAAAGAAGTTCAGAAAAGCTCTGGGTTCCGCAAATCTGATTACCACAGGGCAGAGTATGATACCGAGCACGGCCAGGCCAAGCAGGCTTCCGATCACATGAAGCACAAGCCGGAACCCTCTCGGCCGATTCTTTCTTCTGGTCGCAAGATCCGGGATGCCTACCGGGGCAAGGAACTCCTGCAGCGCCTGCTCCCGCACCCAGCTGCCAAGAAGCAGATAGCTTACCAGCAGGAAGAGGGCGCTCATCGCTCCTATGGCGATGTAATCCCAGGGTTTTGAAACCTCCACGACATCGGGCCGTTTGATCCAGGCCATGAAGAACCAGAAAACGGTCTCCAGGATAATCAGGGACAGCAGATTTCTCTTCCGGAGATAAACTGCCGAGCACAGGACTCCCATGGCAAAGAAGAAAACGGCATTGAAGATGCCTGCCGAAAGTGCCATATCCGGGGAGCTCAACGGGATATACAGGGCGTAAATCAGGCCGGTCCAGAAGGTGGCCAGAAGTACGGTATGCTTTCTCAGTCTCCAGCCGGATACCATGTTGGTAAATACCACGCCGATCAGGACGATCTCGTGGAAGAGCGCCACGGTAATTCCCATGACCAGTGCATAGATCAGGCCTGCCTTGCTGAGGTCATATCCTCCGCCCAGGAACACATTGTTGACCAGGATAAAGATTCCGGCTGCCACCAGAATGGGGGAACCGAAGATCAGGCCCATGAGCAGGCCCCTGTGGCTTATCCCAAAGCGGAAATTCTCGTCAAATTTATTGGTCCTGCGGACATACCGCATAAAGAGCAGGGAAAAGATCGCCAGCAGCACACTGTAGACCATGGATAAAAGCGCGGTGAACTCAAAGGTTCCGCCAACGAAGTTCATCAAAAAGCTACAGGAGGCAAAGGCGATTCCGATCGCCGGTATTATCAGAAACAGGGGCAGGAAGATCCCGTACAGGATCGGCTTGATCGTCTGCCGCTGCCTGCGCAGCTTCTTCTTTTCCCACTTCTCTTTTCTCTTTGCCTTTTTCAGGTTTTCTTTCTCGAGCTTTTTACGCTCCTTGGGACTCAGTGGTTCCGCCGGGACATCCTCCACCGGAACCTCTTCTTCCGCCGGGG
>CAMOYC010000053.1 GCA_946629665.1 uncultured Lachnospiraceae bacterium
AGACGTGGCGGTAGAAAAACCAGCGATTTGAGGATCGTTTTGCGAAGGAATTCGCAAAAATTAAAAGAATCTCATTAATTTGCTACTTCCTCTTAGATGCCGAGAGAAAAGATAACTGACCAGATTAAAAGATTCGCTGACAAGCGTTTGCTTGGGAAAAACTGGTAATAATTAGAGGTAGCAAAAAGAGCAGTATAATACCTAATTTGCGAATTCAGTAGCAAAATGGCGGCTGTCAAGCGAGTTTTGCTACCACCACGTCTTTTTTGCAGCCTCAGGATGATATCGAGGGGGTGAGGTAAGTTCGCTAAGGACAGTCCAAAGCCTCCGGCAGACAGCAAACCCCGCCCGGCACCGGGCGGGGCGGAAACTGGCAGGCTTCTATGTATGATTCATGAAAACTTGCTGGTTTTTATGTAAGGACTTCAGAAAAACGCCATGGTTCCACGATAACCTGGCGTTTACCATAAAGTTTTATAACATAAAAAAACGACAGGTTCCATGTCTGTTGCATGGAACCTGCCAGTTGGGATAGGGTTTTTAAACAGCCCTTTTATTTCTTTTCTACTTCCTGCATCATCATCGCACGTACCTTGGACGGCAGACCAAACAGGGTGATAAATCCTTCTGCATCATGGTGGTCATAGAGGTCGCCGGTTGTGAAGGAGGCCAGGGACTCGCTGTAGATGCTGTAAGGGGATGTGGTTCCGGCTTTGATGATATTTCCTTTGTAAAGTTTGAACTTCACTTCCCCGGTTACGTATTTCTGGGTGGAGGTAACGAAGGCCTGGATCGCTTCCCGAACCGGTGTGAACCATTTTCCTTCGTAGACAAGCTGGGCCAGTCTGTTGCCCATATCCTTCTTCAGCTCCATGGTGTCGCGGTCGAGGACGAGCTCTTCGAGCTGCTGCTGCGCTTCGTAGAGGATGGTTCCGCCGGGGGTCTCGTAAACGCCGCGGGACTTCATGCCGACTACCCGGTTCTCCACGATATCGATAATGCCGATTCCGTGCTTGCCGCCTAAGCGGTTCAGCTCGCGGATGATGTCCGCTACTTTCATCTCTTTGCCGTTGATGCTCTTCGGAACACCTGCTTCGAATGTCATAGTTACGTATTCCGGCTCATCCGGTGCCTTTTCCGGTGTGACGGATAATACTAAGACATGGTCATAGTTAGGTTCTTCGGAGGGGTCTTCCAGCTCAAGGCCCTCATGGCTGATGTGCCATAAGTTACGGTCACGGCTGTAGCTGCTGTCCGCAGAAAACGGAAGATGGATATCGTGGGCTTTGCAGTATGCGATCTCGTCTTCACGGGATTTCATCGTCCACTTGTCATCTCTCCATGCAGCGATGATCTTCAGGTCCGGTGCCAGGGCTTTGATTCCGAGCTCGAAACGGATCTGGTCATTTCCTTTGCCGGTTGCGCCGTGGCAGATGGCGGTAGCGCCTTCTTTGCGGGCAACTTCTACTAACTTGGCAGCGATGCCGGGGCGGGCCATGGAGGTACCGAGAAGGTACTTGTTCTCATAGACAGCGCCTGCCTGCACGCAGGGGATAATGTAGTTCTCACTGAAATCGTCAGTGATGTCTTCGATATATAATTTGGAAGCACCGGAGTAGAGCGCGCGCTCCTCCAGTCCGTCTAATTCTTCTTCCTGGCCGCAGTCAACGCAGCAACAGATAACATCATAGTCATAATTTTCTTTTAACCAAGGGATAATTGCAGTGGTATCCAGCCCGCCTGAGTAGGCCAGTACTACTTTTTCTTTGCTCATAATATATGTCCTCCTGTTATTTGTTTTTTATTCATAACAAATCCTACTATACACAATCTCAGTACATATTGCAAGGGTTTTTTTGAGAAATTCTAATATATATTAATAAATGCTTGCATAAAATGAGAATATGATGTATATTTATGAATAAAAATGAGATAAATATACAAGCCTTACATTTTCTCTTGTAATATGAAGAAAATTATGGGATAATCTAAAACTGGTGCGGTTTATCCGCCAAAAGTTAAAGTCCGATATTATTAACATAAATAGAAAAAGAAAAGAGGATTATCAGACATGATCAGAGTAGGAATCATCGGCTCCACAGGCTATGCGGGCCAGGAGCTTGTTCGTATTTTGCTTGGGCATAAAGAAGCAGAGATTAAGTGGTACGGGTCCCGGAGCTATGTGGACCAGCCTTACGCCAGCGTTTTTCCGAATATGTGGAAGCTGGTTCCGGATATCTGCAAGGGCGAAGACCTGGAAAAGCTTTGCGAGGAGGTGGATGTGGTCTTTACCGCTACTCCGCAGGGACTTTGTTCTTCCCTCGTGAATGAGGAAGTTCTTTCAAAGATAAAGGTAATCGATCTCAGTGCAGATTTCCGCATCAAGGATGTGGAGACCTACGAGGACTGGTACGGAATCGAGCATAAGAGTCCGCAGTTTATCGGGGAAGCGGTATACGGTCTCTGTGAGTTCAACCGCGAGCAGATCAGACAGGCCCGCCTGGTTGCGAATCCGGGTTGCTATCCGACCTGTTCCTTCCTGTCCATCTATCCGCTGGCCAAGGCAGGCCTGATCGATATGAAGTCCATCATCGTGGATGCCAAGTCAGGCACTTCGGGAGCCGGCAGGGGAGCCAAGCTTCCTAACCTTTACTGCGAAGTAAATGAGAGTATCAAGGCCTACGGTGTTGCTACTCACCGCCATACCCCGGAGATTGAAGAGCAGCTTTCCTACGCATCCGGCCAGGAGACACTGATCAACTTCACTCCTCATCTGGTACCGATGAACCGGGGCATCCTGGTGACAGCTTATGCCAACCTGAAGAGGAAGGTCAGCACGGAAGAGATCCGCAGCCTCTATGAGGATGCTTATAAGGATGAGCAGTTTGTCCGTGTTCTGAAAGACGGGGTGAATCCGGAGACCCGATGGGTGGAAGGAAGTAATTATGTTGATGTCAATGTAAAGCTGGATGAGAGAACCGGCCGTGTCATCATGATGGGTGCCATGGATAATCTGGTGAAAGGGGCTGCCGGCCAGGCAGTACAGAATATGAATCTGATGTTCGGACTGCCGGAGAATACCGGCCTTCAGATGCCACCGCTGTTCCCGTAAACGAATACATTTTCTTATGAGGAAGAATAAAATGAAGATGATCACAGGCGGCGTTACTGCCGCAAAAGGATATCAGGCCGCCGGCCTCCGGGCCGGGATCAAGGCCGGAAAAGATAATAAAGATATGGCAATGATCTACTCGGAAGTTCCCGCAGCATGCGCAGGCACCTTCACGAAAAATGTGGTGAAGGCTGCTCCGGTCTTCTGGGACAGAGATGTGGTGTATGAGCAGGGGATGGCTCAGGCTGTTGTGATCAACAGCGGTGTCGCCAACGCCTGCACCGGAGAGGAAGGCCTGGCCAATTGCGCGAGGGAAGCAGAGTTAACTGCAGAGTTGCTCGGGGTTAAATCTGAGCAGGTTCTGGTAGCTTCCACCGGCGTGATCGGTCCCCAGCTGCCCATGCCGGTGATCGAGTCCGGGATCCGGAGTCTGGTGCCGGAGCTGAAAGCGGATCCGCAGTCAGCGGATGATGCAGCCAATGCGATCCTCACCACGGATACCCATAAGAAGGAAATTGCAGTGGAATGTACCGTTGCCGGCAAGACAGTGACCATTGGCGGTATGTGTAAGGGTGCGGGTATGATCCATCCCAACATGGGAACCATGCTGGCTTTTGTGACCAGTGATGCGGCGATCGATCAGAGCCTGCTGCAGACCTGGACCGGCCAGCTGATCGAAGATACATTCAATATGATCTCCGTGGATGGAGATACCTCCACCAATGACACCTGCCTGGTTTTATGTAACGGCCTGGCGGGAAATACACCGATCACCGGAATGGAGGATGGACAGGCCTTTCGAGAGGCCCTGGAATATGTCCTGGCCTATCTGGCCAAGCAGATTGCTGCGGACGGTGAGGGATGTACAAGACTGTTTGAGGTGACCTGTCAAGACGCCCTCACAAAGGAGGACGCAAGGGTTATCAGCAAGTCGGTTGTGTGTTCCAGTCTGACCAAGGCGGCTGTCTTTGGCAAGGATGCCAACTGGGGCAGGATTCTTTGTGCCATGGGCTACAGCGGCGTTGATTTTGACCCGCAAAAGGTCGATATCATTCTGGAAAGTGAACATGGCAGCCTAACCCTGGTAAAGGATGGCATCGCTGCCGATTACAGTGAAGAGTACGCAACGAAGATCTTATCCGGCAACCCGGTGAAAGCGCAGCTTTACATCCATGCCGGAACCGAGTCAGCCACTGCCTGGGGCTGTGACCTGACTTATGAATACGTGAGCATCAATGCGGATTACCGCTCTTGAGGAGGAAGACATGACAATGCAGGAAGTAAAGAATATTAATGAAGACGTGAACAATGTGATGTTGAAAGCCAATACCCTGATCGAGGCGCTTCCCTACATCCGTAGATTCAACGGTGCCACCATCGTGGTAAAGTACGGCGGCTCTGCGATGCTTGACGAGAGACTGAAATACAATGTGATCAAGGATGTCGCCCTGCTCAAGCTGGTGGGCATGAGACCCATCATCGTCCACGGCGGAGGCAAGGAGATCAGCAAATGGGTCGGCCTTTCCGGCAAGGAATCCGAGTTCTACAACGGCCTCAGGATCACGGATAAGGAGACCATGAACATTGCTGAGATGGTCTTAAATAAAGTGAACAAGGAACTGGTCGGCATGATGCAGAAACTCGGCGTTAACGCTGTTGGTCTCTGTGGCAAGGACGGCAACATGATCCGCGTCGATAAGAAAATGCCTGACGGCAAGGATATCGGTTATGTCGGTGAGGTGAAGAGAGTGAATACCCAGCTCCTGGATACCCTGATGGATAATGATTTTATCCCGGTTATCGCCCCGATCGGTCTTAATGATGACTTTGAAGCCTACAATATCAACGCAGATGATGCAGCCTGCGGCGTGGCAAAGGCGATGCAGGCAGAGAAGCTTGTTTTCCTCACGGATATTGAGGGCGTATTTATCGATCCGAGCAACAAGAAGACCCTGATCTCCGAGATGGATATCAATACCGCCAAAGATTTTATCGGCAACGGCGTTGTGGGCGGCGGCATGCTTCCCAAGCTGAATAACTGTATTGAGGCCATCGAGCAGGGGGTTTCCCGGGTGCATATCCTCGACGGACGCCTGGCACATTGTCTTCTTCTCGAGTTCTTCACTGAGAAGGGTATCGGAACCGCGATCTTAAAGGAGCCATTATTCTAAAAGGAGATTATCATGACTAAAATGCAGGAATATATGCAAAGGGGAGAAGAAAATATCCTTAAGACCTACAATCGTTTTCCCACCGTGCTGGAGCGGGGGGACGGGGTCTACCTCTTTGACATGGACGATAAAAAATATCTGGACTTCGCAGCGGGTATTGCCGTATTTGCTCTCGGCTACAACAACAAAGAATACAATGACGCGCTGAAGGCCCAGATCGACAAGCTGATCCATACTTCCAATCTGTATTACAATGCACCGGCAATCGATGCAGCCGCAAAGATTGTGGAGACGACCGGCCTCTCCAAGGTATTTTTTACCAACAGCGGTACCGAAGCGATCGAGGGGGCATTAAAGGTTGCAAGAAAATATGCTTATCTGAAGGATCCTTCCAAGGACTATGAGTTCATTGCAATGAACCATTCCTTCCACGGGAGAAGCCAGGGGGCCCTTTCCGTTACCGGAAATGCCCACTATCAGGACGGTTTTGTGCCGGTTCCCATGCGGGCGGTATTTGCTGATTTCAATGATCTGGAGGATGTTCGTTCCAAGATCAATGACAAAACCTGCGGTATTATCTGTGAGGTCGTTCAGGGTGAAGGCGGGATCTATCCGGCAGAGAAATCTTTCCTGGAAGGTCTGCGTGCACTTTGTGATGAGCATGACATCCTGCTGATCTTCGATGAGATCCAGTGCGGCATGGGCCGCTGCGGATCCCTCTATGCTTATGAAGATTACGGTGTGAAGCCTGATGTCCTGACTCTGGCAAAGGCTCTGGGATGCGGAGTGCCGGTCGGTGCTTTCGTCACGGCAGAAAAAGCTTCCCATGCTCTGGTTCCGGGAGATCACGGAACCACATACGGCGGCAATCCCTTTGCTGCCGCAGCAGTGAATGAGGTGTACCGTCAGTTTGAGAGCAGAGACCTTGTCGGTCACGTGAAGGAAGTAGGGCAGTACCTCTCCGAAAAACTGGATGAGCTGGCTGAAAAATATGAGATGATCCGTGACCACCGTGGTTTTGCCCTGATGCAGGGGCTGGAGTTTGACCGGCCGGTGGGCCCGATCGTGACAGCGGCTCTGGAGAAGGGCCTGATCATCATCTCCGCTGGAACCAACGTACTTCGGTTTGTTCCGCCGCTGGTGATCGAAAAAGAACATGTGGATGAGATGATGAACATCCTTACCGATGTGCTGGATCACCTGGCATAAGCACAAAGAAATAAAGTTTTCAAGAGGGAAAAGAAAGTGCTTCTTACCCTCTTGTTTTTTTTGGAATAATTCGGTAAAATTAAAGTGTTATGGTAGGTATAAATGCAGTCCGTACCGGCCCGTTCCACCCTTTCCCGGGAGGAGGGACGGATGAATTTGTTGGCTGACCCTGCAAAAAAGATGGGCTTTATACTGCTTTTGATCTGCCTGATCATCATGACCGGCTGTCGTAGACTGATGACACTTCCTGAAGACTGGATTCCTGAATCAGCGGAATCATCCACTGCCCTGATCCTTTCAGGGGACCGGGAGGAAGGAACTTCGGAGAAGGGCCGGACAGAGAAAAGAACTGTCGGAACAGACCGTCAGGATGAGCTGATCTATGTGCATGTTTGCGGATGTGTGAAGAATCCGGGCGTTTATGCTTTGCCTGCAGGAGCCCGGGCGCAGGATGCTGTGGATGCAGCCGGGGGATTTACCCGGAAAGCAGATTCCACTGCCTGGAATCTGGCGTCCCTTCTGGAAGACGGGATGCAGGTGAATATACCCGGGAAGAATGTAGAAGCGGCAGGAAAGACGGGGGAAGAGGAACCCTCCTCCGGTTCCGGGGCGGAAACAGCCACGGAAGGCCGCCTTGTGAATATAAATACTGCTTCTGCACAGGATCTTACGGAACTTCCGGGCATCGGAGAGTCAAGAGCGCAGGATATCGTGAATTACCGTGAGGAGAACGGGCTTTTCGGAGCCATAGAGGACATAAAGAATGTCTCGGGTATCGGGGAAGGAATATATAACAAGATAAAAGATTTAATTACAGTATAGATATTAACTGAGGTGGACTATGGGAAAAAAAGTATTGGTTGTTGATGATGAGCGTTTGATCGTGAAAGGAATCAAGTTTTCTCTTGCCCAGGAGGACATGGAAGTGGATTGTGCCTACGATGGGGAAGAAGCGGTGGAGAAAGCGAAGGAGACGGAGTATGATATCGTTCTTTTGGATGTCATGCTTCCGAAGATGGATGGATTTGAAGTTTGTCAGAGGATTCGTGAATTCTCCAACATGCCCATCATCATGCTGACCGCAAAAGGCGACGACATGGATAAGATCCTGGGCCTGGATTACGGTGCAGATGATTATATTACCAAGCCTTTTAACATACTTGAAGTCAAAGCCCGGATCAAGGCGATCATGCGCCGCAGCTCGAGAAAGGTTACGGAGAAAGAACAGAAGAAAGTGTTCGAGAAAGACGGCCTGAAGATTGACTGTGACAGCAGAAGAGTCTATGTGGAAGACAAAGAAGTGAAGCTTACCGCCAAGGAATATGACCTGCTCGAACTCCTGGCATTCCACCCGGATAAAGTATACAGCAGAGATGACCTGCTCACCATCGTTTGGGGCTATGATTATCCCGGTGAAGTAAGAACCGTGGATGTTCATATCCGCCGTCTCAGAGAGAAGATTGAAACCAACCCGGGCGATCCGAAGTATATCCACACCAAGTGGGGCGTCGGCTACTATTTCCAGGCTTAAAGATAAAACAGGAGGATAAAGGGAGTTGCCTTTTGGCAGCTCCTTTCTTATTCCCTGCGTCTTTCCCTTATTATCTTCTCCTTACTATCATCCCCGCTACTTTTTTACGGTTGCATCATAAAGGGCCTTGGTATAAAATAAGGTTGTTTCCGTAAAAATAAGCCTTTTTTTATTATGTTTATGAAAAGATTACAAAGATATTTATCATTTTCTTATTTGACAGGGGCCTTGTTCCTGGTGTTCGTTCTCCTGTTCCTCTGGATCGGGTTCGGGCAGCTGGTAGCTGATTATGAGACGAAGTCCCTGGAACAGCGGTCTGCTTCCGTGGAAAGACAGTGCAATGTCCTGGCAAACCGGGTTGTGGAAGGCGGTTTTGCTTCCTACACCATGGGCAGCAAGGAGGAGACCGAGGGGTCGCGGATCGAGGAGACGACTCAGCTGGCTAATGACCTGGGGGGACGTGTCCTGATCATCGACAGTCATTTTAAGATACTGACCGATACCTACAACAGAAACTGTGGGAAGTATCTGGTCACTTCTGAGACGGTCAATGCTTTGAAAGGTGATCCGGTGCCCTATCGTAAGATTGGCGAGAACTATATCCAGGTGATCACCCGGATCAATGATGAAAAGAGTGGAGAGCCGATTGGCCTGATCCTGGCGGCAGCTTCTTTGTACGACAGGAACAGTCTGCTTGGTCATCTGCGTGTTCAGAGAGCGACACTGACGGGCATTTTTTTCTTGATCACAGCAGTTATCTCTTTGCTGATCATTGTGATCATGCTTCGGAATTTCCAGAGAATGCAGATTCAGCTGAACTCCATCGCGGCAGGCCACCAGGAGAGGGGCCTGAGCCGGGGAGGATTCCGGGAGTTTTACAGGATGTCCGGTGCGATCAACCGGATCCTGAACCGCTACAGTGAGCTGGAGAACTCCAGGCAGGAATTCGTTTCCAATGTTTCTCATGAGCTGAAGACACCCCTGACTTCCATGAAGATCCTGGCAGATTCCCTGATCGGCCAGCAAGGTGTGCCGGAGGAGCTTTACCAGGAGTTCATTGTTGATATTTCCAACGAGACGGTGAGGGCGAATCAGATCATCCAGGACTTGCTGTATCTTGTTAAGATGGATGGTACGAACCAGGCTGCCATGAATGTAAAACCGACCAACATCAATGAATTGCTTGAGGTATTGTTGAAGAGGATCTCACCGATCGCGGCCAAGCGGGATATCACGATCCATCTGGAGACGATCCGGGAAGTTGTCGCGGAGGTCGATGAGGTCAAACTTGCCCTAGCCTGCAACAACCTGATCGAGAATGCAGTAAAGTACAATAAAGATGGCGGACGGGTGGATGTATCCCTGAATGCGGATCATAAATTTTTCTATATCCGGATCAAGGATACCGGCTGCGGTATTCCCGAGGACAGCCAGCAGCAGATTTTTGAAAGGTTTTATCGGGTCGATAAAGCCAGATCCCGTGAAACCGGCGGCACCGGTCTGGGTCTTGCTATCACCAGGAAGGTGTTGCTGATGCACAAGGGCTCCATCAAGGTGCACAGTCAGGAGGGGAACGGCTCTACATTTATTGTCCGTGTTCCTCTTAATTATATCGAATAGAGGAGAAAGCAATATGAGAAATAGAATATTGTGGATGGTCTGTTTGCAGCTTGCGCTCCTGTGTTTTCTTGCCGGCTGTGCGGTCCATGAGGATACCGAAAGTGACTCCGGGGGTTTTTGTTTATATTTTATCAGCAGCACCGGAGACAGTTACGAAAAAGTACCCTATGAGCTGAAAAACAAGGATGATACCCTTGCGGCGGTGACGGAGATCATCCACGAACTGTCGGATTCCGAGCAGTTTAATACAGACCAGTACAAGGCGGCTCTTCAGGGAGTCGGGCTGGATTCCGTGGAATTTGATGAAGGAAATGTTACAATTGACTTCGAAGAAGGCTACAGTAAGCTGTCTTCCCTGAATGAAGGCATGATCCGTACTGCGATCGTTAAATCCGTACTGCAGCTTGATAAAGTGGAATCGGTTACATTTTCTTTAAACGGGGCGAGTTTGCTTGACCAGGAAGGGGCTCCGGTAGGGCCGATGAACGACCAGTCCTTCATCCTGGAGGACGACGAGGAAGATGTCTACTCGGGACAGCAGGATGTGGTTCTCTACTATGCGAATGAGGAAGGGACCCAGCTGATCCCTTACCACACCAAGATCAACTCCAAAGATAATGAGCCTTTTGAAAAGATTGTAATAGAGAGCCTGCTCAAGGAGCCTTCGGCCCAGGATAGTCAGTCGGAGGAGAAGATGATCAGCCCTCTGAATGAAGATCTTAAGGTGAATCAGACCCAGGTACTCAATAATATCTGTTACGTGGATCTGAACGAGGAGATTGAAAACCTGGTTCCGGGCGTGAAGGAGGAAGTGACCATCTATGCGATGGTGGATTCTCTGGCCAGCATTAACCCGATCTACCAGATCCAGTTTACCGTTAACGGAGAGAAGAGAAGTACCCTGAATAACGTGAAGAATTTTGATTCTCTCTTCAGTGCGAATCTGGTCCTGGTAACAAAGCCTGCTAAAAAATGAGATGGCAGGCCGGAATCAGTTCCTGCTGATCCCGATGAGCATGATGCCCTTGCCTTTTCCGTTACTGATTCCGGAAAGAAGGGAGCTGATGGACGGATAGGGGGCAGAAGGTCTGCCGGCGGAAGATACATTGTGTCCCGTGAAAAACGGAGCATCTGTCTGGTTAAGCTGACTTTTAACGATGCAGATGGTGTGGATCTGGTCCAGGATATCCCGCCCGTTATTATAAAATGTAAGCAGAAAACAGGAATATTGACTGCCCAGGCTGTCGAACTCTCTGCGGTTCGATGTCCGGGCAGTTTTAAATTGTTCTTTTACAAAATAATCATAGAGAGCCTGGGGTGATGTTCCAAACCTGCCGCCCAGCAGCATGCCATCCCGCTCAAAATAGTCGATCATCTCCGGGAAATCGGGCATATTTCTTCCGCGGAAATAGTGAAGGGCATTGTAGGCGGCGATGATCTCACAGCCGGCGTAGGCGATTGTCACCGCCCCGTATTTGAGATCCCCGTAGCGGTGCTGGTCCTCGATGAAGCCACCGCGGCGTCTGAGTCCCGGAAGATGAGCTTCCATCGCCTTCTTGTTTTCTGCAAGATGGGCAGAGTAATCCCTTCCCTGCAGCTTCTGCTGCTTTCTCAGCATTTCCAGGCTCCCCAGCACAGTCCGGTTGCTGATCTTTTTCGGGATTACGGAGCCGGCCTTTCGGAACACGGGTTGAAAAGCTGCAGACCATACATTTTTTCCTTTGGAAGATCCCGGAAAGATTTTGTTTTTTTGAAAATTGTTTTTCTTATTGATCGGACCCATTTTTTTCATGGAATGATTATAACATTGTTTCCTCATGATTAAAATAGGCGGTTTTATGCTATAATCAGGTAGGAAACCGGCAGTTGCAACCGCCGGTTGACAAATTGAAAAGCAGGATTTCTTGCCTGCAATGCCTGAAAAAGCTAAGATGGATGCAAAGTCAGAACCTGAAAGGAGGCATTGCAATGATATTAGCAGATAAGATAATTGAGAACAGGAAAAAGAACGGATGGTCCCAGGAAGAGCTGGCTGAGAAACTTGGTGTTTCCAGGCAGTCGGTTTCCAAATGGGAAGGAGCCCAGTCCATGCCGGATATGAAGAAGATCCTTCAGCTGGCGGAAGTCTTTGACGTGAGTACAGACTATCTTCTGAAAGATGAGATCGAGGAGAAGGAACCTTCTGACATCATTCCGGTGGAGACCGGGCTGGATGAACCTGCAAGAAGCGTGTCCATGGAGGAAGCAAATACTTTTCTTACTTTTAATGAAAGTGCGGCAAAGACCATCTCTACAGGAGTCATGCTGTGCATTCTTTCTCCGGTCCTCATGATCATCGTGGAAGGGTTCGCGGAAGCCGGGATCCTTTCCGTCAATAAGGAGGTCGCCGGAATCGCCGGCCTGATCGTCCTGCTCTGCATGGTCGCCGGGGCAGTGGCGATGTTCTTAAGTGCCGGCTTAAGGGGGAAACCTTACGAATATCTGGAAAAGGAGAACATTGATACCGAATACGGTGTCGGTGGAATGGTCAAGGAGAGGAAGGCAGCCTATGCAGAAACTCATAACCGTCTTCTGATCCTCGGGATCATGCTGTGTGTGATCTCGGCAATCCCGATGTTTATGATCATGGCCTTACGTTATCATCATGATGACGGGTCAGCCCAGGCCCTTGGTACCGGCATCCTGCTGATCCTGTGTGCGGTCGGTGTGAAGATGATCGTTCTCACCTGCATCCGGCAGGGGGGATTGGACCGTCTCCTGGAAGAAGGAGATTACACCCGCCTGAACAAGAAGGTGGGCCGATATGACGGAATCTACTGGGCGATCGCTACAGCAATCTATCTGGCCTGGAGTTTTATTACGAACAGATGGGATTTTACCTGGATCCTATGGCCGGTGGCAGGTGTTTTGTTCGCTGCCTATCGGGAGATCCTGAAACTGCTGGTAAAAAACAAATAGATTCAACAAAACCAGACCCGGTATCTGCCGGGTCTGGCTTCGTAATGGAGGTAATGGCGTTTTAATGGTCTTTACCATTCATATTCTTCCCGGATCCCTTCCAGAACAGGATCGGAATGTTTGCTGGTAATCTGATTCTGGTCCATCATCGCATGGGCTTGTGCCTGGGGAGTAGAAGAAAATGTCCTGGCACCGCTTCTTCCCAGCTTGATGTCAAAGGGGATGCTCTCCGTGATTATGATCTGCTTGATCAGCATATTGACAACCGTGGAGAGGTTGGTGCCAAGTCCGTCAAGAATCTGTGCTGCCTGCTCCTTATCCTTCTCATCAACCCGAACCTGTAAAAATGTATTAGACATATCCTGACTCCTTTCTGTCATCGCATTCAGCGTAAGTTCATTTCAAACTTCAGGTCTGCCTGTAATATAAAACATTGTAGTGACAATGTCAATACATATAGCCCGC
>CAMOYC010000054.1 GCA_946629665.1 uncultured Lachnospiraceae bacterium
TATACCGGCTACGAAGTCATTCTCTTAGTGATCGGTATGGTTGTCGCCTTCTTTGTATCTGTATTTGCGATCAAGTTCCTGATGGGATACATCAAGAAGAATGACTTCAAGGCATTCGGATACTATCGGATCGCCCTGGGTATCCTGGTTGCTGTGTATTTTGCAGCAAGACATCTGATGGCTTAAAAAACACTGACCCGCCAAGGAGGTTTAGAAATGAGTATTATCAAACAAAAAGCGCAGGTGCTTCGGCAGACAGAGCTGGAGCCGGGGATCTATGATATGACCATCTCTTTCCCGGAGGGGGCGGCACTGGCAAAACCGGGCCAGTTCCTCTGCCTGTATTGCAATAACGAGACAAGACTGCTTCCCAGGCCGATCAGTATCTGCGGGATTGATAATGAGGAAGGCAGCATCCGCATGGTCTACCGGGTAGCCGGTGCGGGGACGGAAGAATTTTCCCGGATGAAAGCGGGAGATTCCCTGGAAGTGATGGGGCCCCTTGGTAACGGATTTGCCATGGGCGGGGAAGATGCCATCATCGTCGGCGGAGGAATCGGCGTGCCTCCCATGCTGGAGCTTGCCAGACAGCTTGACGCCAGGAAGACAGTCGTGCTTGGCTATCGGTCCTCCACCTTCCTGCTGGATGAATTCAAAAAGGAAGCGGAGACGGTTGTCGCTACCGAGGACGGCAGCAGCGGAGTCAGGGGAACTGTTCTTGACGCCATCAGAGAATACAGTGTGGAGGGCAAGGTGATCTATGCCTGCGGCCCTATGCCCATGTTGAGAGCCCTGGCAGAATACGCGAAAGACCGGGGCCTGGAAGCGCAGATCTCTTTGGAAGAGCGCATGGCCTGCGGGATCGGAGCCTGTCTGGGCTGCATCTGCAAAACGAAAGAAATGAATCATCACACCCATGTGAATAATGCAAGGATCTGCAAGGATGGTCCGGTATTTGATGCAAAGGAGGTCGTGTTCCCATGAAGTTAGAGGTAACGATTGCAGGTAAGACTTTTAAGAATCCGGTGACAACAGCCTCCGGCACCTTCGGATCCGGAGCGGAATTCGAGGAATTCGTCGACCTTTCTGCCTTGGGAGCAGTGACCACCAAAGGAGTTGCCAATGTTCCCTGGGAGGGAAACCCCACACCCAGACTGGCCGAAACCTACGGTGGGATGCTGAACGCGATCGGGCTGCAGAATCCCGGGATCGACGTGTTCTGCAAGAGGGATATCCCTCATCTGGTTGAAAAAAATGCATCAATTATTGTCAATGTGTGCGGCCGCACCATCCCTGACTACCTGGAAGTGGTGGAAAGACTGTCCGATGAGCCGGTTGACCTGCTGGAGATCAATGTATCCTGTCCCAATGTGAAGGCAGGAGGGATCGCCTTTGGCCAGAATCCCCAGGCTCTCCTGGAGATCACCAGGGAGGTCAAGAAAGTGGCAAAGCAGCCGGTTGTGATGAAGCTGTCCCCCAATGTCACGGATATCACGGAGATGGCGAAAGCGGCGGAAGCAGGCGGAGCAGATGCGCTCTCTCTGATCAACACCATCACCGGCATGAAGATCGATATCTACCGGAGGGATTTTGTCCTGGCCAACAAGACCGGCGGCATGTCCGGCCCTGCGATCAAGCCGGTCGCTGTCCGGATGATCTACCAGGTTCGCAAGGCCTGTCCGCTGCCGATCATAGGGATGGGCGGCGTGATGACCGGACAGGATGCGGTGGAACTCATGATGGCCGGCGCTTCCATGGTTTCCGTGGGCACCGCCAATTTCCATAATCCCAGAGCCTCCATTGAGGTCTTGGAAGGGATCAAAGCTTTCATGGCGGACCAGAAGATCGAGGATATCAGGGAGATCATCGGTTGTGTGGAATAAAATAGCAAGCTCTTTGGAATGTTTATAGAAAATGACATCAAATTATGATAAAATAAACTAGTTGATCAAAGGGAGGTTAGAGCATGGAACAGTACAAGAAAGAGTTCATTGAGTTTATGATAGATTGTAAAGTACTGAAGTTCGGTGATTTCGTCACAAAGAGCGGAAGGAAGACACCGTTTTTCGTCAACACCGGTTTTTACCGTACCGGCTCCCAGCTTAAGCGCCTGGGCCAGTATTATGCCAAGGCGATCGCAGACCGGTTCGGACTGGATTTCGATGTGCTTTTCGGACCTGCCTACAAGGGGATCCCGCTGAGCGTGACTACAACCATGGCGATCGCTGATTCCTACGGGAAGGATATCCGATACTGCAGCAACCGTAAGGAGATCAAGGACCATGGTGATAAGGGAATCCTACTCGGCAGCCCGATTGGCGATGGAGACAAGGTCGTTATCATTGAGGATGTGACGACAGCAGGTACATCCATCCGCGAAACGTTACCGATCGTGAAAGCCCAGGGAGATGTGGACGTGCTCGGACTGGTTGTCTCCGTGGACCGTATGGAGCGGGGGCAGGGAGAAAAGAGTGCCCTCCAGGAGATCAGTGAGAAGTACGGTTTAAAGACTGCTGCCATCGTCACAATGGAAGAAGTGGTGGAACATCTTTACAATAAGCCTTACAAGGGCCAGGTGATCATTGACGATACGTTAAAGGCAGCGATCGATGCCTACTATGAGGAATACGGAGTTAGGTGATAAAGGAGACATTATGAACGAGAAGATATTTAAAGGACTCAGCCATATCGGAGCCAGCGGGATCGTCATCGGTATCATCATGATCGTTGTGGGACTCACCGCAGGCATCCTGTCTATCGTAGCAGGGGCGAATGCCCTCACCTTAAAGAAGAATATTTTATTCTGACCATGGCCGGCTTTGGAGGATGACTCCGGCCGGTCCCTATCACGGAAAGGAACAGCAGGTCCTATGCAAAGTGCCAGAAAACGCATCGGAAAAGCCAGTATGGTCTTACTAATCATATATGGAGCAGTCGTGCTCTACTATGTTCTGTTTTCGGAGCGTCTTGGAAGAGCAGATGCCTACGATACCTTCCGCTATAATCTGCATCCCTTTGAGGAGATCCGGCGGTTTATCATCTACCGGGAGTACGTATCGCCAGGCGCCTTTGTGCTCAATCTGTTAGGCAATATCTTTGTGTTCTCCCCCTTTGGTTTCCTCCTGCCTCTCTACAGACTGGAGAAGACCGGGCCGGTGAGAGTCATGCTGTATTCTTTCCTGTTCAGCCTGGGCATCGAGCTTTTGCAGCTGGTGACCAGGGTAGGTGTTTTTGATGTGGATGACCTGATCCTGAATACCCTGGGAGGCCTGATCGGCTTCCTGATCTACAAGGTGGTATTCTGGATCTACCATCGCAATTATGAGAGCGCGGAAGATTTCTTCCGCCCCCAGAACAAAACATGAGAAGGGTCCGTGAAACGGAAGCTTTCAAGGGAAGCTTTATCACCCGGACCCGGACACAGATTTATCAGATGGGATTGAGAAAAGATTATGAGTGGAGTGACATTTTCACAAAAAAGAGTTTCAAAAAATGCAGTGATAACTCTGGCGATCGGAATCATTTCCGTGCTGGGATTTATCATTCTGTTTCTCCTGGCAGCCTTCTCCGGAGGAGACCTGCCTCTGGCCGGAGGCCTGGTGGGTGCATTGCTGATGCTCCTCTCCGTTTTCGGGGTTTTGTGGGGATTGCTTAGTTATGATGATATCCGTACAGTACAGCGATTTAAGATCAGCGGGATCCTGATCAATGTATTTGTGATCATTATAGGCATATCTTTACTGATGCTATAGAACTGCAACATGAACTGCTACAGACCCGGAACAGAAAGGATGAAATATGAGTTATAAAGAGATTTTCAAAGAGAGAAATCAAGCGGTTTCAGAGCGTTTTGCCCTGGCGTCTGCCCGGATCCGGGAGATTGCTGCGGAAGAACATAATCCCTCCATGGATGATGCCCTGACCGCTTATTTTCAGAAGACGGCAAAGTTTCTTGTCCTGTGTATCGACCGGTATAAGGATGTTGCCCTCTCCAACATGGAAGATCTCAGTCTGCAGGTCCTGCAGAAAGAGAATTATGAGTTTTACAGTGATATTTTACCTCAGAATTACGAGCACTCTTACGCGAATCCTGCCTATGCGGTGGATCAGCTTGGGGAGGAATTCGGGCGGATTCTGAGTTTTTTATATTGTGAACTTCGCTCGGAAAGAGCTTATGTTGTTGAACAGAATCTGAGGAAGATGACTCTTCTTGATGAATTGTTTTTGGGAGTACATTTTCTTTTCGAGCAGGGTCAGCCCACCTATCATCGGGTGAGGGAGCATATCTACAGCTTCTTCTACGATAATGCCCGGGAGTGGGCGGGTTACCGTGTGCGGGAGATGCTGGATCCGGAGCTGGATTTCGCCCGGTGTATCATCATGGATCACGACCTGAATGACCTGCGCTATCTCTACTACTACGGAGAGTATATTACGGAGAATGAGATTAAGACGGCGGAGTTCCTGAACAGTCTTCCTCAGGAGAAGATCGACGCGATCGCCCGCACTTTTACGGAAGGATACCGGCGGGGATTAGAGATCAAGAGAGTGGACATCACCACCAAAAAGATCGTAGATATCCGCTATAATATCGGATTTGAGCGGGTGATCCGGGCAGCCATCCTACAGTTTGAGGAGATGGGACTGGCAACGGTGACTTACCGCTACGCCCTGAATGCCCTGAACAAGCGCCAGAATATCCGGATCGGCTACCAGGCGACTAACCCCAACGAACAGTATGGCTATGACCACCGCTTTGACAATGCGGTATTTTTAGATAAGAAAATGGTTGACCGTAAGATCGAGTGTATGCAGGAGGCCTACGAGACCTTCGCGGAAAACGCAGCCGGTTTTGCGGGACCTGCCTGTTTTGAAGTCTTTGGCTGGGAGCCTTTTGCACCGGTCAACAAGGCGGAAGCATTCCACCTGAGTGAGCGGCAGAAGGGGCTGCTGACAGAACTGTCCACCCTCAGCAACCAGCTGATGAACAACTACATCAACCAGGAGGAGAAAAGTTATACGATCATCGCTTATCCGATACCGGCGATCGGGGATAACTTTGAGGAGCTTTTCGAGGAGATCTACAAGGTGAACACTCTGGATAATGAAAAGTACAAGGAGATCCAGCAGACTCTGATCGAGACCTTGGACCAGGCTTCCGCGGTCCATATCATGGGCCGGGGCAAGAACATGACAAACCTCATGATCCAGCTGAATGATATCGAGGATCCCGCAACCCAGACCAAGTTTGAAAACTGCCTGGCGGATGAGAACATTCCGGTGGGAGAGGTATTCACCACACCCAGGCTGAAGGGGACCAACGGACTGCTGCACATTTCTTCCGCCTTTCTGGAGGGGCTGCACTATAAAGAACTAAGACTCACCTTCGAAGACGGAGTTGTAACCGATTACTCCTGTGAGAACTTTGCGGACCCGGAGGAGGGCAAAAGATATATCGAGGAAAACCTTTTCTACGGAAGGAACAGCCTCCCCATGGGAGAGTTTGCGATCGGAACCAACACCACAGCCTATATGATGGCAACCCGATATGCTATTTTTGACAAACTGCCCATACTGATCGCGGAGAAAATGGGTCCCCATATCGCGGTGGGTGACAGCTGCTATGCCTACTCCGAGGACGTGAAAGTCTTTAACCCCGACGGCCGGGAGATGGTCGCCAGGGAGAATGATTTTTCATTAAAGAGATACGAGAATCCCAAGCAGGCTTATTTTAACTGCCATACGGATATCGTGCTGCCCTACGAGGTGCTTGACCGGATCACTGCGATTTCCTACGGAGAGGTGGATGAACTCACTTCTTCCCAGGAACGGTTTGAGAAACCGATCATCTTAGAAGGCAGGTTCGCCCTACAGGGCACCTTTGAATTAAATGAAGTCTTTGCACAGGACGGGGAGGATGAATAAATGCTGAGAATCAAGAACGGGAGAGTGATGAATCCCGGCACCTCCATGGATGAGAGGACGGACGTATGGATCGAAGACGGAAAGATCCTTGGATTCGGATCCGGAGAGGAGTTCGGAAAGGCGGATGAGGTCATTGATGCCAGGGGCTGTGTGGTAGCTCCCGGGCTTGTGGATGTACACGTGCATTTCCGGGATCCCGGCCAGACCTACAAGGAAGACCTGAGAACCGGCTCTCTTGCGGCGGCAGCCGGCGGATACACCACCGTTGTCTGCATGGCCAATACCAGCCCTGTTGTGGATCACTGCGAGGTCCTTGATGATATTCTTAAGCGGGCTGCTGAACTGCCGATCCATGTGAACCAGGTGGCTGCAGTATCCAAAGAGTTTAAGGGAAAAGAACTGGTGGATTTTGAGGCGATGGCTGCCCACGGTGCCTGCGGTTTTTCCGATGACGGGATCCCGCTAACCGACGCAGCCTTTATCAAGAAAGCCATGGAGGCGGCTGCCCGTGTGGACAAGCCCATTTCCCTCCACGAGGAAGACCCCTCGCTGAATGAGTTGAACGGTATCAATAAAGGCGTTATATCTGACCGGATGGGTCTTGGCGGCGCTCCCGCCATCTCCGAGGATGTGATGGTTGCCCGGGATATCATGCTGGCCATGGAGACCGGAGCAAAGGTGGATATCCAGCATATATCCTCCGGCCGGTCCGTCGACCTGGTCCGCTATGCGAAAAGCCAGGGGGCCAGAGTGTATGCGGAGGCTACTCCTCATCATTTCAGTATGACGGAGGAGGAGGTCCCTCTCTACGGGACCCTGCTCAAGATGAACCCGCCGGTAAGGACCGGCTGGGACCGTCACAAGATCATAGAAGGACTGGCGGACGGTACGATTGACATGATCGCGACGGACCACGCCCCCCATTCCACGGAGGAGAAGGAAAGAGAATTTGCCAAGGCGCCCAGCGGGATTATAGGCCTGGAGACAGCCCTCTGCCTGGGGATCACCAACCTGGTAAAACAGGGGCATCTCAGCCTGATGCAGCTGCTGGAGAAAATGACTGTTAATCCGGCGAAGCTCTATGGTTTTCCGGCCGGAGATATCAGTCCCGGCATGCCCGCAGACCTGGTGATCTTTGATCCGGATGGCATGAGAACGGTGGAAGACTTTGCTTCCAAAGCTGAGAATTCCCCCTTCCTGGGAGCCCTTCTTTTCGGAGAGATCCGCTACACCATATGCAGTGGTAAAGTTGTATATCCAGTCGATTGATTTATCCATGCATTTTGGCATAATGGCAATTGTGGAAGGCAAGCGCATTATGTTAGAATAAATGCATTGATTTTACCGTGAATAAATATTTAAAACCGGACATTGGAGGAATAAAATGATTCAGAACCTGATAGAGAACATCAAGAAGAAAGACGCCCCGATCGTGGTCGGCCTGGATCCTATGTTAAGCTACATCCCGGACTTCATCCTGGACGAAGCTTTCGCAGCTTACGGAAAGAACCTTGCCGGTGCGGCAGAGGCTATCTGGCAGTTTAACAAGGGCATCATTGACGCTGTTTATGACCTGGTGCCCGCGGTCAAGCCACAGATCGCCATGTATGAACAGTTCGGCATCGAAGGTCTGAGGGCCTTCAAGCGCAGCTGCGATTACGCCAAGAGCAAGGGACTTGTGATCATCGGCGACGTGAAACGAGGAGACATCGGGTCTACTTCCGAAGCTTATGCAGTGGGACATCTGGGCACTGTTCAGATCGGACGCCATGCATTTTCTCCTTTCACGGAAGATTTTGTTACCGTGAATCCCTATCTGGGTTCTGACGGAGTGAAACCTTTTATCAAGATCTGCAAAGAGCAGAACAAAGGACTTTTTATCCTGGTCAAGACCTCCAATCCCAGCAGCGGCGAGTTCCAGGACCAGCTGGTAGACGGCAGACCCCTCTATGAGATCGTGGCCTCCAAGGTTGCCGAGTGGGGCCAGGACCACATGGGTGAAGATTACAGCTATGTCGGTGCTGTAGTAGGAGCCACCTATCCGGAGATGGGAGCAGCCCTAAGAAAGATTATGCCGAAGAACTATATCCTGGTTCCCGGCTACGGTGCCCAGGGTGGTCAGGGCAAGGATCTGAAGCCTTTCTTTAATGAGGACGGGCTGGGAGCGATCGTGAACTCCAGCCGGGGCATCATCTGCGCTTATAAGAAAGCGCCTTACAGCGACACCTTCGGGCCGGCTGATTATGCAGATGCAAGCCGTCAGGCTGTGCTCGATATGCAGGAAGACCTGAAGCAGGCTTACGTAAAATAAACTTAGAACACAGAGCAGAGGACAAAATATATCCAGGAATACCAGGGAGGTAGTTGACGTGGCAAAAGTTGGAATCGTTATGGGCAGTGACTCAGATATGCCCATCATGGCAAAAGCAGCAGATGTTCTGAATGAACTGGGAGTAGATTTTGA
Organism: uncultured Lachnospiraceae bacterium; assembly: GCA_946629665.1. Lineage (GTDB taxonomy): Bacteria > Bacillota > Clostridia > Lachnospirales > Lachnospiraceae > Anaerobutyricum. Next base: position 8,390 of record CAMOYC010000054.1, read on the forward strand.
GATGACGATCATCTCGGCCCACAGAGAGCCGGAAGAGTTCTTTGAATACGCAAAAACAGCAGAGGAAAAAGGGTTTAAAGTGATCATTGCAGGAGCAGGCAAAGCAGCTCATCTTCCGGGGATGTGCGCAGCGATCTTCCCGATGCCCGTCATCGGAATCCCGATGAAGACATCGGATCTTGGCGGAGTGGATTCTCTCTATTCCATCGTGCAGATGCCTTCAGGGATCCCGGTCGCTACGGTAGCGATTAACGGAGCCCAGAATGCCGGCATTCTTGCGGCAAAGATCCTGGCAACTTCCGACGCGGAACTTCTGGGCCGGTTAAAAGAATATGCGGCTAACCTGAAGAAACAGGTGGTTGCCAAGGCAGACAGATTAGACGAGATCGGATATAAAGAATACCTGAAGCAGATGTAAGACCGAAAGGAGTTATGGATGGATTATAAGAAAGCCGGAGTGGACATTGAGGCAGGTTACAGATCAGTAGAGCTTATGAAAGAGCACGTTAAGAGCACCATGCGGGAGGAAGTGCTTTCCAATATCGGCGGTTTCTCCGGAGCATTTTCTCTGAAACGGTTTATGAGCATGGAAAATCCGACTCTGGTATCCGGAACGGACGGAGTGGGAACGAAATTAAAACTGGCTTTTCTCCTGGATCAGCATGATACAGTCGGGATCGATTGTGTTGCCATGTGTGTGAACGATATCGCCTGTGCAGGGGGAGAACCATTATTCTTCCTGGACTATATCGCCTGCGGCAAGAATTTCCCGGAGAAGATCGCTGAGATCGTCAGCGGCGTTGCGGAAGGCTGCCGGCAGTCCGGCGCAGCCCTGATCGGCGGTGAGACCGCGGAGATGCCCGGTTTCTATCCGGAAGATGAGTATGACCTGGCAGGTTTTGCAGTGGGGATCGTGGATGAGAAGGACCTGATCACTGGCAAGGAGATCAAGGCGGGAGATGTGCTTTTGGGTATCACCTCCTCCGGCATCCACAGTAATGGCTTTTCCCTGGTCAGAAAAGTATTTCCTATGGAAAAGGAAGCCCTGAATGAATATAAAGAAGAACTTGGAAAGACTCTGGGAGAGGCTTTGATCACTCCAACCAGAATCTATGTAGGGGCATTGAAAGCGGTGAAGGAAGCCGGAGTGACGATCAAAGGCTGCAGTCATATCACCGGCGGAGGATTCTATGAGAATATTCCCCGCATGCTCCCGGAAGGCGTGAGAGCGATCGTTAAGAAAGACAGCTATGAAGTGCCCGCCCTGTTCCGTCTTCTTGCGAAAGAGGGCAACATTGAGGAGAAAATGATGTACAACACCTACAACATGGGAATCGGTATGGTGCTTGCTTTAGATCCGGCTGATGTCACGAAAGCGGCGGAAGCCTTAAAAGCAGCAGGCGAGACATCCTATGTGATCGGATCCGTCACGGACGGAGAAAAGGGAGTGGATTTATGTTAAGAATGGCCGTTCTGGTTTCCGGCGGAGGAACGAACCTCCAGGCGATCATGGATGCCATTGATTCCGGAAAGATAACGAATGCAGAGATCGTGACTGTGATCAGCAACAATGCAGGAGCATACGCCCTGGAACGCGCAAGGAAATACGGTGTGGAAGCTCTCCTGCTTTCCCCGAAAGATCATCCCGACCGGGAGGCCTTTAATCTGGCTCTTCGGGATGCCCTCGTGGAGCGGGAGATCGACCTGGTGGTCCTGGCCGGTTATCTGGTGGTCGTGCCTCCGGTCGTGATCCGGGAGTTTGAGAACCGGATCATCAATATCCATCCATCCCTGATCCCTTCCTTCTGCGGCACCGGCTGCTATGGCCTGCATGTGCATGAGAAGGCTCTGGATCGAGGTGTGAAGGTGTCCGGCGCGACAGTGCATTTTGTTGATGAGGGGACGGATACCGGCCCGATCATCATGCAAAAAGCGGTAGAAGTCGAGCAGGATGATACTCCACAGACTCTGCAGAGAAGGATCATGGAGCAGGCGGAATGGGTGATATTGCCTCAGGTCATCGACCTGATCGCCAATGATAAAGTACATGTAGCAGGTAAAAAGGTTACCCTTGGATAAGAAAGAAGGACAAGAATGAAGGTTTTAATCGTTGGAAGCGGCGGAAGAGAACATGCGATCGCCTGGTCCGTTGCAAAAAGTGATAAAGTAGATAAGATTTACTGTGCTCCCGGCAATGCCGGAATCGGTGAATATGCCGAGTGCGTGCCGATCGGAGCAATGGAGTTTGATAAACTGGTTTCTTTCGCGAAGGAGAAAGAGATCGACCTCACCATCGTCGGCATGGATGATCCCCTGGTCGGAGGTATCGTGGATGCCTTTGAAGCAGAGGGATTGCGGGTGTTCGGACCCCGTGCCAATGCGGCGATCATCGAAGGTTCCAAGGCCTTCTCCAAGGATCTTATGAAAAAATATAAGATCCCCACAGCAGCCTACGAGAATTTTGATTCCAAAGAGGAGGCACTTGCCTATCTTGAAACCTGCAAGATGCCTATTGTCTTAAAGGCTGACGGACTCGCCCTGGGCAAGGGTGTTCTGATCTGCAATACGATCGAGGAAGCCAGAGAAGGCGTAAAGACCATCATGGAAGAGAAGAAGTTCGGTGATGCCGGAAACCGTATGGTGATCGAGGAGTTTATGACCGGACGTGAGGTCTCTGTGCTCGCTTTCTGCGACGGCAAGACAATTAAGTGTATGACAAGCGCCCAGGACCACAAAAGGGCGAAAGACGGCGACCAGGGCCTTAATACGGGCGGTATGGGAACATTTTCTCCCAGCCCCTTCTACACCAAAGAGGTCGAGGAATTCTGTGAGAAATATATCTACCAGCCTACCATCGATGCGATGGCAGCAGAAGGACGTCCGTTCACAGGGGTTCTTTTTACAGGCCTGATGATCACGGAAGATGGTCCCAAGGTGTTAGAGTACAATGCCCGCTTTGGTGATCCGGAAGCCCAGGTTGTGCTTCCCAGAATGAAGAATGATATCATCGAAGTTGTGGAGGCCTGCGTAGACGGAAGACTCGACGAGATCGACCTTCAGTTTGAAGACAATGCCGCAGTCTGTGTTGTTCTTGCTTCCGACGGCTATCCGGTTTCCTACGAGAAAGGATTCCTGATCTCCGGCCTTGAGAACTTCAAGGATCGGGAAGGCTACTATTGCTTCCATGCGGGCTCTAAGAGGACGGAGGAAGGCATCGTAACCAACGGAGGCCGTGTCCTCGGTGTCACAGCTAAGGGAGCAGACCTGAAGGATGCCAGAAAGAAAGCTTACGAGGCAACCGAATGGATTTCCTTCGATAACAAATACATGAGACATGATATCGGAAAGGCGATCGACGAGGCATAATTATGGAATTTGCACGCGGATTAAGAGACGGTATACCGATCTGTCTCGGTTATTTTGCAGTTTCCTTCGCCTTTGGAATTCTGACGGTGGAGAACGGTCTGACCCCTGTGGAAGCCACACTGATCTCCCTGTTTAACCTGACATCGGCCGGGCAGTTTGCCGGACTCACCATCATTGCCTCGATGGGGTCTTATCTGGAACTGGCCCTGTCTCAGTTTATTATCAACCTTAGATACATGCTCATGTCGATCTCCCTGTCCCAGAAACTGGATGAGAGCGTAACAGGAATCTGGCGCTTTGTCGTCGGTTTTGCGGTGACAGATGAGATCTATGCGATGGCCATATCCAACGACAGGATCGGACGGTCATACTTCCTGGGACTCATGCTGACCCCCATTCTGGGCTGGACCTCCGGAACGTTTCTGGGGGCAGTCCTGGGCAACATCCTTCCCCATATGATCACCGCAGCCCTCGGCGTAGCCCTTTACGGCATGTTCATTGCGATCGTGGTGCCTGCGGCAGTGGAAAACCGCCATGTCATGATCGCTTCTTTCCTGGCAATCGGCCTGAGCATGGCTCTCTACTATGTGCCGGTTTTAAAGAGTATCCCCAGTGGATTCTCCATAATCATCTGCACGGTGGCAGCCTCGGCAATCTGTGCTCTGGCATTTCCAATCGAAGTGGAGGGACAAGATGAAATTTAATGTATTTCTACCCTACCTGCTGGTTATGGCGATCGTAACCTACCTGGTCAGGGTGATTCCCCTCGTGCTAGTGAAGGGGAAGATCCGCAGCCGTTTTCTGCAGTCTTTCCTTTTTTACGTGCCATACACAGTACTGTCGGCCATGACATTCCCTGCGATCTTGTACGCAACCGACCACATGATTTCTGCGGTGGCGGCCCTGATCGTAGCGGTGGCGCTGTCCATCTGCAGGAGAGGCCTGATTGAAGTGGCGGTCGGAGCCTGCAGTGCGGTGCTGATAGTAGAATTAATGATCAAGCTTTTATAACGAACTTCTTGAAAAAGGAAGCGTCGCATAATAAAAATTGGCTGAAATCAAAAGCATCGGTCTGTGCAGATTTCGGAAATGGACTGCTTTAACGCTCTTAAAACCTGTTTTTTATGGACTCCGCGTCCTAAACTCGCGTTGCTCACACAACGTCGCGGAGCCCAAAACAGGTTTTATTCGCTTTAAGCAGTTGCCATTTCCTCAG